>CAZUVE010000016.1:0-30405 GCA_964623735.1 uncultured Halobacteriales archaeon | reverse complement strand
TAATGACTTTCGAACATCCCTATCGCGGAGGGCGAGGGCTGGACTGACGAGGTCATGTTACTGCAAGCGCGGGGACATCATCCCGGCGGAGATGTCAGCGTCGACGACCGAACTCGACGGCCGCCCACATATCAGCAACCACGTCTGCGAGCGGACCGACACCGAACAACGCGAGTGGTTCGAGGCGCTGCTGGAACACTCACAGGACCTCGTGACCGTCGTGAAACCGGGGGGTACCATCCGCTACCAGAGCCCGTCCGCCGAACCCGTACTCGGGTACGACCCCGGGACGCTCCGCGGCCGAAACGCCCGGGAGTTCGAGGACCCCCGCCTCGGTCGGGTCGCCGTGGATCACCGGCCGGTCCTCGTCTTTGGGGGCCAGTGCGTCCGACCCGGACCCGGCGACGATCACGTACTCGACGTCGCGTACCTCGAACTCCTCGATGAGGCGTTCGGCCTGGCCGGGACGCCCGCAGACGACGACGTGGTTCGACTTCTCGACCGCCGTGGGCACCGTCGGGGACAGCGCCTCCTGCAGGACCGGACGGAAGACGTAGGGCACCACGAAAAACGCCAGGAGGAACGTCGAGACGTCCATGACGGTCACGAGGACGTTGGTCGCGGGGTGGGTCCACGGCGAGTCGGGGAACGGACCGTCGGAGGACATCACCCGAGGGTCACCCGCGCAGGAGGTTCAGGACCTCCCGCTTGACGCCGGCCTCGGTCGCCACGAGGTAGCGGTTGCCCGCGTCCAGGACGGTCTCGGCGCCGCTGACGTGGCCGCCGTCGGCGTCGGCGATGATGAGCGTCCCCTCGGGGAAGCCGACTGTTTCGAGGTGCCTGCCCGCGACCGGGGCGCCGGTCGCCACCTCGATTTCGAGAATTTCGAGGTCGGCGGTCACGGCCTCGACCGACCGGACACCCGCTCCCACGAGTTCGTTGGCGACGGTCCGTGCGGCGGTGTCGGTCGGGGACAGCACCCGGTCGGCGACGTCCTCGTAGGCCTCGACGGCCTCGTAGTCGTCGACGCGCATCACGGTGTGGACGTCGGTCATGCGGTCGGCGGCCAGGCAAATGCCGGCGTTGGTCGCGGGGTCGCCCGTCATCGCTGCGAGGGTGTCACAGCGGTCGGGGTCGACCTGTGCGAGGACGTCCGGCCGCGAGGCGTCACCCTCGATGACGGTCCCGATCCAGGCGTCGTTGAGTTGCTTGCACCGGCCGTGGTCGCGCTCGACGATGACGACCTTGTGGCCGCGGTCGTGGAGCAACTGTGCGGTCCGGAAGCCGAGTCGGCCGCCACCGGCGACGGCGACGGTCAGGTCTGCACTCATGGTCAGTCTCCTGTCGTTGGATACGTTTGGGGTGTCGATGTCTTGTAGCGTTGCCACGCGAGGTACACAAGGGCGCCGACGACCAGCCACCCCAGCGCGATCAGCCAGGTTCGCGGCGAAATGAACAGCCCGAGCAGGGCGTTGAAGCCGATCCCCAAAAGCGGCGGAATCGGGTAGAAGGGGATCGAGAACGGCCGCGAGAGGTCCGGTTTCGTCCGCCGGAGACGGATGACGCTCACGTTGACGATGATGAAGCCCAAAAGCGAGAACAGGCTGGCGAGGTTGCCGACCACGCGGATGGGCACGACGATCGTCGCGACGAACATCACGACCGCACTCGACAGGACGGCGAGGAAGGGGGTGCCAAAGCGGGGGTGGATCTGGCCGAGCCGCCGGGGGAGCTGTCCCTCCCGCCCCATCGCGAAGGCGACCCGGCTGGAGCCGATGACGACGGCGTTCAGCGCGCTGATCGTCGAGAAGACGGCTCCAAAGACGATGAGAGCGGCGCCGGTCCCCAGCACGGGAAGGGGTGGCATGAAGCCCGCGGCGGCCTCGGCGATGGCCGTCTCGCCTGCCGCTCCCAGCCGGTCGGCACCCAGGGAGCCGACGGCGACGAACACCACGAGGAGGTAGATGACGACCGTCGCGGCCAGGCTCAGGAAGATGGCCCGCGGGATGTTCTTCTGTGGGTTCTCGACCTCCTCGGTGACGGTCGCGATGAGGTCGTAGCCCTGGAAGGCGATGAAGGTCAGCCCCATCGCCGGCAGGACCGACGTTGCGCCGGCGTCGGCGGGGAACAGCGGGACGAACTCGCCGGTCTCGACGGCGCCGATGCCGGCAGCGACGAACACCGCCAGGATCGCCACCTTCGCCAGCGTGATGACTGTCTCGGCGCCGCCGCTGGCCTCCGTCGAGAGGGCGTTCAGCGCGATGAACAGCGCGGCCGCGCCCAGCGCGTATGCGGTCGTGGCGACCTGGCCGGCGGGCAACCCCTCCCAGTAGATGTGGACGAACTCGATGAAGTTCGACGAAAAGCCAAGCGCATAGAGGGCACCGGCGGCCATGTATGTGAACCACCGCGTCCAGCCCATGACGAACGAGACCGGTCCGGAGAAGGTCTCGCGGACGTAGGCGTAGCCGCCGCCGTTGCGCGGGATGGCGCTCGCGAGTTCCGCATACGAGAGGGCGGTGAAAGCCGTGACGCCGCCGTTGAGCGCGAACACCACGAGCGCGCCCGGGCCCGCGGTCTCGGCGGCCAGGCCCGTCAGCACGAAGAGACCGGCGCCGATCATCGCCCCGACGCCGACCATCGTCGCGTCGAGCAACCCGAGACTCGCCTCCGGCGCCCTGTCCCCGGCGTGACTCATCCGTCGTCGTCACCTCCAACGTCGTCCAGTCCGTCGGGTTCCTTCGAATACTTCCGCCGTCCCATCGCTACAGTCGACCCCTGAGGCGCCTCCGACTTCACTCCCTTCGAACCCGCACGTAATCTCCTTACACGCGAGTGACCGCCCTCGGGGGTCGGCGGCCACACGTCACGGGCGAGCAGCGGCGGTCACGCGCGACCGGCAGTCCATCCTGTCGATACCATCGTCCCAGGCACATTAAAAAAGCCACACGTAGTGTGCGAACGGGTTACAATTCCGGCGTACTTCCTATAGGCCGGCTCTCGTGGATGGACGTGTATGGCAACGGAATCGATCTCGCTGGAACGCGAGTCACCGGAGCACATCGAATCGACCGTCAGTTCGATCAAGGTGATGCTGAAGGTCGGCGCCGTCTTCGCGGTGGTCGGCTACCTGCTGATCGGGATGGCGCTGGTCCTCGAGTTGACGCAGTTCCACCCGCTGCTGGAGTCGTTCTTTGCAGGCAACGCCGAGGTTAGCCTCGCCGGCGGTGGCTCGGGGCTGCCCCGTGACGCCGCCACGAGCGCCACGCTCGCACAGATCCACAAGTTCCCCTCGATGCTGCTGTGGCTGAAACTGGGCGGCATCGGGCACATCCTGCTGGGTATCTTCGTCGCGCTGGCGGCCATCGTCCGCGCGCTGGCGCTGATGCCCCACCGCCTCAGCTACGAGATGGAACGCACCCAGGGCTGATATAGTGATTGCTGTACCTGTGTACCGGTCCGACCGCACGCCGTCGTGCGGTGGATCCGGCACTGGCTTGCAGCAATCACAGCGCGCAAGCCCACGGCTTCAGCCGTGTGGCGGAAGCGCGTAAGGGTAATTCGACTCCGAATTATACCAGTGAATAGTCTCACAGACCCAGAAGTGGTCGGTGAGACGGGCTGTCTGTCAGCCAGCCCCGGAGTCAGGGGACAGCGACCGAGTCCCTCCGACTCCCCGTTCGACTGTCGCCTGGGAAAGTCCCTGATTAGAACGTCAGGGACGTGGGACTTTCGAGCAGGGGAGCGCGAAACTCGGGAGTCCCACTGACAAGCCCACGGGTTTACTCGTGGGTCGCTGACTCCCGGCCTGCCTGTTTCAACACCCACGGTGTCGCGATAATCTCGACCGCTGCAACCGACAGCATCGCCATCCGCACGATCTCGTCTTCGACGACCAGGAACGCGATTGCCACGATTGCCGCCGCACTCGTGGCAGGCATCCCGTACCGGAAGAGTGGATTCAAAAGCAGATTTTGTTGCTCTGTCATCCCACGCCGAGACACGTCCCACGCTGTCAAAACAGTCGGACAGCTGTTTCACAGACAGCAACCCGCCAGAAGATTCATACCGTCGACGGGACCGCGGCTGGTGCCCCGTCGCTCCGGTCTCTGGCTCGTCTCGGCGTGGCCGACGGGGACCCAATCGTACGGATCGTGCAAACGTGACAGCAATCAGTATCAGAGAGCGTCCGGAGAGTCGCAACGCATTTGCCTCTCCCCTCCGGGGTCCCGCACATGCACCTCGCCGGTATGGCCTCGAACCGCGGGCGCAACCTCATGCACATCGCCGACCGGGAACCCGGGGGCGCCGCCTCGGCGGTCGTCCTCACGGATTCGGCCGGCGCGCCGGTTCTGGAGAAAGCGCGGGCGCGGGACATCCCGACGGAGACGGTCGTCCCCGCCGAGGGAGAGTCGCGGCGCGACCACGAGCGACGGATCCTGGAGGCCCTCGCCGGGTACGACGTGGATCTGATCTGTCTGGACGGCTACATGCGCATCCTCTCGGACACGTTCCTCGAGGCCGCCCCGACGACGCTGAACGTCCATCCCTCGCTGTTGCCCGCCTTCCCGGGGGACGACGCGTGGGGCGACGCGCTGGCGGCCGGCGTGGCTGTCACCGGCTGTACCGTACACGTCGTCACCGACGCCACAGACGACGCGGGCAACATCGTCGAGGAGGAGATCGACACCGGCCCCGTGGTCACCCAGGAGCCGGTTCCGGTCCACGGGGACGACACCCGCGAGACGCTCAAACACCGGGTTCTCTACCAGGGGGAGTTCCAGGCGTACCCCCGCGCTGTCGAGTGGTTCACGGAGGACCGGGTCGCTGTCGACCGCGAGGCGGGGACGGTCAGCGTCGACGGCGACGAGGGAGGCCACTTTCCCGCGCGCCGCATTACGGGCGGTGACCGCGCGGCTGCCCTGCGGTACGGCGAGAACCCCCACCAGGAGGCGGCGCTGTACGCCGACCACACCGCCGGAGAGGCGAGCGTCGTGGGCGCCGACCAGCGCAACGAGGGCGCCAAGGCCCTGTCGTACAACAATTTCAACGACGCCGACGCCGCCCTGAACCTGATCAAGGAGTTCGAGCGGCCGGCGGCGGCGGTGATCAAACACACCAACCCGGCGGGCTGTGCGACCGCCGACGCGATCGCGGACGCGTACGACCGCGCGCTCTCGACAGACCCGATGAGTGCCTTCGGCGGGATTGTCGCGCTCAACCGGGAGTGCGACGCCGCCACGGCCGAGCGGATCGTCGACTCGTTCAAGGAAGTGGTGGTCGCGCCCGGCTACACGGACGAGGCCCTGGCCGTGCTCACGCGAGAGGAGAACCTGCGCGTGCTCGACGTGGGGAGCGTGGACGAGCGGACCGAGCGGCTGACAGCGAAGTCACTCGTCGGCGGGCGACTCGTCCAGGAGCGGGACCTCCAGCGTGTCACGGCGGAGGACCTGTCGGTCGTCACCGAACGCGAACCCACCGACGAGGAACTCGAGTCGATGCGCTTCGCCTGGCAGACCGTCAAACACGTCAAGTCGAACGCGGTCCTGCTCGCGCAGGGTACCGAGACGGTCGGCGTGGGAATGGGCCAGGTCTCCCGTGTCGACGCTGTTCGGCTGGCAGTTATGAAAGCTGAGGAACACGCCGAGGGGAAGGACACCGAGGGCGCGGTGCTGGCCTCGGACGCGTTCTTTCCGTTCCCCGACGGCGTCGAGCGGGCCGCCGAGGCGGGCGTCGAGGCAGTGGTCCAGCCCGGCGGGTCACAGAACGACGAGGCGGTGATCGCGGCCGCCGACGAGCGCGGCCTGGCGATGGTCTTCACCGGGACGCGCTGTTTCCGCCACGACTGAGCGACAGCGGCGCCGTCGAGGGCAGTCGTGCGGACTGTTGCGGTCTCCTGCCGGATCGGTCACCCGACAGCAGGTGATCGACCCGAGAACGGCGACAGCAGTCCCGGTCGTACGGACTGGTGTGCCCGTGTACCCGGGCGACCGCACGGCGGCGTACGGTCGTAACGGTACACAGTTACAGCAATCACTATCAGGCCTCGCCGGCGACAGCTAGCAGTTCCCGGTAGCGGTTGCGGATGGTCACCGTGCTCACGTCGGTCGCGTCCGCGACGTCCCGCTGGACGATGTCCTCGCCGGTCAGCTGGCCGGCGGCGTAGATGGCACTGGCGGCGATCCCGACCGGGTGTTTGCCGCTGTGGGCGCCCTCCTCGATGGCCCGCTCCACCAGGTCGCGCGCCCGCCGCTCGGTCGCGTCGCGACACTCGAGGCGGGAGGCGAACCGGCCGAGGTACTCCAGGGGGTTCGTGGGCGGGATCTCGAGGCCGAGCTCGCGCACCTGGTACCGGTAAGCCCGCTCGATCTCGAGTGACTCGACCCGGCTGACGCCGGCGACCTCGTCGACGGAGCGGGCGACCCCTTCGATCCGGGCGGCGGCGTACAGCGACGCCGACGCCATTCCCTCGATCGAGCGGCCGGGCAACAGCCCCGCGTCGAGGGCCTGCCGGTAGATGACGCTGGCCGTCTCGCGGACCGGGTCTGCGAGTCCGAGCGCCGACGCCATCCGGTCGATCTCGCCCAGCGCGAGCTTGAGGTTCCGGTCGCCCGGGTCCTGTGTCCGGTAGCGCTCGTCCCAGGTCCGCAACCGCGACAGTTGCGCGCGCTTGCGCGCCCCCAGCGACCGCCCGTAGGCGTCCTCGTCGCGCCACCCGATGGTCGTCGTCAGCCCCCGGTCGTGCATCAGCGGCGTCGTCGGCGACCCGACCCGGGACTTCTCGTCGCGCTCGGCCGAGTCGAAGGCCCGCCACTCCGGTCCGGGGTCGACCTGCTCCTCCGAGACCACCAGCCCGCAGTCCGCACACCGTGCCTCGGCGTTGCCCTCGTCGCTGATGACCCGTCCCTCGCACTCCGGACACCGCTCGGGCACGTCACCTTCGCCGCTCCCGCTCGCCCCCGCTCCCGCTCTCGCTCCCTCGTCGGCGAGCGAGCGCCCGTCCGTCATCGGTACCACGCCGGCCACGCCGGCCGCGAGCCCCGATGGGGGGTATGCGTCTTCATACCAAGTTTTGGTCGCGTCTCACAAGTAAATGTTTTCCTTTATCAAAATCTATTATGGACCGAACGAGTAACCGTTAGTGGTTACAACATCGCGGTTCCGGTCGGCAATAGCGGGCGGGTACCTGCCCCGGAGTGCCGACACTGCTCGCGCGCGGGGAGCCGACAGTATAAGTCGGCAGGGGCCACTGGAACGAGCATGGAGTTCCACGACGCGGCGAACTTCCTGTTAGATCTGCGGCGGTTCCCCCCGCGTCCCGGGGTCGAGCCCACAGAGGACCTGCTGGCCCACCTCGGTGATCCCCACGACGGCGTCCCCTGTGTCCAGGTCGCGGGGACGAACGGGAAGGGGTCGACGGCGCGGCTGGTCGAGTCGGCTCTCCGCGAGGCGGGATTGTCGGTCGGGCTGTACACCTCGCCCCACCTCGAGGACGTTCGCGAGCGGATCCGCGTCGACGGCCGGAAACTCCCGGAGGCGGCGCTCGCGGAGTTCGTCGAGCGCGTTGCGGGATACCACACCGACCGGGCCGCCGACGGCGACGCGCCCACGTTCTTCGAGACGATGACCGCGCTGGCGCTGTGGGAGTTCGGCCGCCGGGACGTCGACGTCGCGGTTCTCGAGGTGGGAATCGGCGGCCGTCACGACGCCACCAGTGCCGTCGCTCCCCTGGCGAGCGCAGTCACGGGCGTCGCGCTCGAACACACCGACGTCCTCGGGGACACCGTCAGGGAGATCGCCCGCGACAAGGCCCACGTCGGCCCGGCCGGCCGGCCGCTGGTCTGTGGCGCGACCGGCGACGCCCGCCGGGCCGTCCGCAAAGAGGCCGGGGACGTCGTCACCGTCGGCACCGGCGAGGCAGAGGACGTGTGCGTCGCCTACGACGGGCGGGAGGGGCTGGAGGGTGCCGTCAGCGTCGAGGCGGGGGAGTGGTCCCTGGAGGCGAAACTCCCGCTGCTCGGCGCCCACCAGGCCCGGAATGCTGGTGTCGCGGCGGCGCTCGTCCGGCAGATCGGCGACGCGCTGTCCCGGGAGATCGAATCCGACGCGCTCGCGCGCGGTCTGCGCAACGCCCACTGGCCGGGCCGGTTCGAGGTGATGGGCCGGGAGCCGCTGGTTGTCCTCGACGGGGCGCACAACCCCGACGCCTGCGAGCGCGTGGCGGCGACCCTGGCGGAGTTCGACGTCGACGATCTCCACGTTGTCGCCGGCGCCATGGCCGACAAGGACCACCGCGGCGTCGCGGCGGCGTTCTCCGACGCGACCCGGGCGGTGACCTGCCGGCCCGACCACGACCGCGCGGAGACCCCCGAGGTGGTCGCGCGCGCCTTCGAACAGCAGACGGACGCGGCGGTCGAGGCCCGCGCCGACGTCGCCGGCGCGTTCGACGACGCGCTAGCGGCAGCCGGCCCGGAGGACTGTGTGCTCGTCACCGGGTCGCTGTACACCGTCGCCGAGGCCCGCGAGCGGTGGACCCGCCCCACGGTACCGAAGCGGATCGGCTCGCTCCCCGAAGCCCGCGAGGCCCTCGAGAGAACACACCTCACCGGCGCGGACGTCCGGCGGACCCGCGGGACGGCCGTCCACCGGGTGCTCAAGACGCGCGTCCAGCCCCGGCAGGCCCAGTACCTCAAGGAGGAACTCCTCTCCTCGGGCGGGGAGTGTGTCATCTCCGAGCTGAACGACCAGAACAGGGAGAAGCTCGCAGTCCTCCTGATGGGGACACTGGCGCAGTTCGGGCGTCTCGTCGACGAGCTCGACGGCCAGCCCCACGGTCTGGCCCCGCTCGGCGACGAACTCCGGACGACCCTGGGGATCGACACCGGTCCGGAGCGGCGCGGGTACCCCTGGGAGGACGGGACCGCGGTGATGGGCGTCCTGAACGTGACGCCCGACTCCTTTCACGACGGCGGCGAGTACGACGCCCTCGGGGACGCCGTCGCGCGCGCCGAGGAGATGGTCGCCGCCGGCGCGGACATCGTCGACGTCGGCGGGGAGTCGACGCGGCCGGGTGCCGATCCCGTCCCCGTCGCAGAGGAGTGCTCGCGGGTGCTGCCGGTGATCGAGCGGCTCGCCGACCTCGACGCACACGTCTCGATCGACACGCGCAAGGCCGACGTCGCCCGGGCTGCCCTCGAGGCCGGCGCGGACATTCTCAACGACGTCTCCGGCCTCGAGGACCCCGAGATGCGCCTCGTCGCCGCCGAATACGACGTCCCCGTGGTGGTCATGCACTCGATCGACACGCCCGTCGACCCCGAGCGGGACGTCCCGTACGACGACGTGGTCGAGGACGTCCTCGACGAACTCACCGAACGGGTCCTGCTCGCCGAGAAGACGGGGCTGGACCGCTCGCAGATCATCGTCGATCCCGGCCTCGGGTTCGGGAAGTCGGCCGCCGAGAGCTTCGAACTCCTGGGCCGGCTCGGCGAGTTCCGGGGGCTCGGCTGTCCGGTCCTGGTCGGCCACTCCCACAAGTCGATGTTCGAACTCCTGAATCGCGATCCGGGGGAGCGACTCGACACCACCGTCGCGGCGACCGCCCTCGCCGCCGAGCGCGGGGCCGACATCGTGCGCGTCCACGACGTCGTCGAGAACCGCGGGGCCGTCGACGTGGTGCAGGCCGCCGCCGACCCCGGAGCGTTCGACTAGCTCTTCTCCGCGAACCACTCGGCGACCCGGGGCCAGTACTCGTCGTGGGACCGCGACGAGACCGAGACGCCGATGTGACCGGTCGGGAACTCGATGACGTCGGTCTCGTCGCTCCCGACGGCGTCGTTGAACGGCAGGGACGCCTCCGGCGGGACGAGATCGTCGTGTTCGCCCACGACCTGCAACACGGGCATGTCGATGGCCGCGGGGTCGACCGGCTCTCCGTCCAGTTCCAGCTCGTTCTCCTCGTAGACGACCTCCGAGGGAGTTCCCCCGACCTCGACGCTCTCCAGCTGTGCGAGGCGCTCGGGCAGCAACTGCCCTCCCGGGGTCGTCTCCGCGAGCTCCTCGAGACTCCGGCTGTGAGCGTCCAGAGCGCGTGTCACCGGTTCGTGTATGCGCCGTGGTTCGCGGGTCGGACACAAGCGTCTTGTCCCGGACCTGGCGACAGCCGGCGAGCGGGGATCAGTCACGGACCGGGAACGCGGCGCCGTCAGACGAAACTGAACTCGCTCTGCAGTTGCTCGTAGGTGTCGACGTACATCCCGACAACGGCGTCGTGGTCGTACCGCTCCCAGGTGTCGTCGACGTCGAGGCGGTCGAACTGGCCGGCGTCGACGATAGCGTCGGCCAGTTCCTGCGGGCTGGTGACCCGGAAACTGCGCTCGCAGTTCTCGATGAGTTCGTGGGCGCTGGACTCGGCCTGGTACTCGACGAGCCCCACGCACCCACAGGCCAGCGCCCAGAGGAGTTCGGTCGCGAAGTACTCCCGGTGGGCGGTCTGGACGAACGCGTGAGCGCCCCGGTAGACGCTGAGGCGGCGCTCGCGGTCGCAGGCCCCCGCGAAGGTGACGCGGTCGTCGATCCGCAGGTCCGCGGCCTGCTCCTCGTACTCCCCGCGGCGTGGGCCGTCGCCGACGATCGTGGCGGTCCAGTCGCGGTCCCGCAGTTCGGCCAGCCCGAGCAGCAGGCTCTCGGCGTTGGCGCTCCCGTCCAGGGGATGGGCGTAGGCGACGTCCACCTCCCCGGCGACGTCGGCCTCCCCGACGGCGTCGAACTCGATGCCCTCGGGGACGACCCGCGAACCCTCGTCGAGCGCCCCGAGTTCGCGCACCCGTGTCCGGATGAGTTCCGAGGGCGTGATGACCAGTTGCGGTTCGCGGGCCACGACCCGAGCCACCCGTCCGTCGGCGGCCAGTCCCTCGTCGCCGAACCACTCCACGGCCAGCGGGGCGCGCGCCAGGGTCCCCCCGGTGGAGGCGGCGATGACCTGCGGCGGCGGCGTCGGGCGGGTGTGGACGACGTCGGGACCGTACTGCCACAGCCGGTAGGGAAGGCGGGCACAGAAGGTTCCGAGGGCGCCCTCCTCGGCGACGCCGCGGAACTCGACCCCCTGGAGGGTGGCCGACTCGTGGTCGCCACTCCACCACCGGGAGCAGAAGACCGTCACCTCGTGGCCGGCGTCGGCGAGCCCCCGGGCCAGCCGTTCGAACCGCCGGTTGCCCCCTGTGTCGCGGTGGTTGGTCGTCTCCATGGCGACGAGCGCGACGCGCATATCCGCCCGGAGGGCACCCGCTGTCAAAACTGTGTGGGCTTTCCGCGCCACAGTTATCCCTCCCGACCCCGTGGCTCCGCGGGTGTACGACGTCGAACGCTACCTGACGATCCGGAGCGCCTACGGGGCGACGGTCGCCCCCGACGGGACAATCGCGTTCCTGCTCGACACGACCGGCGTCGCGCAGGTCTGGACGCTCGAGGAGCCGGGCGCCTGGCCCGAACAGCGGACCTTCTACGACGAGCCCGTCTCGTTCGTGACCGCCTCGCCCGAGCGCCCCGAGTTCGTCTTCGGGATGGACGAGGGCGGCAACGAGCGCGTGCAACTCCACCGGCTGGACGCCGACGGAAATATCATAAATCTGACATCCAGCCCGGACGCGAAACACCGCTGGGGCGGGTTCAGTCACGACGGCGAACGGTTCGCGTTCGCCTCGAACCGCCGTGACGAGGCGGTCTTCGACATCTACGTCCAGGACTGCGACGAGGCCGGCGATCCCCAGCGGCTCCACGAGGGCGACGGCTGGCTCTCGGTGGGCGGGTGGAGCCCCGACGACGACCGGCTCGTCGTCACCGAGGCCCACTGGAGTTTCGACCAGGACGTCTACGTTCTCGACGTCGAGAGCGGAGCGCTGACCCACCTGACTCCCCACGAGGGCGACGTCCGCTACCTGAGCGCGGGGTGGGGCCCCGAGGGGGAGGCGCTGTACCTCGTCACCGACGACGGCGCCGACACGCTCTACCTGGCGCGGCTCGACGCCGAGACGGGACAGATCGACACCGTCCGCGGGGGCGGCGAGTGGAACGTCGACGGCGTCGCCGTGGACGACGAGACGGGGCTGCTCGCCTACTCGCGCAACGTCGACGGCTACACCGACCTGACCGTCGGCCGACTGGCCGGCGCGCTCACAGTCGAGGAGTTCGCCACACCCGAACTGCCGGGGGACGTCGCCGGCGGCGTCAGCTTCGGCCCCGCCGGCGAGCGGTTCGCCCTCTCGGCCTCCGGCCGGGCAACGAACACCAACGTCTACGTGGTCGACATCCCGGCACTCCGGGACGGGGGTCGTACTGACGGGGCGTCCACGCCGGCCGACGCGACGGACGCGGCGACCCGCTGGACGCACGCCTCGACGGCGGGCGTCCCGCTGGAGTCGTTCGTGGAACCGGACCTCGTCCGCTACGAGACCTTCGACGGCCGGGAGATCCCGGCCCTGTTCTCGCTCCCCGGGGACGCGACCAGGGGGGAGACGCCGGTCGTCGTCGACATCCACGGCGGCCCCGAGAGCCAGCGCCGTCCCTCCTTCTCGGGGCTGATCCAGTACTTCCTCTCGCGGGGGTACGCGGTCTTCGAGCCGAACGTCCGCGGGTCGACGGGTTACGGCAAGGCCTACACCCACCTGGACGACGTCGAGAAGCGGATGGACGCCGTCCGCGACGTCGGGGCCGCGGTCGACTGGCTCGCGGCCCACCCGGCGGTCGACCCGGACCGGATCGTCGCCAAGGGCGGCTCCTACGGCGGGTTCGTGGTGCTCGCGGCGCTGACAGAGTACCCCGACCGGTGGGCCGCCGGGATCGACTCGGTCGGGATCGCGAACTTCGTCACCTTCCTGGAGAACACCGGTCCGTGGCGGCGACACCTCCGGGAGGCCGAGTACGGCTCCCTCGAGGAGGACCGCGGGTTGCTGGAGCGGATCAGCCCCATCAACAACATCGAGGCAATCGAGGCGCCGCTGTTCGTCCTCCACGGCGCCAACGACCCCCGGGTGCCGGTCGAGGAGGCCGAACAGATCGTCGAGGAGGCCCTCGAGCAGGGCGTACCCGTCGAGAAACTGGTCTTCGAGGACGAGGGCCACGGCCTCTCCAAGCTCGAGAACCGCGTCGAGGCGTACACGCGGGTCGTCGAGTTCCTCGACGAGCACGTCTGACCGCAAACCGCCGGCGCCAGTCAGCGCAACCCGAGGTCGTTCAGCCGGGTGGCCAGCGTCTCGCGGTCGGCGGCGTCCATCCGCCGGAGTGGCTCCCGGAGCGGGCCGGGATCGACAGGCACGTCGAGAACGTCGAGGGCGGTCTTGACGCCGGCCATGTACGGGCCGGACTTCAGCGCGCCACGGACCTCGAACATCCGGCCCTGGATCTCGCGGACCGCCTCCCAGTCGCCGTCCAGGTAGGCGTCGTAGCAGTCGACGACCAGCGACGGAAAAACGTTGGCGACGGCGCTGACCGCGCCGGTTGCGCCGATGCCGAACCCGGCGTGCAGCAGCGAGTCCGAGCCAACGAGGTAGGTCAGGTCGGGGGCGCGGGCCATCGCCTGCGCGAACCAGGGGACGTCCTTGCTCGAGTCCTTGAGTCCGGCGACCCCCTCGAGTGCGGCGATCCGCTCCCAGGCGGCCAGCGAGAGCTGGTTGCCCGTCCGCGGGGGGATGTGGTAGACGTACACCGGGCAGTCGACGGCGCCGGTGACGGCCTCGTAGTGTGCGACCGCGGCCCCGACGTCGACGGGGTAGTAGTACGGCGTCACGGCCACGACACCGTCCGCGCCGGCGCGGGTGACACGGCGGGCGTTGGCGACCGCCTGGCGGGTCGACGGGCCGCCGACGCCCGCGATGACGGGTACCTCCCCGCCGACCTCGTCGACGACGGCCTCGACAACGCGGCCGTGTTCCTCGGGGGTCACGAGCGGCTCCTCGCCGTTTGTTCCGAGGGGGAAGGCACCGTGACAGCCGCCCTCGACGACGTAGCGGGCGTGGGCCGCACACTGCTCGGGTGCGAGGTCGCCGTCCGCGTCGAAGGCGGTGATGGTCGGCGGCACGACGCCGTGCAACCCCAGCGGATCGTCGGTCCCGGGAGTATCCATAACCGGTTTTCGCCCGGCGGCGGCGTTTAGCTTTCGGTCCGCCGGGGAACCGATAGAACGAAACGGTTGTGGGGACCAGACACGAACCGACATGGCCGACGACCTGCACGGATCCCTGGAGCAACTGTCGGAGCAGTTCGACTTCGCCGAGTACGAGGTCAAGGCGTATCTCACGGTGCTGGAGCACGGCGAACTGACGGCGTCGGAACTGGCCGAGCGGGCGGACATCCCACAGCCCCGTGTCTACGACACGGTGCGGGACCTGGCCGAGAGCGGGCTGGTGGAGCTCCGGGAGTCGCGGCCGATGAAGGTGCTGGCGGTCGACCCGGGGGAGTCGTTCGGCGACCTCCAGACGTCGCTCGAGGACCTCGTCGAGGGGCTGAACCAGCGGTACGTCGCGCCGGCCCGCGACGCCGAGGGAGCCTCGCTCGTGAAGTCCCGCTCGACGATTCTCCGGTACCTCGACGAGATCATCTCCGACGCCGAGTACGAACTCCTGCTCTCGCTGGACACCAGCCTGCTCTCGGAGTTCGGCGACGCAATCGCCGACAAGCGCGCGGGCGGCGTCGCTGTCGACCTCCTGCTCTCGCCCGCCGCGGAGGTTCCCGGTCCGGGGGAGTACGACTACGCGGCGGTCGCCGACACCGTCCGCGCGCGCCGGGGCATCACGACCCCGGTCGTGGCAGTCGCCGACGGCGAGTACGCTCTCTACGCCACCACCGACGCCCTCAGGAACGGCGCCGACCGCTACGGTGTCATCTTCAACCGCTCGGAGCTGGGCTTTCTGGTCACCGGCTTTTTCAATACCGTCCTCTGGACCACCAGCGACGACCTGGCGTCCGACGACGCAGGGCGCCCGTTCCCCCGCCGGTACACGACCATCCGCCGGTGTGTCGCCGAACTCCAGGACATCGAGGAGACGCTGTACGCCTCGGTCGAGGGCCGGGACATCGCCAGCGGCGACCGCCGCACCGTCCACGGGACCGTCGTGAGCGTCGCCTTCGGGACTAACCGCGAGAAGGCAACCCTCGTTGTCGAGTCCGGGGGCGAGATCCTCAACGTCGGCGGCCAGCTGGCCGCCCTCGAGGACATCGAGGCCCGCGAGATCGTCGTCGACACCGAGGAACCGCCCGGCGTCGCCCGGAACTGAGCGATGACGGACACCTCCGTTCCGTTGCTGGCTGCCTTCGGGGAGACGATGCTCCGGTACACCCCCACGGGCGACCGGCGCCTCGAGACCAGCGAGGAGTTCGCGGTCCACGTCGGCGGGGCAGAGAGCAACGTCGCCGCCGCCGCCGCCCGTCTCGGCCTCGAGAGCGCGTGGCTCTCGCGCCTGCCCGACACCCGCCTGGGCCGTCGGATCGCGGCCACGCTCCGCCGGCACGGGGTCGAACCCTGCGTCGACTGGACAGACGGGGGTCGGGTGGGCACGTACTACCTGGAGCCGGGGGGCACGAGCCGGACCGCCTCGGTCACGTACGACCGGGCCGGGACGCCGATCCGCGAGGCCACGCCTGCGGACCTGGCGACCGGCCGCGTCGCCGCCGCCGACGCCCTCCACACCACCGGTATCACGCCCGCTCTCTCGGAGACGCTCGCCGACACGACCGCCGAACTGCTCGAACTGGCTGGGCACAGCGGGACGACCCGGGTCTTCGACGTGAACTACCGCGGGAAACTCTGGGCGCCGGCGGCCGCCCGGGAGACGCTGTCGACCCTGCTCGACGCCGTGGACGTCCTGGTCGTCGCCGACAGGGACGCGGCGACCGTCTTCGACGCCGACGGGGAGTCGGAGGCGGTCGCCCGCCGGTTCGCCTCGACCCACGACATCGATCTCGTGATCGTCACAGAGGGGGCGGCGGGCGCGACGGCACTGTCCGGCGGGGAGGTCCACGCGCAGCCGACCTTCGACGCGACCGACCGGTACCCCGTCGGCACCGGCGACGCGTTCGTCGGGGGCTTTCTCGCGTCGTACCTCCGCGGCGAGGACCTCGACCGGGCGCTGTCGGTCGGCGCCGCGACCGCCGCGCTCAAGCGGGAGATTCCGGGCGACATCGCGACCGTCGATCCGGCCGACGTCGGGGCACTCCTCGACGCCGACACGCACGATATCTCACGGTAACTACACATTGCCGAGGGTTTATTGCACCTCGAGTAAATATTGTTACATACGGCCATGGCGACGACGAAACCGAACTATCCCGACGAACTGTACATCGACGGCGCCTGGGAGTCAGCCGAGGACGAACTCGAGGTGACGGACCTGGCTGACGGCGGCGTCTTCACGACGGTCGCGGCGGCCGACGCAGGGCACGTAGACGACGCGCTCTCGGCGGCCAAGCGGACCGAACCAGAGTTGCAGGAGACGACGATCGTCGAGCGGGCGCGCTGGCTCGAGACAATCGCCGAGGAGATCGAGGCCCGCACGGAGGACCTCGCGGAGGCGATCGTCCGCGAGGCGGGCAAGCCCGTCTCCAGCGCCCGCGGCGAGGTCGAGTCCGCGGCCGAGCGGTTCCGGCGGGCCGTCGAGGAGGCCCACAACATCGACGGGGAGTACCTCGAGGGCACCACCGAGGGCCACGAGGGCTGGCAGGGCGTCGTCAAGCCCGAACCCGTCGGGACCGTCCTGTGTATCGCCCCCTACAACTACCCCCTGGCGACGACGGTCCTGCAGGTCGCGCCCGCCATCGCCGCTGGCAACAGCGTCGTCCTCAAGCCCGCGAGCAAGACGCCGGTCAGCGGCGCTCTCCTCGCGGAGTGTATCGCAGCCTCGGACATGCCCGACGGCGGTTTCAACTTCGTCTCCGGGCGCGGGAGCGTCATCGGCGACCTGCTTGCGGGCGACGACCGGGTGAACGCCATCGCAATGACGGGGTCGTCCGGCGCGGGCCAGCACGTCGCCCGCCAGTCCGGGATGGTCCGCCTGCACATGGAACTGGGCGGGAACGCCCCGGCGGTGGTCTTCCCCGACGCGGACCTCGAAACCGTGACCGGCGCCTGCACGGCGGGGTCGCTCAAGTACGCCGGCCAGCGGTGCTCGGCGGTCAGCCGGGTGCTCGCCCACGAGTTGGTCCACGACGAGGTGGTCGACCGGATCGACGCCGCGATGGACGGGTGGCACCAGGGCGACCTCTTCGACGAAGCCACCGCTGTCGGCCCCCTCATCAGCGAGGACCAGGCCGAGTGGGTCCACGGACTCGTCACCGACGCCGTCGACCGCGGGGCGACGCTCGTCCGCGGGGGCGACCACGACGGCGTCTGGTACGAGCCGACGCTGCTGGCGGATATCCCCCACGACGCCCGCGTCCTCACCGAGGAACAGTTCGGCCCGGTGGCGGCGGTCACCTCCTTCGACTCCGAGGACGAGGCGGTCGAACTCGCCAACGCCGGCGATCTCGCGCTCGACGCGGCGGTGTTCACCTCCGAGTACGAGCGCGCGCTGGACCTGTCAGACCGGATCGACGCCGGCGCCGTCCGCATCAACGGCGCCCCCAGCCACGGACTCGGCGACTTCCCCTTCGGGGGCAACAAGGCCTCGGGCATCGGCCGCGAGGGACTCGGCACGACAATCGAGGAGTTCCTCCGGTACAAGACGGTCATCCTCTGATACGGATCGCTGTGAGTCGTTTCCGGGTCGTCTCACGAGATGACGACGAGTTGCTCCGCGTAGAGATAGCCGTCAGGATGACGTCGTCGAGTTCGGCTGTTGACATCCTCTCCGCCCTGAAGAGCGAGGATTCCCACGGCACCGCACCGCTGGGTTGGGATATTCGGATTTACGAGACAACCTGCGTACTCCTCGCGCAACTCCCAGAGTTCCAGGAGGAGGCGGGACCTCCGATCGCACCCTCTGTTCGATGTCGTTTGCCGCGAGAAACGGCTGGGTGCCAGTGAACAGTTCGTATGCGAGCATCCCGAGCTGGGAAACGTCGATGAGTTCTGCTTCGGGTTCGTTCGTGGGGAGTGCGTCGAACTGTTCGGGGGCAGCGTAGATCCGGTAGTGACTTACACCAATCTGTATGACTACAGCCTCGATATCTTCTGCGCGCTGGTACGGATCTATCAGGGCCTCCGTCGGCCAGTATGGTTCACAGGAGGGCTGTTGTGATGCGGTGCGTGACCGACGCAAACCAGTTCGTGAGATGGAGTAAGAATACGCCACTCACGAGTCCGAGCAGCATGGCGAGGGCAGCCTCGGGGAGCGTCTCGACCGTCCATATCACCGGGTCACCATTCACTTCACCGAACTCGATCGTATGCGGGAGACGGACAACGGCCGAGACCAGCGAGACCACAGTGGCGAAGGCGAACAGCAAGAACACACCAACAATCCCGAGCCAGAGTTTGAGCGTGAGAAATCCCAGCCCACGCCACGTCGTCTCGTCACCCAGAGACGCACGCACCGTTGCGCCCAGACCCTCACCTGTCGAACTCTCTGCCGGGGTATCGAGACTGACGGCAAGCAGCCGGCACGTCAGCCAGCGCTCGAACTCCGTGAGCGCGCGGATCACGAACACCATCGCGAGCAAGACGCCCACACCGACAACCACGACCGAGAGGCCGATCCCGAATAGAAACCCAACTCCGAGAATGAACGAATACATGACTCCCAGCGGGAACGAAAGCAGGAAATACGCGAGATTCTTGTACGTCTGCAGGTCAACAGCGGGACCGACAACACCGGAGACGCTGACCTGGTCGGATATCGAGTCGTGCGTGAGTGAGAGCATGAGAATCGGACTCGGCGTGATCACTCAGCCGGAACCGCCGACCCGCCGGAATCGTCGGTGTCTACCGGCTCTGCGCGCCATCGCCTGAGCAGGAATGCACCTGCGAGGACCAGGGAACCAATACCAGCGACGCGTTTCTTGCTGAATCGCATACCTGACAGTTCGTGCCCGGGGGATGTCAAGCAGCAGGCACCGTCTCAGTGAGGGCAACAGTCGGCAGAGAGCGTGGAGGGATCGACCCTGTTGCAGTGTCGGAAACAAGGACTGCAGTGTTATGACGACAGGACGTACAGGTAGTGCTATGATTGGTCCGCAACTCACCGTCGTCGCTGTCTTTGCCGGCCTTGTGCTGTTGGGGTGGGCACCCCTGTTGAGTGTCGGTCGACTCCGGGCACTGTTCGTGTGGCCGACCCGATGGCTGGCCGTGAATTACCTCTTGATCGGCAGTGGTGTGCTCGTGGCGCAGTGTCTGGTCTATTTCGCAGTAATCCTGCTGGTGGCCGGGACCGGACAGGTGACCGGTGGTGACGCGACTCGAATCGTTGGGGGTGTCCTGGCCGGGAATCTTGCGGTTCCCGGCATCGGTGCGGTGGCTGTCCTCCAACTCCTGCCTACCCGTGGAATCTGGTCGCCGACCAGCGACGGGTTGGATGGACGGTACGCACTTGGACTCGGTGTTGTCTGGTATGCCATTCTCGCCTCCGTCGCTTTCGTCGTGATCGCCCTCGGGATCATGTTTGCCAACCTCCCGACATAACTGACGCACGATCGGTGCGCGTGAGGGCCGAACCGCGTACTGTCGGCTCTCCGCGCGTGAGCAGTGCCGGCACCCCGGGCTGGGGAATCTCTTCACGTCGGCATAGCCGACAGTATCAGTATCAGTATCAGTGTGGCAGTCGGGCTGTTCAGTGATCACTCACAGATGCGCGTCCGAAGACTGTTTTTGTGAATATTGTACAATACTATCTGTCGCGCGGATTCTGAGTCTCACGGTGAAACGAGCCAATTGACCGGAACCGAAGAGTCGGAAAACAGGAGTCGAAACGGAAAAACAGCCAGCGTTGCGAACAGGATGGACGCGGTCGCCGTGGCGTCGGGGTCAGGTCTCGGCGGACGCTGTGGTCGCCTCGCGTTCGTACTTGTCCTCGAACTCCTGGATGAGTTGCCCCATCTTCGCGTACCAGTCGTTGAGGAGTCGCTGCATGTCGCTGGCCACCGCCGAGGGGTCCGTCGGCGAGTAAATGTGGTAGTAGCCACCCTGGTCGTAGTTGACCTGGTCCTTCTGGATGAATCCCGTCTGGAGCAACCGCTGGTACGACCCCCGAGAGCCACTTACTCCGGCGTGGCCACGAGCAGTCGCTCGGTCAGTGCACTGAACAGCCACGCCGTCAGGTTGACCGCGTGCAGGCCTGCGAGACAGACGACGACGCCGAGGAGTGAAACGCCCAGTGCCTCCGGGAGCGTGTCGACGCCAGGTCCGGCGATCGACCCGGCGTTCACTGCCACTGTTCCGAGTTCGGCGGCGGGAGTGTGCGTCAGGCCATACTCCACACCGGGTACCCAGTAGAGGAGCGGCGCTGCCGCGAGAACGACCCCCAGCGAGAACACTACCGTGATGCCGACGAACAGGTGGACTCCGACGACGAACGACGCGAGCCCGAACACGACCAACAGGTAGTTGCGAGGGTCGGTTGCGACAGTCTTCAGGTAGTCCGTCACCGGCAGGTCACGCGGATCGGCGGGGGTGTACGACACGTCACGCCCGCGGAATCGGGCCAGGAGCGTGGCCTCGACGACCCCGATATACCCGCCAACTCCGAGCACACCGGCCAGTATCGGAACGCCAACCACCACCGGAAGGAGCCCGAAACCCAGGCCGAGTCCGGTCACCAGCACGGTGAAGTAGGCGATACCGAGCGGGAACCGAGCGAGCAGATACCCCAGGTTGGCGTAGGTCTCTCTGCGGAGCCCGACTCCCAAAACCCGGCGAGCGAGCGATTGTTCATCGGCCTGGACTGTTCCAGACTGTGAGCGTTGTCTCATATCCTCTCAGTAGGCGGGTACACACATCAGTCGGAAGCCAGCGTTTCAGTCGGTGAAACAGCCACCCGAATGCCGTTGCTCGCACGTGCCCGGTTGTGCCTGGCCAGAGGCACACATCCACTTCCGCCAGTCTGGCGAACAGCGTTGGCAGGAGAGTTTGTCTCCCGACACAGCGGGAGGGGGCTCTCCGGGAAGCGCGCGGTGAGTGTGCCGACCGGTGTTTCTCGGACGGAAACACTACAGCGGGCCTTATTAACAGCCCCACCGATTGTTTCTCGTGTGGCCCTCCAACTGACCAGCGTTATCACGAATGGGCTCAGACGCACAGTGTCACGAACCGGCGCGATTCTGTTCGCGTCCCTGGTCGCGTTACAGTTGCTCCTCATGACATCGCTCAACACGGTCATCGCTTCGGTGGCACCGGCCGAGATGACCGGACAGGTCGGACTCGCGCTGCCAATCTCACAGACCGTGGCGGGTGTGCTCCTGATCGGGACGTACATCCTGCTGATGGTCTACGCTGTCGTCGCTGCACGGGGATTGGCGCGGCCACTTACCGACCTCGGCGAGTTTCCCTCGACGCTGTACACCCGGCGACTGGGTCGGGCAACGCTGTCGATGCTCGCGGGCTTGATTCTGCTGTCCGTCGCTGTGATGATCGGATTCGTGTTCCTCATCATCCCGGGCCTGGTCCTCAGCGCGTGCTTCCTGTGTTTCATTTTCACCGTCGGCGTCGAGGACCGTGGTCCGATTGCCGGCCTCAAGCGCAGCTGGGCTCTCGCCCGCGGCAATCGTCTCCGACTGGTTGCACTCGTGGTCCTGATCGGCCTCCTGAGCGGCGTCGTCGGGTTCGTCCCCACAGTGGTCAGTGCTGTCGGGTCCCCGGCCGCTGGCACTGTCGTGACGGTGCTGATCAATAGCCTCCTGCTCGTTCCCGTCTACGGGATGATCGCTGCGGTATACCTGCAACTCACGACCGGGTCGCCCGCCAGTCCGTCCGGAGGATTCCCGTCAGCGTCACCGTCCGAACCGTCCACGCGGTGAGAGCAGACAAACCGTCGTGGGGCGGTCAATTACTCACTGGCTGATACGGATTGCTGTCCCAGTGTCCCGGTACGACCGTACGCAGTCGTGCGGTCGATCCGGCACTGACGGACAGCACGATCATACCACTATGCGCGAGATATCCATCACTCGGCGTCCCACCGGGACACAGATACGTCTGTACAGTAACTACAGCACTTGCCGTTGTGACGGGTTTCAGGCATGACCTGTGATAGTGTTTAGTGTGAGTCATTGCCGGTCTCTCACCACCCCGTGGTGAGGCACCGGTACACAGTCACACGAAACACTATGAGAGCCCGCTGAGTAGAGATTGTGTCCACCATCGGATTGGCATATCTGTCACGCAAGAATTGGCCGATGTAGACGAGACAATTCAACTGTCTGATAGTGATTACGGACCCGTGACACGCTGTGTCATGTGGTCGGTTCGAGAGTGAGACGCTCGCCGTCGAACGTCTCCAGGGACAGACGGACGTCACCGACGCGGTCCGTCAGGGACAGTTGATCCTCGAGGAAGCGGATCGCCGCAGTCTCTCCGAGCCGGAGGCCCTCGATGCCGTCGCTCCGATAGTGGATCCCGGCAAAGTTCCGCCCCAGCGCCATGTTCGACGCGAGCTTGTTGAGCTCCCCTCGGACCGTCAGTTCGTCGTAGATGTCGTGGGCGTGTCCCAGCGGGCTGGTACCATCTATATCGTTGGCTGACATGAGTGTCCGCCCGTCGCGCGACGGCACCACCTTCTCGTCGGCGGGGAACACGTAGTCGCCGTCGAACAGCGCTTTCAACACTGTGACACCGGCTCCAGCCACGACCGCGTGACCCGCGGGGTATGACGGGTGAGTCGGCGATCCCTCGGCGTAAGCCTGCGGGAGAAGCGACGAGCCAAACCGCCGTTCGCTCCTCTCGAGTGCCTCCGAGTTGAGCAGGTTGTCCGGAATCGGGTACTCCACGGCGGGTTCAAAGTCCCGGCCGTTCGAGTCCGACCCTGGTGTGACCGTCTGTACGCGCGCGCCGTATTCCTCGGGCCGAAGCCGCCGGTGGACGTTCCACTTCTTGTGCCAGGCGGCTTTCTGGCCGTGTTCGGACGCCTCCAGCACTCGCTTCTCGATGTAGAGCGGCCCAAAGTCACCGATCGGGGCACACGTCTGTGAGAGGAAGGTATCGATGTTCCGTCGACTGGACTCCGTCTCGTCGACGAGGGCCGTTCCATCGACGACGTCGTCGAACGTGTTTCTCTTTTCGAATGGTTTCAGCGTGTACGGAATTGCCGGATCGAGCGGTGCCCGCATCGAGAAAAGCAGTACTTGTGCAGCCTTCTGGACCTGCCGGAACGTATCGTTGTGTACCTCTTCACACAGATCCCGCCCGGTGATAATGTGCCGTCTCGTGTCGGCGTACTCGTTACCCGGAAGGTTCCTGTCGACGGCCGGGACGACCCCGTTCTGGATCTTCAGCCAGTCCTCGACGGTCGTCAGGTAGTCCTGTGGCGTCGTCTCGGCGGTCTGTGGCTCGATCTTCTGGTCTTCAGTCCCTCCGCTGAGTTCGCGGTCTTTCCAGAGGAACTGCGAGACGTACGGGCCGGTCTGTGCCCCCGGGACGATACCCCGGAACACGTTCCCCGTGTGTACCCCGTCGCTTGTCGCGTCGACCTCGCTGCCCGGTCCCCGGTATCCATCGACGCTGTTTAGCTCCACGGCTGCGTCCCTGATCTCGTCGTTTCGCTTGTACTCGTGGAACGGGACGTCCCTGTTGAGTGCACGCCAGTACAGTTCGACCATTTCTGCGCCCGTCTGCTGGCTGTCGAAGGCCGGTGGGGACGCAATCTGCAACTGTGCAGTCGAGCCCCCCTTGTTCATGTAGGTCCACGCCGTTTCCGGCTGGAGCAGTGGCTTGGGGCTGAGGTCGCGTGGTTCCTCGACGATGGGCGGCGGATCGATGGTCTCGAAGCCGTTGTGTCCGATGTCGTATGACTCCAGCGAGGCTTGCTGGATCTGTTCGTACCCGTCCCCCCGCTCGCAGGCCGTGACCAGCGAGTCGTAGGCCTCGGCGGTGGGCAGGCCGGTCTCGTGGTCGTGGGCCAGTGACTTTCCGAACTTCGAGACAACTGCCTGGTCGGAAACCCGGTCGTTCGAGGGGTGGTGTGGCACAGCGGCGTTTTCCATCAGTTGACTGCGCGCACACGTTATTCGCGTGTTGTACTCCTCGGTCACCCGCTGGTGCACTCGTGAGGAGGCCTCGGGCTGAGACGACGTCTCCGTGTCGGCAGCGGCGCCCGACCCGACCAGGCCGTCTGTCAACGTCGCCGCACCGACCCCTGCTGCGCCGACCGCTCGCAACACAGTCCGTCGAGACGTACGCAGCAAATTCTGTTCTCCCTCCGCGTCCTGCTTTCGTGGTTCCCCCGACATTGCGTTTGGTTCGTACGCCGTTGTGCCCTTCTCTGGTCGTGCTCAATAGCCGCAATCGCGCTCTCAGCGAGCGGTGTAATACTCCGACGGCCTCGGTGACACAGTCTCGGAGTAATACGACCCCCGCCGCGCCTGCTCTCTCGACGCCGCGGAGGCGGTCACCGTCACTCCGCTTCGGTCGGCGCTGTCCAGCGGCCGCAGTCGCCTCGAAACGGTAGTTTTTGCCCTTCGAGGCCCACACTCGTGATATGACGACACTCGTTGCCGGAGTCCTGCTCGCGGTGCTCCTGGCGGGAACGGAGGCGTTTTTTACCGTGCTCTCCGTCCTGAACCTGCGACACCAGGAACGGACCGTCGCGGCCGAGCGAGAGTGGGTGGTCGAGGAACTGGGAATCGACGACCCGGAGCGGGCGCTGGCGTACGAGCGGACGTCGGCCGGCGTCGGGGCGCTCCGGTCGTGGGTCACCCTCGGTGCCCTCCTGCTGGTGCTGTTCTCCGGGGTGTTCGGCGAGGCGACGGCCGCACTGGCAGGGCTCGACGACGTGCTCCTCGAGACGGCGGTGTTCGTCGGCGGGGTGCTACTGGCGGCACGACTCGTGGGTGTACCGTTCGACCTCGTGGAGACGTTCGTCGTCGAAGAGGTGTACGGGTTCAACGAACGGAGTCTCGGACTGTGGCTGCGCGACTGGGTCCTCCAGACGGTAGTGTCGGCAGTCATAGTGGTGCCACTCGGCGTCGCAGTCGTGTGGTTCGTCACGACGGTACCGGTGTGGCCGGCAGCCGCCTGGGCACTGGCTGTCGGGGCCATCGTCGCGTTCAGCGTCCTGAAGCCGCGGGTCATCGACCCGCTGTTCTACGACTTCGAGCCACTGGACGACGGGGAGCTCAAAGCGGCCGTCGACGAGGTGTTCGACGCGGCGGGCTACCGGACAGAACAGGTGTACGAGATGAACGCGAGCACACGGACCGGGCACTCGAACGCGTACTTCGTCGGATTCGGGCCCGCGAAGCGTGTCGTCCTCTACGACACACTCGTCGACGGCATGGACACGGCGGCGATACAGAGCGTCCTTGCACACGAGCTGGCCCACTGGCGCGAGGGGCACATCTGGAAGTTCATCGGGCTTGCTGCACTGCGGCTGGCTGTCGTCTTCGCCGCACTCGGGGCACTGGTCGCGTCCGGCGTGGTGTACCTCCCAGTCGCGTCCCCGCAGACGCCGTACGTGGGGTTGTTTCTCGGCGTCCTGCTGTTGGCGCCGCTCAACCGCCTGACGAGTCCGCTCGAGAACTACGTGTCGCTGCAGTACGAACGCGACGCGGACGCCTACGCCGTCGCGGTGACCGGCGGCGCATCGATGGCCCGCGCGCTCTCGACGCTGGCCTCGGACAACCTCTCGGTGCCCTTCCCGCATCCGTGGTACGAGACGTTCCACTACGACCACCCACCCATCCCGGAGCGCATCCGTCGCGTGCGAGACCTCCCAGACCGGCCGGCCGGCGGTCAGGGCGACCGTCCATCGGGCAGCGACCCAAGTGCAGGCGATTGACACTCGACGGTATTGACCCCCGTAATCCCGACTCGCGCCCCATCGTCGCTCTCTGCCACCTGTCTCTCCCGGCCGTGGGCCTCCACAACTTGCTTGCACGCGCCGAACTATCCACAGAGATACCGGTGGACGTAACGTTCGAGACATCTAATTTCCAGATCACATCGTGCTGGAATACGCCGCCTATCCCGTACGCTCAGTGCACCGTAACCGGCAGAATCTGTGTCTCCGAACTGTTAGATCTGTCCCAGATCGATCGGATCTTCGATGTCTCCCATCACGGACTCCAACAGATCGGTCACCGTGACCATCCCGACGACCCCGCCGTCTGCGATGACGAGAGCGAGTTCCTGACTCTCTGCCTGGAACTGGTCTATGGCGTCGCTCACGTCAACGTCTGGTGACACCGTCATTGGGGGCGCGGCTGCCTCGGTGAAATCGATGTCTGCTGTTGCCAACGCCTCGCGACGTCTCACCAGTACTGGGAAATACACGATTCCCCGAAAGTCGGCCAACTCCTCACCGATCAGTGGATACCGTGTGTGGGGCTGGTCCTCCATCCGCCGAATGTTCTCTCTTGGCTCACGTTCCGTCGAGAGGGCGACGATATCGTCGGGTGGGACCATCACCGCCCGCACCGGCTGTTCCCCGATCCGCAACGCGTTCATGATCTCCTGGCGCCGTTCCTCGGCGACCCCGCCCTTCGAGAGGACTGAGTCAAGACGGGTCCGGAGGTCGGCGCGTGACTCGATGGTGTCCGTCTCGGTTTCGAGCCAGGCCCCCGTCATCTCGACACCAAACAGTTTGAGTGTCCCTTTAGCGACGCCATCCCCGAGTGTGATCAGCGGCGAAATCAGTCTGTGGAACCAGTACAGCGGCGTCGCGCCGTACCGGCAGACCAGCCGTGACCGTTCGACACCCAAGTACGTCGGCGTCTGTTCGCCGTGTGTGAGGTGGACAAGATTGAGCAGCAGGAAGGCGAGAATCGCCCCCGATCCGATGGCTGCTAACGCCGTCTCTGCGAACACCGGTTCGAACAGTGCGGCCAAGGCCGGCTCAGCGACGACTCCGACAGCAATACTCGAGGCAGTAATCCCGACCTGACAGGTGGTCAGATAGATCTCCAGATCCTGGGTCATCTGCCACGCCCGCTGGAGCGATGGGGTCTCGCCGATGAACTCCGCTTCAGTGAACTGGCGGGCACGCGTCAACGCGAATTCGATGGCCACGAAAAACCCGTTGGCCAGGATGAGCACGGCGCCCGCGAGGAGACGGACCACGATTTCGGCGGAGAGCATTCTAGGACGTCCGATAGTTCACCGAACGGCTTTGAGAAAGTACTGCTTCGAGAGCGAGGGACTGGCTATTCGGGTCGTTTCTCTGTGTTATTCGCCCCGTCCATCACCCACACCGCCAGGTATCCCGACCGCTCGGCAACAACCAACTCCTCGGGTTCTGCACCGAGATCGTAGTCCTCTGTAAATTTGGTCGCGGCCAGCCGTCGTAACTGCTGATTGTACCCGACATCCCCAAGTGTGATCGTTTCCTCAGGGATCAGCTCCTCGTTTATTTGCCGTCTGTCACTCATATCAACGGCTTACTCGGGCACCCACTTCAGTAACTGCCATCCGTTGCATCCACAGCAACACGGTGGTGGCTTTTTGTGACAACGGTCGGCCGGCGAAACCTCGCCTACGAGGATGTCTTTTCGTCAGCCGAAGAGAGTCTGGACCGGTTGGGGAACACCGACGTCCTCTTGATGCATACCCCAAGTCGGAGTGTCCCGATCGAAGACTCGATTCTTTGTACGATAAGAAAACCACTCGCGGACGCTCGATACGCAGGCCTAGTGAGCGACTTGTTCAAGCCGTGACGCGCCCGAGTTCGAGAGTTTCAGAACCGAGTATTCTGCCGGTCGGATAAAAGCGTCTGGTCAGTCACGTCCGTGCTGATCTACGATGGTGTCGGTAGGCCCCCTGCTGGTATCGACGGGGTCGTGTCACTCCAATCAAGATCAGGGAGGAGTGACTCGAGTTGGCCAAGCCGAGCTTCCAGTACATTTAACCGATGTCGATCAACAAACGCGGTACCCTCTCGGCAGACAGTCTGCCCCTCGTAGTCGATCTGAAAGTGACAGTTGCCGAGCGCCTGATAGGTCTGGTCTTGATGCCATCCCAAGCCCACGTTCCGATCAGGTTCCGCCCACTCGATCTCGTAGTACTCGTGGTTGGCGCCTCCGGGGAACCAGAAACTGATTTCGAGCCGAGCATCCGAGATGGGGTATCGTTCGCGCAAAAATACGTCAGGGTCGAACGCCCTGACGATCCGTTTTGGGCGCGCTCTGCTCGGATCGTAGCGCACCGGTTGGCAACCGGGTTCGTTCTGGAGGCGGTTGCTAATGCCACGATATAGGGATGTTCGAAAGTCATTACAGGATCGACCGCAAGAAGGCGTGCGGTCGACCTGGTAAACGCTTTCGAACATCCCTATAGAGCGGTCGTTTCGTCAGATTACCCCGGTTTGCTAGAAAAATGGAAGTCAACGGTGGCACATCAGACGACTTCACTACGATGTTGGTCATCACTGTCCCGACTGTGCCCCTTGATCTCCGCATAGGGATCAACATCCTCAGCGACCCAGTTGATACTCACCGGGTCCGTGACCGTCTCAACGACGCGGGTGATGCGCTCCCGTGCCGAGAGATCGTTTTTCCAGGATGTCATCGCTCAGTTCAACAACAAATCACGTTGGAGAACTCATATAGGCTGGGTTCTACTCTACCTATGTGAAGACAATCAAGAGCGGCTTCCACTGGTTTGGTCTGTGGCTGACTGAGCGACAGTTCTCTCAGTACCACCCGCGTACCACAGGGTATGAGTACTGATACGCCCGGAAACGACGGGGATGACGACGAGATGGTGAAGTTTAATGTCAAGGTTCCCAAGCGTCTTCTGGAAGAGCTTGATGAGATTTCGTAAATTACAGTAACCGCTCCGAGTCCATTCGTGAGGTGTTGCGAGACACCACAGAGCCGATCCTGACGCCGGGCGCGCAGGAAGGAATCTCGCAGGGCTACGCAGACGTTGCACCTGGTCGAACGACCAGCCACGAGGAAATGAAGGAGCGCTTCGGAATCGACGAGTGAAGGCTGACGAGTGGCACACGATTTGGAGTACACCGACGCGGTTCAGGAGTCGCTTGACCAACTCGAAACTGAAGACGCTCGTCGCATTATCAAGAAACTGGACGACATTCTCGATTTCCCTGCTCACTTTCTTGACCGGTTGAAAAACCATCCGGGATCGACTGTCACGTTGAGCGCATCGCCGGATACAAGCTGTTCTCATAACCTTTGTCGCTTATGTACATAAAATTAATTTAAGTCAAGAACCGTATTATAAGGCGAGATGTAGAATATAACTCTTCGTCCGTCTCTGACTGCAACCTCACTCGTAATTATAATAAATATTGCAATAAGCACGTGGTATAGAAAATTACGGGCGTATCGTTGTAATGGTGCAGTAATACTCAATGAACCATCTCCGAACGAAAGAAGCTGCAGCAAACCGTTTGACACGACCAAACGATTCTGTTACCGATATTCAGTCTCACCGTCTGAATTATAAAAATCAAGTGATTTCGGTGCTGTCCCGATATTGACCTCGATCATATTGGCTGTTTCCATCACCAAAGACGGGTATTCATTCTCAATCCGATCCCTACTTAGGATCTCTCAGGCGCGGTTGATGTCGGTGGCCGCGGACTTACGCTCGCAATAGAGATTACCTCGGCTGATTACCGTGACGCAATTCTGCAGGAAGCATTCAAACAAGGTTTGTTCTTGGCTGTGAGGAGAAGACGATCCGGGTCTTACCACCACTGGACGTCCGTCAGCGTGGAATCGACATCGCTACTGACCTGTTCGCAAAGGCAGTCCAGACGGTCTCATACTATACCGGTCGACGTAAGCCCTGATACTTTCAGCTGGGTACGTCCGGCTGAGAAGTATCAAAAGTTACGTCGACCGGTATAACAGCTATAGGGATGTTCGAAAGCGTTTACCAGGTCGACCGCACGCCTTCTTGCGGTCGATCCTGTAATGACTTTCGAACATCCCTATATATCCCCGTGAGCGATTTCGACCCACCGCGCGAATATACTCACGGAGTTATAGCCGTCAGTATCATCCGTTGACGGAGGATAATATAAGCTACCATCCTGCGTATCGTTCCAGCATAGCATCGTCGATTGGTTTGGTGCGTGCATATCCGATTGCTGTCTCCAGACGTTCACAACCTCCTTTGATTAGATTCTCCGAGATAGTGAGAGGCGGTGTGATTTCTAGAACGTTCGAATTTGCTCCAACAGAGAACACAGACAGGTCGAGTTCACGAGCCCACAGTACGGTCTTTGCAGTCAGTTCTCCAACCGGTGTCTCTTGACTTTCGCTCACCAATTCGACTCCCTGCATCAATCCATGACCTCTGACGTCTCC
>CAZUVE010000015.1:0-32405 GCA_964623735.1 uncultured Halobacteriales archaeon | reverse complement strand
CGCGCATGTAGCCGACGCTGTAGAGGCTGGTGATCACCCACAGGGCGCTCGCGAGCGCGCCAAAGAGCATCCCCAGCGCGTCCGCCCGCAGGACGAACCCGACGCCCGCGACGAACGTTCCCATGTCGGTCACGTAGACGTCCCCGGCCAGCACCCCGGGGACCATGCTCGCGACGACTGCGACTTTCGTCAGCGCCGCGAGCATCGTCCACCCCTCCCGGAGGTCCGGTCGGCGGTGAGAGGCGAGGATCAGCGGGATGGCGACCGCCGAGACCAGCACCGCAGCCAGCGGGCGCAGCGACGCAATCTCACTCACGCCCGACCACCTCCTCGTGCGAGCGCAGTGAGCGGGTGGGCCTCACTGGGCGAACACCTCCGAGAGCGTCGGTTCGAGCGTCGCCTCGATTGCAGTTCCGGCGAAGCCGAGCGCGACTGCGGCGACCGCGGCCAGCACCACGACCGCGATCATTGCAGGCGAGACCGGCGAGTCACCGCCGACTGTCGCGTCGGCCGACTCGCCGCCGTCGGTGGCCGCGACGTCCGGGCCGGCGGTCCCGGGCGCCGGCTGTGCGAAGTACATCCGCTCGATGACCCGCGCGAAGTACGCCAGCGTCAGGAGCGTGCTGACGAGGATGACCGCGGCGACGACCGGCGTCCCGCTCCGGACGGCCCCCAGCGCGATGTACCACTTGCCGACGAACCCCACCGCGGGAGGGACGCCCACCAGCGCGAGTCCGAGAACGGCGACCAGTCCCGCAGAGACGGGCCGGCGCGTCGCCAGCCCGGCGTACTCGTCGATGGTCCGTGCGCCCGTCTGGAGCGCGACGATCCCGGCGGCTGCGAACAGGCCGCCTTTCAGGACCGCGTGTCCCAGCAGGTGGATCACGCCGCCGACGGCCGAGGTCGGCGAGACGAGCGCGAAGGCGGCGACGATCATCCCGAACTGCGAGACCGACGAGTACGCCAGCATCCGCTTGAGTTCCGACTGCAGGACCGCGAGGACGCTGCCCGCGACGACGCTGACCGCGGCCGCGTAGACGAGGGCGTCCTGCGCGATGGGGACCACGGCGAAGAAGTCGACGGTGAAGACGGTAAAGAGGACGCGCCCGACGGCGTATGCCGAAACCGTCGAGACCAGCGCGGAGATGAGCGTGCTGACGCTGTCGGGCGCGTACGTGTACGCGTCGGGCTGCCAGGAGTGGACCGGGAACAGCGCCACCTTCACGAGCAACCCGGTCACCAGGAGTCCGAAGGCCGCGAGAACGAGCCGCGAGGTGTATCCGACCTCCGCAAAGCGGGCGGCGAGGTCGACCATGTTGAGCGTTCCCGTCGCGACGAAGGCGTAGCCGGCCCCGAGCAGGAACAGCGACGCGCCGATCGTCCCGAGCACGAGGTACTTCAGCGCCGCCACCGCGCTCTCGGCCCCGTCGCCGCTGGCGACGAGCGCGTAGGCCGCCAGCCCGGTGATCTCGAGGAAGACGTACATGTTGAAGATGTCCCCGGTGAGCGTGACGCCCGCGAGTCCGCCAACGAGGAGGAGATAGACGGTGTAGAAGGCGTTGCCGCGCGGGCCAGCCCGGCGGGCGTACGCGAGGACCGCGAGCGAGACGGCGGCAACGAGAACGATCACGGGCGCCGAGAGGCCGTCGGCGACGAGTTCGATACCCGCCGGGGGGGCGAACCCGCCGAGTTCGTAGGGCGTGCGACCCTGCCGGACGACGGTCAGCAGGACCGCGAGCGCGAGCGCGAGTTCGACGGCGCAGGCGACGGCCGCGACGGGCCAGCCCGAGCGCTCCCACCGGACGCTCGCGAGCAGCGAGACGACGGCTGCGAGAATCGGCCACACCACCGCGAGGACGATCGTGTCAGTCATCGGTTTCCATCTCCGCGATGACGTTCTCTCTGAGTGTGCCGTACTCGCTGTAGATGCGCACGACCAGCGTCAGCGCGACCGCGGTCAGGCTCACCCCCACGACGATGGCCGTCAGGATGAGCACGTGCGGGAGCGGGCTGACGTAGGTCTCGACGCCCTCCTCGATGACCGGCGGGTGCCCCCCCTCGACGACGGCAGTGGTGATGAAAAACAGGAAGATACCAGTCTGGAAGAGGTTCATCCCGATGACCTTCTTGACGAGGTTGCGGTCGCCGATCACGAGGTAGAGGCCGGCAGCCACGAGCACCACCACCCCGACGTAGTTGTACCGTGTCGCCAGCAGTTCGACGAGACCGATCATTCTTCCCGCTCCCCCTCGGTGAACTCGAAGCCGGCAGCAATCGCGAAGAAGAGCCCGGAGATGGCACCGGCGACGATGGCGCCGATACCGAGTTCGACCCCCTCGATGCCGTACTTGGGGGCCTTCTTGAACCCGTAGGCGGCGTACTCGAGGAAATTCCCGCCCAGCAGGATCGGTCCGAGGCCGATGAGCGCGAACGCGAGGACGCCCCCGGTCGCCAGGGCGACGACGACGGTGTTGAGAAACCACCGCCGGGTCGGCTCGATGCCGAACGCGAACGCGAGCATGATGATCGTCGCGGCGACGATGGTGCCGCCCTGGAAGCCCCCGCCGGAGGAATCGGCGCCGTGGAACATGACGAACAGGCCGAACGTGAGCACGAACGGCGCGAGCGACCGGACGGTCGTCATGATGACCGAACTCTCCGTGTACGGTCTGCGCTCGGGGGAACTCACGTGAACCGCTCCTCCTTCAGCGCGACGAGAACGGCGGCACCGGCGGCGAAGACGACCACCGCCTCGCCGAAGGTGTCGAACCCGCGGTAGGCAGCCAGGACGGCGGTCACGGCGTTCTCGACGCCGGTCTGCTCGTCGGCGTTCTCGAGGTAGAACTGCGTCACGTCGGCGTAGGCCCAGGCCGGCGCCGACGGGTCGCCGATCGCGGGGAGGGCGGGCAGCGTCCACAGCAGTGCGCCGGCGAACACGACGACGACGGCCGCGGCCGACCAGTTGATGTGCTTGAACGCCGGGGCGTCGGGCGACGGCCGGACGGTCTTGGTCAGCGTCAGCAGGAAGAGGACGGTCGTGACGCCGGCGCCGATGGCCGCCTCGGTCAGGGCGACGTCGGGAGCCTGCAGCGTCACCCACAGCAGGGCGAGCCCGAGACTGTAGGCCGCAAAGGAGACGATGGCCGCCAGCGTGTCCCGCAGGAACACCGTCACGAGCGCGCTGACGAGAACGAACACGAGCAGCGCGCCCTCGGGGAGCGTGATCACTCGCGTTCGCCCCCGTCGGTCTCGGCCTGTGGCCGGGAGCCGCTTCCCGTTCCAGTCGCGGTCCCCGTCCCCCCCTCGGTCCGGTCGTCGGCAGGTACCTCGGCCGTCCAGGGGTCGATCCCCTGGTCGTGGGCTGCCCGCGTGATTGCGTGGGTTGCCGTCGGGTTCGTGATGAGCAGGAAGGCCGCGAGCAGGACGAGTTTCGCCCGCGGCACCGGCGTCTGGAAGGTCAACGCGACGCCGGCCAGCGTGAGGACGGTCCCCAGCGTGTCCGTCTTCGAGGTGGCGTGCGAGCGCGTGTACAGGTCTGGCAGCCGGATCAGTCCGACCGCGGCGACCGCCGTGAAGAACAGCCCCACGAGGATGAGCCCGACGCCGACCCACACCAGGAGAGTCACAACACCCCACCCCGCTCGACGGTGAACTTCGAGATGGCGATGCTCATGAGGAAGTTCAGCAGGGCGTAGACGATGGCGATATCGAGGAATCCGGGCTGGTCGAACGCGGCCGCGATCAGCGCGATCACCAGGACGGTGGTCGTCCCGGTGGCGTTGACCGCGATTACCCGGTCGTGGGGCGTCGGTCCGCGCGCGACCCGGTAGAGCGTGGCGACGCCCGCGAGCACGAACGCGCCGATCAGGCCCAGGAACAGCCCCGCTGCGATCCCCTCGCTCGCGAGGGTCACTCCACGTCACCCCCGTCTCCGGAGTCCGGTTCGCCAGTCGTGACAGCCTCGCGACCCGCGCTGTCGGGGTTGCTCTCCTCGGCCTGTCCGCGTTCCCGCGGACTGGGGATGCGGGCGGCGTCGCGGCCGAAAAAGACGAACCGGATCCCGCGCTCGAGCCCGCCGTCGTACAGCCCGTCCCGGGCGGACTGGGTGAGCGCGTGGACGTAGAACTGTTGCTCGCGGACGTCGATTGTCACCGTGCCCGGCGTCAGGGTGATGCTGTTGGCCAGCGACGTCACCGGCAGTCCGATCGGGACGGCAGGGCGGAACGTCTCGACGCTCGGGTCGATCGGCATCGACGGGTGGAGGATGATGTACGCGACCTGGAGGTTCGCCTTCGCGATCTCCCAGAACAGGTACGGCGTGTACACGAGGCACCGGCCGGTCGACCGTAGCGCACGGCCGGGCTGGATCCCGCGGCTGAAGGTGATTCCCGAGAAGACTGCGGCCGCGATAGCGGCGCTCACGGCGCCAGTGACGTAGTCGAACGTGCCGGCGAACCCGCCGAGGACCTGGTAGAACAGAAAGCACGCGCCGAAGACGGTCGCGACGGCCCCGAGGTCAGTGGTGCGACCCAGCAGCCGGCGCCCGCGGACCGGCCGCTCGACCGGCGCCTCCTCGTAGGTGACGTCCTCTGCGAGGTCGAGTTCCGCCTCCAGGGGCGCCAGCAGCGGGGCGCGCGCCCCGGGTTTGAACTCGGGGTCGATGACGATGTGCTCGATGCCGTGCTCGCGGGCGTACTCGAGGAGGGTCGCGGCGTAGTCGCGCGGGCTGAACAGGTACTCGTCGGCGCCGACGACCGCCGTCGTGACCTCGACCGGGAGTTCCTCGTCCTCCCCGAGGTCGAGGTCCTCGCGCACCCACGTCCGGACGCGGTCGAGCAACCCCTCGGCCTCGCCGGCCTCCTCGGCGTTGAGATCGCGGTTCTGCCACGCGACCGGGAACACGAAGTGCAGTTCCCGCTCCCCGGCCGCGCCGGTTCCCGCCTTCCCCTCCGTCTTGGCCTCGTCGACCTCGCGGACGGCGTAGGCGACGGTGTTGCGGACAGTCACCGAGTCTCCGACGGGGACCAGTGTCCGCCGGACGCTCGCTACACTCATTACACCATAGGTCCGTGCTGACACTGTTAACGGTAACTATTTTCACGGAGGATACTATCAAGCCACTGTCATTCAGTGCCGTGACCGAACATTATTGCCAGCCAGGTCCAAAGCGGAGGTATGGACAGGGCCGACCGGGTCGAACTCGTCACCCGACACACGGCGGAGGTCGTCACGGAGGCGGAACTCGAAGAGCTGTTCGCGGACGGGTCGCCGTCGGCCTACGTCGGCTACGCCCCGACCGGCGAGATGCACATCGGCCACTTCACGACGATGCGCAAGCTCGTGGACTTCCTGCGGGCTGGCCTCGACGTGACGGTGCTGATCGCAGATCTGCACGCCCACCTCGACGACGAGAAGAGCCCCTTCGGGTTGCTGGACGCGCGCTCGACCTACTACCGGGCGGCCGTCGAGGGGATGATCGACGCGGCCGGCGGCGATCCCGGGGCAGTGGAGTTCGTCCGCGGGACCGACTTCGAACTCGACGAGGAGTACGTGCTGGAACTGTACCGGACGCTGGCCGAGACGACCATCTCCCGGGCCCAGCGGGCGGCCAGCGAGGTGGTCCGCGAGAGCGACAGCCCCACTCTCGGCGGCCTCGTCTACCCGCTGATGCAGAGCCTCGACGTGAAGGCGCTGGAGGCGGACATCGCCTACGGCGGCATCGACCAGCGGGGCATCTACATGCTCAGTCGCGAGCTCCTCCCCGACCACGGCTGGCGGGAACCGGTCTGCGTGTTCGCGCCCCTGCTGGCGGGCCTGCAGGGTGGCAAGCAGAGCGCCTCGGACCCCTCCTCGGCGGTCTACCTCACCGACGACCCGGAGACGGTCGCGACCAAGATCGACGACGCGTACTGCCCGATGGGCGAGGCCGAGAACAACGGTGTCCTCGAGTACGTCGAGTACCTCGTGTTCCCGATTCTGGCCGAACGGGGCGAGCCGTTCGTCGTCGAACGGCCCGAACAGTACGGCGGCGACCTCGTCTACGAGGACTACGCCGCGGTGGAGGCGGACTTCGTCAGCGAGGACCTCCACCCGGCGGACCTCAAGTCGGCCGCCGGATCGTACATCTCGGAGGTCGTCGCCCCGGTCCGCGAGCGGCTGACCGACCGGCCCGGCCTGCTCCGCGAGGCCTACCCCGGCAGGTACGAGGGGGACTGAGGCCCGAACATGGACGACGCCCGGGGGAACGACAGCGAACCGGACCGGTCTGCCGACGACCGGGAGCACCGCAGCCCCGGTCGCGTCCGGGAGGTGTACGACACCATCGCCGAGCACTTCTCCCGGACGCGCGCGAACCCGTGGCCGGAGGTCGAGGCGTTTCTCGACGGGGGTCCCGCCGGCCAGTGTGGCCTCGATGTCGGCTGTGGCAACGGTCGACACCTCGAGCTCGTCGCCGAACACACCGACCGGGCGGTCGGCGTCGACGCGAGTCCGGCGCTGCTCGCGGAAGCGTGCGACCGGCTCCCGGCCGGCCGGAACGTGTCCCTCCTCGTGGGGGACGCGGCGGCGCTCCCGGTCGCCGCAGACACCGTCGACGTGGGGCTGTACGTGGCGACGCTCCACCACCTCCCTGGCCGGGGGGCACGGCGGGCGAGCCTGGACGAACTGGCGCGGGTGCTCGCACCCGGCGGACGGGCGCTGGTCTCCGTCTGGAGCACGGCTCACGACCGGTTCGACGCGCCGGCCGACGCCGACCGGGGGTTCGACACCACTGTCGGCTGGACGCTTCCCGACGGCGAGACGGTCCCCCGGTTCTACCACATCTACGCTCTCCCGGAGTTCGACGCCGACCTGGCCGCGAGCGCGCTGGCTACCGAGGAGTCGTTCGTCTCCAGCGGGAACTGCTACGCGCGGGTCCGGGGGAAGCGGCGCGACGAACCGCGCCGCTGTCAGTGACGCGGAGATAAAACTCCGCGTTATTTTGGGAGCGTGCGCGGCCCGGGATTTGAACCACTCCCAGACGTGCTCGCTGCGCTGTGCGCGTCTGGTTTACTTCAAATCCCTCCGTTGCACACGCACCACTGCGAGTGGGACGCGGAGATAAAACTCCGCGTTATTTTGGGAGCGTGCGCGGCCCGGGATTTGAACCCGGGTTGAGGGCTTGGAAGGCCCTAGTCATAAGCCAGCTAGACCAGCCGCGCTCACGGCACACTCTCGCTCGTGTGCGGGTAAGACACTTTCTGTCTGGAGCCTCGTCTCGACCGGTCGGGGCTGGGAGAAAACAGGGCCGAGAGAGCAACTACCGTTCGACGCGCTCGTAGACGTCGGAGGTGATGTAGGCGTCCTCGCAGTCGGGATCGTAGACGCGCAACGTGCCGCCTCTGAGTCGCGCCTCGATCTGGAGTTCGCGCCTGTGGACTGGCGTCCCATCTGTCCGGCGTGCGGGCAACTGCTGTTTGCTGTGCCCGCTCTCGAGACGGGCCTGACCGCTCGGCCGGATTGCGGCCTCCTCGCGTTGGATGCCACTCCCCCTCGCGGTCCTGTCTCCGCGCCCCCGCTTTGTGGAGTCGACACCCCGGTCGTCCTCGCCGGGGGACAGGAGGGTTCTGACCCTTCCGAGGACGCCTCCGAGCAGGTGCGAGGCGGCTGCCCGCAACCGCTGTCGCACACCCCGAGCGTCCTCCCTGCGGGGCCTCTCGTCCCCCGCGTCGCTCCGGTCTTCTATGGGTGTGAGACCCATACGCAATTATAGTGGCTGGAGCACTAAACCGTTGTGTCTCTGGCCCGATACTACTGTGTCGTCCGCTGCCTCGGTCCCCAAGTGTTTATTCGCACACGCCACACAGTACCGATAACCATGGACGGCGAGTGTCTGGGCTGTGGCACCGAGTTCGACTACGACGCCGGCGCCTGCCCGGAGTGTGGCTGGGACCCCGAGGAGTTCCGCGAGCGGGCCCGGCACGGGCTGGCGCGGCCGGGACACGGCGAACCCGAGAGCGACGGGGGCGCCGGCCCGCCACCGGGTCCCGACACCGTAACCAGATTCTGACTGGCGCTACGGGATGTGCTCCTCGGGGCTCAGCGGCGGCCTGCCCTCGGCGCGGCGGGCCTCGTTGAGCGCGTCGCAGAGCGACCCCTGCCCGCCCATGTTGACAGTCGCGAGCCGGCAGCGCTGCTGGACCAGTTCGAACCGCTCGGCCGGGATGGGGTCGCCCTCCGGGGTCCGGAAGACCTCCGGGCGGTCGTCGCTCACCAGTCCAGTCTCGCGGGCTTTCTCGAGGTACGCGTCGATGTGCTCGGCCGGCACCGACACCCCGACCGACCCCTCGTGGACGAACGCGACCGCGGGGTCGTCGAGCCACAGGTCGGCGAACTCGAGACCCGCGATCTGTCCGTGTTCGAGCCCCGCCTCGAGGAGTGCCTCGACGGCGTCGTACTGGCGGGCGAGCCGGGCCTTCGCGTCGAGGGTGGCGCGCACCTCGGTGACACCCCCGTCGGCGTCGGGGAACACCTCGTCGAAGGCCAGCCTCTCGTTGACGCCCTCGGTGATCTCTCCCTCGTGTAGGTGCTCGCGCAGGCGGATCCGCGCGCGGTCGACACCCGGGAGCGCCTCGACCTCCTCGCGCGCGTCGGTCGCCATCATCCAGGCGAAGGCCGGCGAACACCACGCGGTCGGGAGCGTGAACGCGACCCGGACCTGCCGGCCCTCGACTGTGACCTCGTCGACGTAGTCGAGCGCGACAATCGACTCGTCGAGTTCGGGATCGGTGACGCGGTCGAGTCGCTCGCGAACCGCCCGCTCGGAGGTCTGTGGGCGGTCTGGCTGTGTCGACATCAGTCTGCCGCCGCGTCGGTCCCGCCGTAGTGGTCCTGCAGGCCGAACTCCTCGGTGACGCCGTCGGACGCGAACTCCCGCTTTTTGGCCTCGATGTCGATGTCGTACAGTTCTGCGGCGTTCTCGCCCATGATCTTCTTCATGACGTCCGTCGAGAGTTCGACGCCGTACTCGTCTTTCTGCTCGTCGGTCAGTTCGGCGTTCATGACGGTCTCGACGAGCCAGTCGGGGTTCCACAGCGCGTAGTCGGATCCGAACAGCAGACGGTCCTCCCCGAGCCAGAAGAGGAGTTCGCCCATGACCTCGCCGAACTTCCGGGGGCGGTGGACCGCCAGCGGCGCGGCCACGGCGAGCCCGCCGTAGACGTTCGGTTCCTGGGCGGCGATCCAGCAGAAGTCGTCCAGCCGTGGCAGGCCGACGTGCTCGACGACGAAGTTCAACTCGGGGAACGAACTCGCGGCGTCGTCGACGTCGGCCACGTCGAAGGCGTCGCGGTTCAGCGGCCGGATGGTCGGCCCCTTGTGTGGGTGGATGTTCTCGATCCCCAGTTCGGCACACTTCTCGAGGAACTCGAACGATTCCTCGGAGTCGAGGCGCCACCCCTTCGAGTCGCCCAGCCACTCTGCGGTGTACAGTTTGACGCCCTGGATGTCGTACTCCGCTTTCTGGCGCTCGAGTTCCCTCTTGCCGGCCTCACCCTCGCGGGGGTCGAACCGGCCGTTCAGGACGAACCGCTCGGGGTACTGCTCGGCGAGTCTGGCATTGTCGTCGATCGTGTTGAACCCGTCGTGGTAGAACTCGTTGAGGTACGTCGGCTGGAAGACCCCCATGTCCACGGCCGCGTTGCTGAAGAGGTCCTCGGCCATGCGGTCGGGGTCGTACTGCCTGTACTCCTCCATCGACCACTGCTTGTCCTCGGGCGTGAACCCGGTGTGGTAGTCGTAGAAACACTGGATGAACTGTTCGCCACCCTCGTGTTTCACGTTCTCCTTGCTCGCGTCCCACAGGTGGACGTGCGAGTCGATCACGAAGAGTTCCTCGCCGTTGTGTTCGTACATTACGGTAGAGTCATAGGAAACATCCGTAATTATAGTTGCGCCCATTAGTATAGGCCAGGCTCGCGCTCCCCCGTCCGACGGGAGTGGAGTGTGTGGGGCAGCAGGCGCGGCACGTGACTCCGGACAATCGGGCTGTGGACCGTGTTGCCGGCTACACGCGCGAGCAGTGTCGGCACCCCGCGGGGTCGAATATCTGCACACCGGGACACCCGGCAGTCTCAAAACAGGAACTCGGTCAGGTGTTCCCGGTAGGCCTCTGGGCGGTCCTCCGTGACCCAGTGGTTGGCGCGGTCGAGCCCGACGAGTTCGGCGTCGGCGATATCCCCGGCGAGGCGCTCGGCCCACCGGATCGGCTGGAACCCGTCCTCGGCACCCCACAGCAGGAGCGTCTCGGCGGTCACGTCACTCGGGTCGACCTCCGTCGTGTGGCTCGTGTTCGTCGCGGAGGCGTTCCGGACGAGCGACGTGACGCCCTCCTCGGACGCCCAGGGAGCTTTCATCCCCTCGATGAACTCTTCGCTGGCGTCGTCGCCGTAGAGGGTGTCCCGCATCAGGCCGTCGAGCATTCCCTGGAGTTCCTCGACGCTCGTCTCCCTGGCGGTCTCTGGGAGCCCGAGGTCGGTTATCGTCTTGATCGGCCACGAGTCGTAGGCGACGGAGTTCGACAGCACCAGTTTGTCGACGGCCCCGGGGTTGTGGGCGGCGTACCGGAGGAAGACCCCGCCCCCGAGGTCGTGGCCCACGAGCGTCACCGTCCCGAGGCCGAGCGCGTCGAACAGCCCCTCGATTGCGGCCTCCTGGGCGCGCAGCGACCGGTCGAACCCGTCGGACATCGACGAGTTGCCGTAGCCGATCATGTCGGGGACGATGACCCGGCGCTCGGCCTCGACCGGGCCGACGACGTCGCGCCACAGGAACGAGTTCGTCGGAATCCCGTGCAGGAACACGACCGGGTCGCCCGCGCCGCTGTCGTAGTACGCTACCTCGATGTCGTGGCCGTCGACCGTGACGCCCTGGCTGTCCTGTGTGTCGGTCCACTCGTCGTGTGTCGTCACGTCTGTGTCACCGTCACACACCTCCCGGCCCACGGAGTAAGGGTGACTGCCTATCAGTATTGGACGCAGGCAGAGACGGCGGCTCGGGGCGGTGCCGGAGCCGTCCCCGTCGGCGACCCGCGACGCCGTTCACTGACGCGGTGCCGACTCGAAGAGACACCCGGCTATCTCGCTCTGGATTGCGCGCATGTGCTGGCTGAACGTCGGCTGGGAGATCCCGAGCAGCTCCGCACACTCCCGGGCGGAACGCTCGCGGGGCCACTCGAAGTACCCGCTCAGATACGCTGTCCGGAAGACCTCGATCTGTCTGTCGGTGAGCCGCGCGGCGAGGGTCCCCTTCAGCCCCCGCTCGCTGCGGACCGGGATCGACCCCGTGTCCTGGCGGCTCGCGAGGAGTTCCGATCCGGAGTGGCGCGACCGGAAGGTCTCGACGACTGTCCGGACGTCCACGTGGGCCGGCACGTTCGCGACGACGCGACCGGTCCCGTCCGAGGCAGCGACCGACCGCGTCACTGCCCCCGCGTCGGCCAGCGTCGTCGTCACGCACGGTCCCGTGACGAGCAACTGCACCAGCCCGCCGTCGAGGGCCTCCCTGACGACCCGCGCCTCGTCGATTGCCGACACCCCGTCGGCCATCCCGACTATCGTCCCGGGTTCGGCACCCCCGACGGCGAAAAACTCCAGCAACGCGCCCCCCGACCGGTGGACGAGGTGCTCGAGGGAGAGACGACACGACGCCTCCGCGGACGCCCGCACGAAGAAACACTCCCGGTCGACCCGGAGTTCGATCTCGGTCGGCGTGTGCGCTTTTGGGGTATCCTGGACCGCCATGGTGTGGCATAGCACTCGACACAGAAAAGATTCTGTCCTACCCCGGGCCTGGGTCGGTCGCTCGACGGGGGCCTGGAAAAGCTTTACGCGCTCCGCTACGAGGTGTCACACACCATGCGCGCAGCACGACTCCACGAGTACACCCACGACATGGGAAACGGGCTGACAATCGACGAGGTCGACCGGCCACAGCCAGAGGGGAGCCGGGAGGTCGTCGTCGAGGTCGACGGCGCGGGGTGGTGCCAGACGGACAACCACATCGTCGAGGGCCAGTGGGCCGACTACGTCCCACAGCCCCTCCCGATGACGCTCGGCCACGAGAACGCCGGGACGGTCGCCGCGGTCGGCGAGGAGGTGACGCTCGTCTCCGAGGGCGACACGGTCATCTGTCACCCGGTCCAGACCTGTGGGACCTGCCGGGCCTGCCGCCAGGGCGAGACGATGTACTGCGAGAACGACTCGTTCAACGGTCTCACGACCGACGGCGGGTTCGCCGACGAGATGCTCACCAGCGAGCGCTCGGTCATCCCGCTCCCCGACGGCGTCGACCCCGCCGACATCGCGCCCCACGCCGACGCCGGCATCACTGCCTACCACGCCGTAAAGAAGGCCGTCGACGAACTCGACCCCGGCGACACCGCCGTCGTGATCGGCGTCGGCGGGCTCGGCCACATCGGCCTGCAGTGTCTCGACGCGATGAGCGCCGCCGACATCGTGGCGCTGGACATCAAGGAGTCGGCCCGCGAACTCGCCGTGGAGTGTGGCGCCGACGTCACACTCGATCCCCGGGACGCCGACGTCGCCGCCGGGATCGAGAGCCTCACCGACGGCCACGGCGCCGAGCAGGTGCTCGACTTCGTGGGCGCCGACGAGACGACGGCGCTCGGGCCGGACATCGCCGCGCTTGGCGGCGAACACCACGTCATCGGCTACGGCGGACACGTCCACGAGCCCGCCCAGGCGTTCGTCGCGGGTGAGTTCACGTTCCGCGGGACGCTCGTCGGCCAGTACAGCGAACTCCAGGAACTCGTGGCGCTGGTCGACCGCGGCGACGTCGACCTCCACACCAGCCGGTACGGCCTCGAGGAGATCAACGAGGTGGCCGAGCAACTCGAGAACCGCGAAATCGAGGGCCGGGCGGTCATCACGCCCTGACCTGCCGACTGGCGCTCACAGCAGGTCGGCAAGGTCGGCCATCGACGCCAGCACGTGATCGGGTTCGGGACCCGGTTCCTCGGCACCCGCCCCGGTCTCCAGCAGGGCGGCACGGACGCCCGCGTTCTTCGCCCCGGCGACGTCCGAGGCGACGGAGTTACCGACGTGCAGCGCCCGGTCCGGCGGCACGTCCAGCGCGTCGAGCGCCGCGTGGAAGGGGTCGGGTGCGGGTTTGGCCGGGGCGTCGTAGCCGCCGTGGACCACCGTCTCGAAGTAGCCGGTGAGGCCGAGCGTGCGGAGCTTGGTCGACTGCATTTCGGGCGCGCCGTTGGTGACGGCCGCGAGGGGGACGGACCCGTGGAGGCGTTCCACCGTCTCGCGGGCGCCCGGCAGCAGACGGACGTTGGTGTGGTCGCGCTCCTCGGTGTAGGCGCGGGCGACGCGCCGGGCCGGGTCGGGGTCCCGGCACTGGTCGCGCGCGATTGCGGCGAAACACTGCTCGCGCAGGTCCGCCACGCTGTCGCTGTCGTCGGCGAACTCGTTGTAGCGGTCGACGTAGTCCCTGGCAGTGAAGAAGGGCTCGACGCCGGCGCGGTCGAACGCCAGCGCCAGCATCTCCGCTGTTGTCCGGCGGTACTCACAGAGCGTGTCGTCGACGTCGAACAGGACGGCCTCGACCGCTGGCATCGTTTTGAGGTACGGGCGGAGCGACAAAACGCCGCCGCTTTCCCGCCGGCTCACCACCCTACCCCACTGTGTACTCACCGTTGCGCTCCTCGAAGGCGCCGAGGACGACCCCCCACTCCAGCAGCAGCCCGACGCGGCGTCGCCACTCGGACTCCCAGCCGGGGTCGCGGTCCCGCTCCCAGCCCGGCACGGTGTCCCGGACCAGCTCGAAGGCCTCGTCGGGAGGCACCGGCCTGTCTCCCGCGGCGAGCGCGTCGCGAACCTCCCGGGCGCCGAAAACGTTCCCGAGGAACGCCTCCCGGAGCGCCTCCCGGTCGGGTTCCTCGCGGACGCGGTAGAACCCGCGGTCGGTCTCGGCAGCGAGCCCGAGCGCCTGCAGGAAGGTCAGCCACTCGCGCGCGTCCTCGCGGGAAGGGACGTCCGTCCGGTCGCGAACGCGGGTACAGCAGTCCTCGACGCTGCCGGGCACGAGCGGGACGCTCTTCCGGGTCGCAACGAGCAGGTCGGGGTCGACCGGGTCGGGGACGACCTTGTAGCGCATCTATAGCCCGAAACTCTCCGCCAGAACGTCCTCGTGGGTGTCACCGAGAACGTGCGTCCCGCCGCCGACCACGTCGACGGTCGCCTGTGCGGGGCCGAACAGCTCAACCGGCAGGTCGGCGAACTCCCAGCCTGCGCCGTCGAAAACCGCCTCGAACGGCTTGCCGTACTCCGCGGCGGCCGACGAGACGACCTCGTCGAAGCGGTCGAACGGCTCTTCGACGGTCAGGTGTACCTGCCCGCCGTAGGCGAGGGCGTCCGTCGTGCGAGCCATCGCGGTGGCCTCGTCGCCGGCAACGGGCGCGACGGGTGCCGACCCGGTCGCGGAGAGGACGTCCAGCGGGTCGAACCCGAGTTCCAGGAGCCGGAACGTGGCGAGTTCGGCGGCCCGCGAGGCGGCGACGACACTGCCGGTGACAGAGGCCGTCGCGAAGGCGGGGAGGAACACGCCGCTCTCGGAGACGCCGGCGCGCTCGGCGACCCTCGCGGCTACCGTCCCGTCCGGCAGCGAGTCGCACTCGACGGCCAGGACCGCGAAGTCGAACTCCTCCTGGTAGCCCGTGCTGGCGAACACCTCCTCCTCGGCGACGAGCGCGCGGGCGGGGCCGCTGCCCAACCCCTCGAAGCCGTCGACGCTCAGTTCCCACCCTGCCTTGCCGGCACACAGCAACCCCAGCGCCGGGTGGTCGGTCGACAGTTCGACGTGCGCGAGAGTGGCACCGGCGACCTCGTCGACGCGGGTCCCGACCGTCGCCAGCCCGGCCGTCTGTATCTCCGCGAGCAACAGTCCGGCCTCGACAGCCCCGGGGACCTCGACACCGAAGTCGAGCACTGCGGCGTCACCCTCCAGCGGATGGACGTCCACCGTCAACTCGTCGGCGAAGTCGATGGCCTCGTCGACCAGTTCGGTGGCCATCCGGTTTAGCGGCTCCATACGCCGCCTTCGGGCGGCGCAGTTTAATACTGCCGGCTGGACCTGCGTGTGGATATTCGGCCCCCAGCAGAGCCAGAATTGCTCACGGTCGCAGCCGGCAGTGCGAGAATCTGCTGTCCGGCCCGGGGAAAGGAAACGTATTTTTGTCGGCCGCAGTTATACGTTGTCGAGGGCCGGTAGCTCAGTCCGGCAGAGCGACGGACTCTTAATCCGTCGGTCGGGGGTTCAAATCCCTCCCGGCCCGCTCCTGCGAGGAACGGACGTGACGAGCGGAGCGGCCGCGGTGGATTTGAACTAGACACCGTGGAGTCCGAGCGGAGCGAGGAAGCACGCTGGCGTGGTTCAAATCCCTCCCGGCCCGCTAACGGAGGGGTAGAAATCGCTCTATATAGTTATTGGGGTGTTGAACAGTGTGACTATCATATTAATCTGCGATTATTTATTTGTGTGGCAGTTATTGTCTAGCAGGGAATCGCCGAGCCACCACGACAGATGTAGCGCAGTTGTTCTCGACCAATTGGCGCCGGTGGCTTGTGAGTGACTGTGCCACCACGGACACATGCAAGACAACGACCAGACCACCAATCTTGACCTGACACGCCGAAAGATACTCGGGAGTCTCGGCGCGGCCGGTGCCGCCGGTGCCGCCGCCGGCCTGGGGACGAGTGCACTATTCAGCGACGAGGAAGGGTTCGCGAACAACATCCTCGAGGCCGGCGAATTCGACCTCAAAGTCGATTGGGAAGTCGAGTATTATAATGGACTCGCACCTGATCCCGAGACAATCTCCGACAGCGATACCGACGACGACGGCGACCTCGAACTCGTCGACGATCCCGGCCCGATCGTGGATCTGCAGGACGTCAAGCCCGGCGACGTGATCGAGCACACGCTCAGCCTCCACCTGTTTGGCAATCCCGGCTTCATTACGATGGACGGGCTGATCACGGCCGATAGCGACGCCGGGTTCACCGAACCCGAAGATCAGGTCGACGGTGCGCTCGACGACGCCGACGGTACTCCCGACGGCGACCTGGACGACCACCTCCAGTGTGTCGCCTGGTACGACGGCGGCACCACCAGTACCGACCCCGGTAACAACTTCCCCGAAGAGATTACCAGTGGCTACTCGCCAACCAACCGCGATGCGTTCATCGACGACCTCATCGATGGTAACGTCTCGTTCGACGCCACCGCCGACGAGTTCATCCTTCAGGGCACGTTCGCAAACGTGATGGCGGCACTGAGCGGGGACCTCCTCTTGGATCCCCAAGTGAACGGCCATGTGGCCGGCAACTTTCCCAACTCGCTATGTTTCGCACCCTCGACCACGCAGTACATCGGGGTTCTCTGCTGGTTGCCCCGGGACATTCCGGGCGTCGACGACAACATCGTCCAGTCCGACAGCCTTGAGTACGAACTCGGGTTCGACGCGGTCCAGTGTCGGCACAACATCGCCAACGACGGCTCGCCCATCGACCGCCCAACCGGCGGCGTCCAACCGCTGACCTTCGAGGTCACCGAAGGGTTCGGCACTGGTGGCAGCGGACCGTTCGACCTGCAAAGCGACGTTGGATTTCCCGAGAATATGATCACCAGCGTCGATACCTCGGCCGATCCCGTCGAATTCGTACTGGACGTGCCCGAGCCACTGGACAAAAGTGCGGGCGATCGATGGTCGCTGGTCTTCGACGTTGACAACGACGGTACCGTTGATTTCCGGGTGGTCTTCGACGAGTTCTTCTATCAAGAATGGGGGGATGAAGATGGATGGGGCAACGAAGAGCCGGTCCCCGACGATATCGACACGGGCATCATCGATGGTATCTATATCGTACGGATTCCGCGAGACCGCCTCTCAGATCCGTTCGCATTCGCCGGTCGCGTCTGCTATGGAGAGGCGGCGCCGATGGGTGAAGATCTCTGTGTGAGTTTCACGCTGGACCTCGATCCAACCCTCGAACTCGGTGAGAGCGCAGACGACTTTGTCGAAGTCACGTTACAGGAGGCGCCAGGGCCTAAACCTGTACGGGACTTCCTGTTCACCTCGGATCGCGATTCAGACCCGGATGAAAAGAACTACAACCTGTTCCGATTCGACAACGGTGTCGTGACCCGGCTGGCCAATTCACCGGAAATCGACGAACACCCGGAACGGGTCGGCGACCGCGTGTTCTTCGCCAGGACTATCGATGAGGAACTGGAAGTCCCAGGTGACGAAGTCCATCGCGAAATCTTCGCTATGCCGGTCGACGGTGGGAACGCAACCCAGATTACGGACAGGAAGGACACTCAGTTCCAGAGCAACAGTCACCCATTTGCTGCCCCGGATGAAAACACGCTGTTTATCACGAGCAAGCGCAAGGAGGAGGAGGGCGGCGGAGAGGTTATCCGGGAGATTAATTTGGATGGGACACCGGATGGTCTCGACGACGGCATCGTAGTGGATCACGGAAGCGCGAGCGCCGGTCATTCGCCGACAGCAATGACGGACGACGGCCCGAAACTCTTCTATTATAGTGACAAAGAGGATTCTAACGAACTTTACCGCGCTGATTTGGATGGGTCGAATGAGGAACAACTCACTAACAAGCCAGGCCTCTATGTGTCCGGAGTCGCTCCCAGCCCCGACGATCGGCTTGCGTTCACTCAGCAGGAAACTCCAGAGTCCTGTGTCACAAATATCTGGGTTATGGATCCGGATGGGAGCAATCAGAGGCAAGTGACGGACGGGGACGAAGGGACCAGATGGGCCTTCACCTGGGACGACACCGACCGCATCGTCTACGTGACCGACGCAAACGAAGATAATACGAACGAGATCAAATCCATTCGGTACGATGGAACTGATAGGCAAGTCCACGTCTCAGACCCGGAGAGTAACAATCAGCATCTTCTGCGCGACAGGAACTGTGGCGGGTTCGATATTCCGGATCTTGAAATGACTGCCGAACCTGGGACTGTCTTGGTTGATCAACCTGTCACATTCGAAGTCAAAGCCGCTGAAGACGACGATGTTGATCCGTTCGATGAGTTCGACTGGCGCTTCGGTGACAACAAGCTTCCAGTCCCCGAAACCACGACTGATAACGAAACCACCATCACTCACACCTATGATCAGCCGGGGTCGGGACCCTTCGAATCGTCCGTAGTCTGCACAATATCGGCATGTGATCAGTCTACCTTGGTCCCTGGCCCTGTTGTGGAGGTCATAGAAGAGACAAAAGAACCACCCTCTGATGACGTTAGTTGACAGCCGGAGGACTGGCGTCGGTCGGCCCGAGTGCTAAGGGCCATGATTTTTCGAGCGGTCGGTGTGATCGGTGCAACTGCTCCGAAGCCGTGCTTGAATCTAAGTCAGAGTCAGAGTATTGGTATTCGTCCACGGCCCGTACGTTCCTATCGTATACGCGCTGTCACTATCGCCAACTCGGCACCCAGGGGGGCTCCCAATCCGACGATGAGAACCTAGGATTCCGGCTCTTTGACCCGTGGTGCCTGACGTTAGTGAGCATAATTATCACAGCCATAGCCGCGCTAATCACGGCAGTGAGCGTTTTAGTGGCTATTTGCCAGTATTTCGATAGGAATTCGAATCGTCGGCAGTGAGCTGAAAATCCTGCTCTCGGTGGACCTGCTCTCGGAACCGCGTCGGGAGACCGGTTGAGAGAGACTCGGACGCCACCGAAGATGGCTATCCGATCCTGCGGGCGCTGGACCGCGAGCAGCAACTCGAATCCTATGGCATCCTCACTTGATTACACCAATCACGATGGGAGGTGAGCGAGCGTCGCGAGCGTATCCACGACACCCACGGCGGAACCGCGCAATTTACAACCCGGAGTACCGTCGAACCGGACATGGAGGTCATCGACGCGACGGACAAACTGGAGGTGCTGGGCGTCCTCGTCGGCGCCTTCCTGGTGGTCGTGGCCCTGGGAACGCTCGTCGGGACGCCCTGGACGACCAACAGCAGCGCGCTGGTGTCGGCTGTCCAGATCGTCGGCGTCGCGGCGATGATCGCGGTCGGGATCGGACTGGCGTGGCTCAGTTACGAACGGCGGTGACAGTGTTTAGTGTGAATCAGTGCCGGTCTCTCACCACCCCGAGGTGGTGAGGCACCGGGAGACAGGTACAGCAGTCACTATCGACCCCGTCCGGGAGCGCGTCTTACCCTTTGGCTGGGAGGTACGCCGTCGCAGCCAGGATGACGCTGGTGACGAAACTGAGGATGACGACGCCCCAGACGCCGTTCTGTCGTTCGTGCCAGTACTCGATGGCGCCCAGTTCGGCGACGTAGGCGCCGTACTGCTGGTCAGTCCGCAGTATCTGGACCCGGTTCTCGCTCGGGAAGTGCGCGAAGTACTCGACGCCGTTCAGCGTCGTGTTCGCGCCGGCGCTGACCGTCACCGTCTCCTCGCCCGGGTCCTCCCAGGAGAGGGCCACCCCCTCGGCGGAGACGCCGTCGACCCGGGCGGTGACGTCCTCGGCCTGGTACTCGAAGGAGTCGCCGACAGAGAACTCGAGCCGGTCGGGTTCGGGGAGGTACTCCGAGAGCGGCTGGATCGACTCGTCGTCGCGGGAGACGACGAACTCCTCGCCGTCGCGGGTGACAGTCTGGTTCTCGACGTCGGGGTCGGCCGCGAGGATGGCCGAGACGTTCCGCTCCTCCACGAGCGCGAACGACTCGTCACCGGTGACGACCACCCGGAACTCCCCGCTGTCGCGCTCGACGGTCGAGCCGTTCTCCAGTGTGGTGGTCCCGCGCCCGGACTCGTTGAACCACACGAGGTCGGCGTCGCCGGCGAGCCGCGCGACCTCGCCGTCCTCTGTCGAGACGCTGTCGACCGTGTATGTCCGGTCGCCGACGGTCAGGTCGTCGCCCTCCGTGTACGTCGGCCCGTCGAGGTCGACAGTTGGCTCGCTCATGCCGACCTGTATGAAGCCGTAGGCCCCGGCCCCGACGAGAACGAAGAGGACGAAGTAGACCGCTGCGACTCGACGTTGCATACTCTGAAGATGCATCTGCCCACGGTATAACCGTTACTTTTCGCCGGGACACCCCCGGCCACCCGCGAGCGTGTCCGACCCGTCACGGCCCACAGATTGACCTCGGTCCCCGAGAAAAGGGTGGCAATGGACCCCTCGGCAGGGCGCGAACAGCAGCTGAAGTACGGCGGGCTGGTCGTCGCCGGGGTGGGCTTTCTCCTCAGCCGCGCGACCCTGCTGGTTGTCGTCGAACAGGGCAGGTCGGCAATCGCGTTCCTGACGACGGGCTTTCTCCCGCTGTCGGTCGGGCTGGCGCTCGCCGCCTTCGGCGTGAGCCTCGCGGTCAGCACGTTCGAGCCGTGGTACGTCAACACGGTCGCGGCGTGGACCCTCGCCGGGACCGCCGGGATGGGGCTCGTGGCGGCCCTCTCGGCCGCGAACCCGATACTCGCCGAGGGCGCGATGCTCGCGACCGCACAGTTGAGCGCGCTGGTCGCGAACACGCTCATCGGCGGGGCCGTCGGCGGCGCGCTCATCGGCGTCCGGTCGGCGCGAAACCGCCGCCAGCGGCGCACGCTCGCCCGTCAGTCCGACCAGGCGGTCGTTCTCGACCACGTCCTCCGCGACGAAGTGCTCAACGCCGTCGGCGTCCCGGCACCTCTGCCCCGCGTGTTCCCGGCGGGCCTCCTCGGACACCTCGTCTGGGGGGTCGTGCTGGGGAGCGTCCACTGGACGCTCTCCCGGCGCTGAACGCCCGATCGGCGTCCGCCACGTGGACGGGCAGATCTTCTGCTACGGCAGGTCGTCCCCGAATCCGACGGTTTCGGCCTCGACCAGGGCCCGCTCGGCGGCAGCGTCGATGTCGAACTCCCGGACGAGTTCGCCGTCCCGGATTAGCGGCCGGAGAAGCGGTTCGCCGTTCGCGGGCCCCTCGCAATCGGACAGGCCGACGTGGTGGGCGCCGTCCGGCGTCCGGTAGACCTCCTTTCGGCCGTCAAGTTTGCCCCGCTTTGCCGCCGGAGCTCCCTCGACCTCGACGATGTCGAGGGCGAAGTCGACGGGGTCGGCGTTGCTGACGTACCCACCAACACCGAAGCCGTCGGCGACATCGCGCAGTTCTCGGATGTCGTCTGGGTCGATGCCGCCGCTCGCAAAGATCCCGACGTCCTCGTGGCCGCGGGCGTCGAGTTTCCACCGTATCTCCCGGAGTATGTGCCTGAAATCGCCCCGCCTCGAGGAGGTGGTGTCGATCCGGACGCTGTCCGCGCCGATGGCCTCGACGGCCCGGAGCGACTCCTCGACTTCGTCGTCGTAGGTGTCACACAGCGCCACCCGCGGGACGTCCCCGGCGACGGCCTCGTCGAAGGCCTGCCAGGCGCTCTCCTGGTTTCCGCGACCAAAACAGATGACCAGCGCGTGGGGCATCGTCCCGCCGGCCTCGTGACCGATGCGTTCGCCGGCAGCGACGTTCGAGATGCCGTCGAGACCGCCGAGCAGTGCCGACCGCTCGACCATCGCCGCGATCGAGGGATGGACGTGCCGGGTGCCGAAACTCAACACCAGCGAGTCCGGCCCCGCGCGGCGCGCCTCGAGCGCCCGCGTGGCCACGCCGGTGGCGTGCGAGAGAAACCCCAGCAGCGCAGTCTCCAGCCGGCAGAACTCCCGGTAGGCCCCCTCGATCCTGAGGACTGGCCCGCCGTCGAACAGCCGCCCCTCCTCGATTGCGTCCGCGTCGAGGTCGCGCCCAGCGAGCAGGTGTGCGGCGTCCGCCAGGCCGGCGAGCAGGTGCCACTCGCCGGTCGGGAACTGGTCCAGCGTGACCTCGGCGACGACGCGGGGGTTCCGTCCCGCGTGATCGAGCGTCTCGACGGTTCGGTCGAAGTACGCGTCCGTCGCGTCGCCCGACGCGATGACCTCCGGCGGCACGATGTTGAACGCGGTCATACCCCACTCTCTGCCACCGCAGTTGAAAGTATTTTTCTTTCAGATCGCCGCTGTGGAGAGGGTTCGTCTACATCGTTCGGCAGTCCGGGGCCCGCGGGGGCCCGTCACCGTCACCGCGCGTGGACTGTCGGGAGTTCCTCGACGGTGGGTGCGTTGACAACGCGGACGTGTGTCCCGTCGCGGGTCACGCGGAAAGCGTCCTCGAATGGACTGGGCCCGGGGACGACGGCGACGCCACCGTCCCGGAGCGTCGCGCCCTCCGACTCGAGCAGCGCGCGGTAGGTCTCGGCGAACTGGCGGGCCTCGGCCTCGGACTCCCAGGCGGTCTCCCAGACGTAGCCGAAGCGGTCGCCGTTCCTGTAGGGGACCAGTGTGTCGCCCTCCCAGCCGACCGCGGCCGGGTGTGCGTAGCTGTACCGCTCGACGTCCGCGGCGCGGATCCCGTTCTGGAAGAAGGTGGCGTGGATCGACGCCTGGCCGACGGTGTCCGCGACGGGATCGTGGTCGAACCGCCGCCACTCGTCGTTCGAGCGGTCTGTGACAGTCACCTCGACCGGCGTCTCGTCGGGGAGGGTTTCCGGGTCGAGTACCTGCTCCGTGCTGGCCGGGTACTCGCGGTGGAGGTCGTTGACGGCGCTCCACCCGCCCCGGCGCTGGACGGCGGTGATGAACTCCGGCCCCTGCACGTACGGCGCGAGGATCACCAGCAGGACGCCCCGGTTGACGTTCCCGCCGCCGGTTCCGGCCCGGGGCGGCGTCTCGATGCAGTCCCACTCGCCGCCACACCGCTGCTCGTAGCGGCTCTCGAGGAGGTTCGCCTCGCCCTCGACAACGCTGTTGCGCGCGAGCTGGCGGTCCTGTGTGTCGGGCACCTCGCCGAGGCCGAACTGCTGGTCCTGGAGGGCGTGGACCAGTTCGTGGACGAGCGTCCCGCGGTCGATCATCGGGTCGTCGCGGTCGCTGACGATGACAACCTCGTCGCTACCGGCGCGGTAGTAGCCCAGAACAGAACTCCCGAGTGTGCTGTTGAACTCCTCCTCGACGGAGGTGTCCTCGCCGACGAGGAACAGCGCCTCCCAGACCTGGTTGTTCCACTGCGCGTGCGTCTCGTCGGACCCCCCACTCCGGTTGCGCCGGTACTCCTCTCTGGTGATGACCCGCAACTCGACGGGTTCCTCGAACTCGAGGTTCCGAACGTGTTCTATGCGGGCCATCTGCCGGGCGAGGACTGCCCCGCGTTCGCTCTCGTTGAGGCCGTCCGTGGCGTTGACCGCCACCGGGTCGTCGTACCAGTAGCCGCTCTCCCAGCCGAGCCTGTCGGTGCCCGGCTCGGAGTCCGGGCCGGCTGCCGGGACTGCACACCCCGCGAGGACGACCAGCGCCGCACACAGCAGTGCCCGCCTCATCCCGTTCCCTGGTGGACGTCACCGAGCGCCTCCCGGTCCGGGGCGCCGACGACAGTGACCGTTCCGCCTTCGACCTCGACTGCGACGGCGCCGGCGAAGGGACTGTCGCCCTCGACGACCCAGACGCCGTCACGGATCTCGTCGCCACCCCAGTGGGTCAGCACCGCGCGGTAGCGGTCGGCGAACAGCCGCGCCTCCTCCGGCGACGCCCAGACGAGCCGCCAGACGTACCCTGTCTCCCCGCCGCGCTCGTAGACGTGCAGACGGTCGCCCTGCCAGCCCTGGAGCGGCGCCAGGCCGTAGTTGAACGGATCGGACGTGTTGACGCTCCCGGCGTCTGTGTTCAGGAACTCCCCCGGTTCGACGGCCGAACTCCGGTTGTACTCGTCGTAGAGCGTGTACCCGAACATCGCGGTCAGCGCCGACGGCCCGAGGACGCCGTAGTCGGGGCGGTCGGGGGGACGGACCCGCTCCCAGCCGTCGCTCGCCCGGTCGCGCAACTCGACGTCGGCCCGCTCGAACGAGCCGTACTTCGCCGGGAAGGTGACCTCGGCGCTGCTGGTCGGGGGATCCCCGAAGGCGTCGTTGACCGCGCTCCAGTCGTCGCCGTCGCGCAGGTGGGCGACGAGGCCGGGACCGTCGCTGTACGGGAAAAACGAGAGGACGTACACGCCGAGGTGGATCGAGGGTTGCCCGCCGTCCCCGCCGTCGCCGCCGTCCCCGCCGTCCCCGCCGGAGGCGCTGGGCAGACACGACCAGTCCGCGCCACAGCGGTCGAGATACTCCCGCTCGACGGCGCGGGCGTCCCCCTCGACGAGGCCGTTACGGGCGTTGTAGGCGTCGCGGGTCCGCGGAGTCTCGGACAGCGAGAGGTTGAACTGCTGATCCTGGAGGGCGTGGACCAGTTCGTGTGCGAGGGTCCGTTCGCCGTCGAGTTGCGGCGACCGCGAGTCGGAGACAATCACGATTGCCTCGCGTCCGGGGCTGTAGAAGCCGGCGACCGTCTGGTTCCGGTTCGCGGACTGTGTGTCGATCGAGTTCTCGTCGTTCCCGATGAGAAAGAGTGCCTCGAACTTCGCGTTGTCGAACTGGCGGAGCGTCTCGTTTGTCTCCCCGCCCCCGAAGCGCTCGCTGAAGTTCGACCGGCTCTCGACGGTCACGTCCACCGACTGCTCGAACTCGAGGTTCCGGACGGTCTCGACCCGGGCCATCGCGCGGGCGATCACGGCCTCGCGCTCGCTCTCGTTGAGGCCGTCCGTGGCGTTGACCGCCACCGGATCGTCGTGCCAGTAGCCGTTCTCCCAGCCGAGTCTGTCCGTTCCGGGGTCGGCCCGCTCCTCGTGGACGACCGCCGTCGACCTGCTCGCTTCGCTCTGTGCCCCGTCGCTTCCTGTCCCGTCGTCGACGTCGGTCCCCCCTGTGTCACCGCCACCGGGAATGGCAAAGGGGGTCGCACACCCCGAGAGGACAACACACACGGCGACCGCGAGGACGGCCAGTCGCATACCAGTTTCTGGGTCTCCGCAGGCAAAAGTCGACTGCCTCCGGCGCGTCCGACAGTATGAATATCTGCAGAACGCACAGCCGACAGTATCAGCAAGATTGTTTGTCGTCCGTCTCGTAGCCGGGCGCACATGCAGTTCGACCCGGATTCCACCGCACTCGTGGTCGTGGACATGCAAAACGGGTTCTGTGACCCCGACGGGAGCCTGTACGCGCCGCCCAGCGAGGACGTGATCGACCCGATCGCCGGGCTGGTCGACCGGGCGCGCGACGCAGGGGTACAGGTCGTCTACACCCGTGACGTCCACCCGCCCGACCAGTTCGAGGACGCCCACTACTACGACGAGTTCGAGCGCTGGGGCGAGCACGTTCTCGAGGGGTCCTGGGAGGCAGAGATCGTCGAGGAACTCGACGTGCACGCGAGGGACCACGTCGTCGAGAAGCACACCTACGACGCCTTCCAGGGGACCGAACTCGACGGGTGGCTGTCGGCGCGGAACATCCGCGACCTGGTCTTCTGCGGGACGCTGGCGAACGTCTGTGTCCTCCACACTGCCGGTAGCGCGGGTCTGCGGGACTACCGGCCGGTGCTCGTCGAGGACGCAGTCGGCTACATCGAGGAGGGCCACCGCGAGTACGCGCTCGAGCACGCCGACTGGCTGTTCGGCGAGGTGACGACCCGCGGTGACGTCGCCTTCGCGTGACGATCAGACAGTACAGGGCCGCGGACGACCCCGCTGTCCGGAGACTCCACGAGCGGGTCATCCGCGCGGCGGGCACGGACCCGGCCGATCTCCCAGAGAGCGACGACATCGAGGACGTTCGCGGCGAGTACATCGACCCGGGCGGGGAGTTCCTCGTCGCCGAACGCGGGGACCGCGTGGTCGGGATGGGCGGTCTCCGCGTCGACAACGAGGAGGGCGAACTCCACCGGATGCGGGTCGCCCGCGACTGCCAGCGCGAGGGGGTCGGCTCGCGCCTGCTCGCGGCGCTGGAGGAGGCCGCCCGCGGCCGCGGGGTGGCACACCTCTACGCACGGACCGCTTGCAGACAGGACGCTGCCGTCGCGTTCTACCCCGCGAACGGGTACGAACAGGTCGACACCGAAACCTACGGCGAGTACGACCTCCTCGTCTACCGGAAAGACCTCGGAGAGGCGTGACACGGAGATGACCCCCGACCCGGTCCGCGGCGACGTCGACACGGTGCCCGACGGCCCGGAGTACGACCTTGACTTCCGGGACCACCCCGAGCGGTACCGCCACACGCCCGACGAACGGGGCGCGTTCAAGACCGAACCGTACAAGAGCGAGTTGCTGCCGCTGTGGACGGTTTCGGACCTCGAAGCGGCCGAGGAGGCCGCTGGGGCCATCTACGGACGCTTCGAGGACTACCGCGACGCGGGCGACTTCGTGGGCATGGACCTCGCGCGCAAGTACCTCGAGATGGGGTGGACACGGGCCCTGCGGTACGCCAAGTACCCCGGAGGCCGGAAGTACGAGCGCGACGAGGACGGAGCCCGGGTCGAACGCGAACCGCAGGAGTGGTACGACGAGGAAAAGTACGAGATCTCGCAGGTCTACCGGGAGTACCTCGACTGCGTACGCGAGAACGGAACGTACCGGGAACACAGGAAGCGACACCGCGAGCGGGACGGGAAGTAGCGGGTTCGACAGCCGCGGGACTCATACGGATCGCGGTAAGTCATTGCCGGATCGACCGTACGCTGTCGTGCGGTCGGACCGGTACACAGTTACAGCAATCCGTATCAGCGTTCGTTCGCCAGACGGACCGACACGGACACCTCGTCACCGACCGAGAAATCGACGTCCCGGCCGACGAGTTTCGCGCCGAGGGCGTCCCTGCCACAGAACAGCGCGAGGCCCGTCACGGGGTCGCCGTTTGCCAGCACGGTAGCGTCGTGCCAGGCCACGTCTCGACCGGAAACGCTGCCCACGGGGGTCCCGGCGACCTCGGCCGGTCCGGACCCGCCCAGCAGGCCGCCCCAGTCGTAGTGTGGGAACCCTCCGTCGAGGACGCCGCCGCCGCTTTCCAGCCCGGCGAAGTACTCGTCGGGCGCGGGGTGTGCGGGGCGGTCCAGGCGCGCGTACGCACTGCCGGTCTCGACGACAGTCCCGGCGCCGTCCCACGGTACCGGTTCGACGTCGACGGCGACGTCGAGACAGTGCGATCCCGAAGCGCGGTAGGGGTCGGCGTCGTGGTCGCGGAACTCCAGGTGGACGTGGTTGGGAACCCAGGGAGCGAAAAAACCCGCCCGGACTAGTCGCCCGAGCGGGTCGCCGACCCCGACAGCGTCGCCGGCCGCAACCTGCGGGTTCACGTGGAGCAGGCGGGCGACGTGCTCGCCGGTGTCGACGAGGACGAGGTGGTCTTTCTCGGCCGCGTACGGCTTGGGCGGCGCGTCGACGGTCAGCGTGTCGACGACCTCGCCGGCGACAGGGGAGGGAGCGATTGTCGCGTCGGCGGGCGGGTAGAGATCGATAGCACGGCCGCTCTGGTGGGCGGCGTAGGGGGAGTTGTACAGCGAGAACCGGCGGTACTGGGAGAGGACCTGCCAGCCGAGCGTGACTCGCATCGCCCCGGGCTTGGACGGTGGACAATTAGTTTTCTCGGATTACCGACGGACCGCTCGCGAGGGTTTACGTTGGATGACGGGACCAGGCGGCCCCGTGACCTGACACCGGCCGCGGCGCGGCACACGGTAGCGCGACACACCGCGTCGCGGAAGCGGACCCGCCGACGCGCGGGCCGTCGTGTCGCCTGTTCGCTACCCCCGACATCCGGGAGAGCCGTCCCGCGGGATCCTCGCTTCCCGGCGGCGTTCGGACCAGTTTTGTCCGCCCGGCCGCTACAGTGGATATGCGCGTGTTGCGAGGGCGTGCAGCGTCGGTCGAGGCCGACCGCGAGCGAACGGACAGGATAATCGAACGCGCCACCGAAGCGGGGGAGCCGGCACTGCGGGTGTGGACACCCCACCGCCACGTCGCGTTCGGCCGACGGGACGCAAACGCAGAGGGGTACGACCGCGCGCGAGAGTTCGCACGAGAGCGGGGCTACCCGCCGGTCGAGCGCCAGGTCGGCGGGCGCGCCGTCGCCTACACCGGATCGACGGTCGCGTTCTCGTACGCGCAGCCGGGTGCCGACCGGACCGCAATCGACCGGCGGTACGCCGACGCGGTCGAGCGCGTCCGGGGGGCACTCGCGGATCTTGGCGTCGACGCCAGTGGGGGCGAACCCGAGGGCGCGTTCTGTCCCGGTACGCACTCGCTACAGGCGCGGGGCAAGGTCGCCGGCCTCGCACAGCGTGTCCGGCGGGACGTCGCGGTCGTCGGCGGGATCGTGGTCGTGCGCGACCGCGGGGCCATCGCAGACGTCCTCGAGCCCGTCTACGGCGCGCTCGGGATCCCCTTCGATCGCGACGCCGTGGGCAGTGTCGCCGGTGCGGGCGGGCCGGACGAGCCGGACGCCGTCTGTCGCGCGCTCGTCGACGCGTTCGGCGGCGACATCCGGGAGACTTAGGCCACCCGGCTCCGAAATATCGCTATGCTCTTCCGGAGCGCCACCCTCGCGGACGGGCGGCAGCGGGACGTCCGCGTCCGCGGTGAGCGGATCGACGCTGTCGGCGAGGAGGTCGACGCCGACGGGGGGCGGGTCGTCGACGCGTCGGACAAGCGGCTCCTCCCCGGCATGGTAGACGTCCACGTCCACTTCCGCGAGCCCGGCTTCCCTCACAAGGAGACGTGGGCGACGGGCTCGCGGAGCGCGGCGGCGGGCGGCGTCACGACGGTCGTCGACCAGCCCAACACCGACCCCCCGACCGTCGACGGCGCGGCGTTCGACCGGAAGGCCGCGCTGGCGGGGGAGTCGCTCGTCGACTACGGCGTCAACGGCGGCGTCACGCCCGGGTGGGAGGCCGGGAGGCTGTTCGACCGGCCGCTGTTCGCGCTCGGCGAGGTGTTCCTCGCGGATTCGACCGGCGAGATGGGGATCGAGACGCCGCTGTTCGCCGAAGCACTGGAGTACGCGACCGACCGCGGCGCGACCGTCACTGTCCACGCCGAGGACGCCTCCCTGTTCGACGAGACCGCCCGCGAGCGTGACGACGCCGACGCCTGGAGCGCCTACCGGGCCGCCGAGGCCGAAATTGCGGCAGTCCGGCACGCGTGCGACCTGGCGGCCGACCACGGTGCGCGGATCCACGTCGCCCACGCGAGCACGCCAGCGGGAATCGACGCCGCCGCGGACGCGGGGATGACCTGCGAGGTCACTCCCCACCACCTGTTCCTCTCGCGGGCCGACAGCGACGACCTCGGCACGTTCGGCCGGATGAACCCGCCGCTGCGCGACGAGACCCGCCGCCAGGAGGTCTACGACCGCGTCGTGGACGGCACCGTCGACATGATCGCGACCGACCACGCTCCGCACACATCCGAGGAGAAAGACGCCACAATCTGGGAGGCCCCAAGCGGCGTCCCCGGCGTCGAGACCGCGCTCCCCCTGTTACTCGCGGAAGCGGGAGCCGGCAACCTCACGTTCGAGCGCGTGCGCGACCTCACCGCAGCCACGCCGGCCACCGTCTTCGACCTCCCCGGGAAGGGCCGGATCGAGGAGGGGCGACACGCGGATCTTGTGCTGGTCGATCCCGGGGAGACCCGTCCGATCCGCGGCGACGAGTTGCACACGAAGGCCGGCTGGACGCCCTTCGAGGGGTGGGACGGGGTCTTCCCCGAGCTGACGGCGGTCCGCGGGCGAGTGGTCTACGAGCGCCGCGGAGAGGGCGAGACGTTCGGCGGGACAGGCGGGGTGAACGTGCGCAGTCCGGACAGGTGAGGGGACGGCGCAGTGGCGGGCAGATGAATTAACCCCTATAAGTACGCCCGCGTAACAGCAGACATGGCGACGATCGAACTCGAAGGGGTCACAAAGCAGTTTGGCGGCGTAACGGCGCTGTCCGGGGTCGACCTGACCGTCGACGAGGGAGAGATCTTCGGCTTCCTCGGCCCGAACGGCGCCGGAAAGTCGACGACGATCAACGTGTTGCTGGACCTCGTGCGCCCGGACGCGGGATCGGCGCGGGTACTGAGCCACGACGCCCGCGAAGAGAGCGTGGCGATCCGGGACCGGACCGGGGTCCTGCCGGAGGGATTCGCGGTGTACGACCGGCTGACAGCGCGCGAACACGTGGCGTTTGCGGTCGACTCGAAGGAGGTCGCAGACGAGCCCGGAGCGCTTCTGGAGCGGGTCGGTCTCGGCGACGCCGTCGACCGGAAGGCCGGCGGGTTCTCCACGGGCATGAAACAGCGACTCGCGCTCGCGATGGCCCTCGCCGGCGATCCGGACCTCCTGATACTCGACGAGCCCTCGTCGGGGCTGGACCCGAACGGCGCCCGCGAGTTCCGGGAGATCATCCGGGAGGAGCGCGACAGCGGGGCGACGGTCTTCTTCTCCAGTCACCTCCTCGGGCAGGTCGAGGCGGTCTGTGACCGCGTCGGTATCCTCCGCGAGGGCGAGGTGGTCGCCGTCGACAGCATCGAGGGGCTGCGCGAGGCCGTCGGCGGCGAGTCGACGCTGGTCGTCGAGGCCGACGATCTTCCCGGCGGTGCCGTCGACGAGGTTGCGACTGTAGAGGGTGTCTCGGACGCGGCCGTCGACGGAACCGAACTCCGCGTCTCCTGTACGGACGAAGCCAAGACGGCAGTACTCGCGGCGCTGGAGGAAGCGGGCGTTGCGGTGTCTGACTTTTCCACCGAGGAGACGTCGCTGGAGTCGCTGTTCACCCACTACACCGAGGGCGAGACATGAGTTGGCAGGCCGTCGCAGAGAAGGACTTCCGGGACGCCATCCGGTCGCGGCTGCTGATCGGCCTGACGGTGCTTTTCGTGCTCTTTGCCGGCGGAGCCGCGTACTTCGCGGCACAGATCCGCCCGCCGCCACAGGTCCAGTTCGGCGGCGAACTGACCACAGTCGCGCTGATCAGCGGCCTCCTCGGGCCGGTGTCGGTGTTCATCCCGGTCGTGGCCATTGCCGCCGCGTACCGGGCAGTCGCAGGCGAGCGCCAGAGCGGGAGCCTCAAGTTTCTCCTCTCGCTGCCGAACAGCCGGCGGGACGTGCTCGTCGGCAAATTCCTCGGCCGGGCGGGCGTTGTCACCGCCGCGCTCCTGGCCGGTTTCGGTGTCGGCCTGTTCGTCGTCGCCTCCCTCGCCGAGGGGTTCTCCGCCCCCGAGTACCTCGCGTTCGTCGTCGTCTCGCTGCTGCTCGCGTTCGTCTTCGTCAGTGTCGCGGTCGGCGTCTCCGCGTTCACTACCTCGACCGCGCGTGCGGCCTACGGCGCCTTCGGAGTCTTCGTTCTGTTCCAGTTCGGCTGGAACGTTCTGATCACCGGCTTCGTCTACGCCGCCAACGGGTTCGGGTTCCCCGGACCCGAGGAGGAGTTCCCCGAGTGGCTCCGGACGGCCGCGGAGTTCCTGACGATTGTCGATCCGACGGCGGCCTACCGGCAGGGTGTCCTCTGGGTTGCGCGCCGACTGGCGGAGAACGCCGGCGCGGGAGCAGGGGGGGCGACCGACGGCCCCTTCTATGTCCAGGACTGGTTCGGCTTCGTCGTCCTGGTGTTCTGGATCGGGCTGCCCCTCCTCGTGGGATACTGGCGGTTCGAGCGGGCCGACCTCTAGCTGCCGCGAGAACCGGGTGTCCCAACCGGTCCTGCTACTCCCCGCCCGACTCCCCGCCAGCCTCGAACTGGTGGCCACAGTCCGGGCAGGTCACCTCGTCGTGGCGGATTGCCGCGCTGTGCCGGCGCACATCCTTCATGACCTCTGTGACGCGTTCCTCGGCGGCGAGTTCCTCCTCGACGGGGAGGTCGACCCCCTCGACCTCGAGGAGGAACTTCGCCACCTCCGTGGCCTCGTACATCACGTCGTCGAGTTTCTCGGCGGTGAAGAAATCGCACATCGCCCCGTAGAGGAACGTCGCTCCCGACGTGCGGACCTTCTCCTCGAAGGACGCCCGGGCCTGGTTGACCGCCTGCGGCGAGTACGTGTCGGTCATGAAGGGAACCAGATCGGGCAGGTGTTCGCCGATCTTGGTCATCTCGACGCCGGTCTCCGTGCGGAAGTCCGCACACAGGCGGGCGATTGCCCACTCCCGGGCCGTGATGTAGGTCCGCTCGCGGAGGAACTCGTTGGCCCGGTCGTAGGTGCTCCCCTCGATCTTGGTAAAGCGGTCGTAGGTACGGACGTCCTCGGGCACGCCCGGCGACCGGTCGCCGCCGTCGCCGGCGTCGGCGTCCGGATCGTCGGCCGGACGGACCGCCTGCGTCCGGACGTCGTCGGGAGCGGGTTCGGCGTCGTCGGTGCCGGACTCGTCGGTCATAGACGCCTCTGGGACCCCGCAGAGAAAAAGCGTGTCGCCGGCCTTTTTGTGTCGGCCCGTGCTACTCCGCGTGTGCAC
>CAZUVE010000014.1:0-33872 GCA_964623735.1 uncultured Halobacteriales archaeon | reverse complement strand
ATCAGCTAGGTGCCAGGCTCATCCGGGTGCAACCCGTTGGAGTGGTATGAGTGACGGTACGCTGTGGACCCGGCGGCAATGTCTCCGGGCGCTCGGACTCTCGCTCGCCGGACCGCTCGCCGGCTGTTCGACGGCCGTCGGGGACGACACCGGGTCGGACGCGACGGACGGACCGGCCTGCGCCGACGACGTCGAGGTGACCGAGCAGTCGGCACGGATCGAACTCGGACAGACCCCGGAGGTGCAGCTCCGCGTCCAGAACACCGGGAGCGTGACACTCGACTACGAGCTGGTGGTCGTCTTCGAACAGGGCACGTCGCTCGGTATCGACGCCAGAACGGGGCGGGACATCCTCACGGGCACGCTCGAACCCGACGAGGCTGTCGTCGAGACGGCGACCGACGACGCCAGCGACGTCCGCAATACCGACCACTACGAACTGAGCCTGTCGGTCACCTGCCGCTCCTGATACTGTCGGCGACAAGCGCGTGAGTGGTGTCGGCACTCCCCGGACGCGACTGTCCTCAGAAGGGACAGCCGGCAGTGTGACGCTACAGGAGACCGATCTCGCGTTCCAGCAACGCCACCTCGGCCGCCCTCTCCATCTCCTCCCACGAGCCGAACTCGGAGTGGGCCGCGACGTAGGCGTCGAACTCCTCGCGGGACGCGTCGCCGTCCCCGGCCAGCGGACTCGCCCCGACGAAGGCCGCGAACGTCGACGCGTCCGTGTACTGCTGCACGAACGGCGGTGTAAAGAGGTCGGCTGGCGTTGCCCGGTCACCCGTCGTGGCCCCGTCTCCCCCGGCCCAGTCCGGGAGGTCCTCGATCGGTCCCATGCCCGTGGTATCCCGGCACGGAACTTAAATTCCCGGACATTCAGAGGAACTGCTGGACGAGAGTCGACCACGGGATCACGGAGGCGACAGCCAGTTTGCCGACCGACGAGAGGTCGTACACCCAGGTACTGATCGACTGGGCGTTCTCCAGGCGCCGGTCGACCACCTGGAGACGCGTCGAGAAGTCCCCCGGCGGATCGGCGTCCGTCCGCATCGACTCGTGAATCTCGCCGTACTCCGCCCGGATCGAGACGATTTCGTCGTTCTTGGCGTCCGAGAGCGCGTCGTGGAGCATCAGCTGTGGCGCCACGAAGAACACGACGCCCGTCGCGACGAGCACCGCGACGAGCGCAGTGCCGACGGTCCCGCTGATGCCGGCCCGGACCCACAGCAGAATCAGCGTTGTCCCCGCGAACCAGGCGGTTGCGCTCGCGACGGTAAATCCGGCGACCGGCTCCAGTTCCGACGCGCTGGCGTGCACGTTCCGGAACGGCAGGTCAGATACCTCGCCGACCAGCGCCAGGTGGTTCAGGAACCCGTTGACGATGGTCGCGACCAGCACCGCGTTCACGATCCCGAACAGGGAAAGCAGGACCACGGACGGTGTCCCGCGGTCGTACGCGAGTTCGCCGCCGTACAGCACGTCGACCGCGGTGGCGTGCAACGGCGCGCCCGGGAGGTAGCCGACGGCGACAGCATAGAGGTACGGGAACGCGAGGACCGCTCCGTAGCCGAGAACGCGCCGGCCGTCGTGGATCCGGGCCAGCCAGGGACGGACGACAGTACGGTACGTGTCATCGTCGACGGCGAACGCGCCACGCACCTCGTTCCACACGCCGACGTACCGGTCGTCGGCAATCCCCAGCGCCCCGAGCATACTGGCGGCGGCGACCGAACCCAGGTAGCCGCCGGGTTTCTCGAGGTAGTCCAGGCCCCCCGCTGCCGAAATCAGAGCCCCCAGAGAGAAGAGGACGACACCGGCTGTCACCGCCACGAGCGTCACCGAGAGGTAACTGTGCGAGGGAATGAGGGGCGAAAACCAGACCCCGTAGTCTGTGGTATCGATCGTCTCACCCATTGTCGACTCCCTCCGGCGGGAGTCCCTGACTCGCGGTACCGGTACACATACTACCGCGGCGATACGTTCACCTGCGACGTGAAATTTGTGGACCGTCGAACGCTCGCTCCCGGTAGTAGTTGTACGCGCTCGCGCGTCGGCACGGGAACGTACAGCAATCCGTCTCACAGTGATCGGTGTAGCTCATCACCGGATCGACCGCCCGAGGTAACGCGGTCGAAACGATAATTCGGTGCAGCACTCACTCTCGGGGGCTGTCTGTCGGCACGTGCGTCAGCATCTCCGCCACGTCCCTGATGTTGTGTGTGTCGATCAGCAACTGGGCGGCCTCCCGGAGCGCGAAGTCCGCCGCCAGATCGACGCCGTAACAGGCGGCGTAGAGGGCGAGCCAGGTGTTCATCGCGCCCTCGAGGGCGTGGTACTCCTCGGGCGGGAAGTGAATCATGTGCTGGCCGGTTCTGGCCTCGACGAACAGCGCGATTGCCGGTCCGGCACCCTCCCGGAGGTAGTCCATCGCCTGCTCGCTGTCGGGCGGATCGGCGGGCGGTTCGAACGCCCGCTTCTCGCGTTCGGCCCGCTCTGCGAGGTGCCAGAGGCGTTCGGCGAAGCGCTCCTCCGCGTCCATGGGGGTGTGTGGGCTATCCTTGCTTGTACTCGACGCCCTTCCCGCCGGGCGGGTGCTCCCAGTGTGTGTCGGCGACGACGGCACAGGTCCCGCACTCGACGCAGGGCTGGGTGTCGAGGCTGACGACCTTCTCCTCGCCGCCGTTGGTGGCGACGGTCTCCTCGCGGTAGCAGCCCCCGCCGAAGCCCCTGGCGCTCACTGGACAGGCGGTCACCGCGGTGCCGGAGGCCTCGAAGCTGTTGTCCAGCACCTCGATGTGGGGGTCGTCGACGTCGTAGGTCAGGTCGCCGATGCGGTCGTCCAGTTCCGGCGGCTCGACGTCGCTGTCGGCGTCGACGCGCGTCCCGAGCACCTCGCCGACGCGGGTGGGCATCGTCACGTACGAGAAGCGGGTGTCGGGGAGCATCCCCAGCAGGAACGGGGAGTTGAACGCGCGCTCGACGAACCTGCCGAACAGTTTCAGGCCGACGGTCCCGACCGGCGAGTCGACGAGGCTGCTGGTGAGGCCGGTGACGAGACTGCTCTCCGAGACGTGCCGGGAGTAGCGGTACCGCGCGGGCCGGAGTTTCGCCATCACGCCCTCGGTCTCGAGTTTCTGCTCGTAGAGGTCGCCGGCCTTCGTCGGGTCGCCCCGTGCTTTCGCCTCCTGGAACGCCTCCGCGGCGAGCCCGCCGGCGGTGACTGCGTGGTTCATCCCCTTGATTATCGGGCCCTGGGCCTGCATCTGCCCGGCGGCGTCGCCCACCACCAGCAGACGGCCGCGGTGGGGCGAGGGATGGGCCGCCTTCTTCGAATCGGGCACGAGCTTCGCGGCGTACTCGCGTTCCTCGTACTCGCCCTGGAACCACTGGTCGAGCAGCGGGTGTGTGAGCAGGCTGTCGAGCAGTTCGTGGGGCTCGGCGCGCTCCTCGGCGAGCGAGTCGAGGTGGAAGACCGTCCCGACCGACAGCGAGTCCTCGTTCGTATAGAGGAGGCCGCCCCCGCGAACGCCGTCGAAGAGGTCGCCGGCAAAGAGGTGGGCGACCCCCTCGTCGTCGTCGATCCCGAACCGCTCGTTGATCGCCTCCGGCGGCATGTCGACGACGGCTTTCACGCCCTGGAACCACTCCCCGGGTTCCTCCCAGTCCATCAGGCCGGCGTCCCTGGCGAGTTCGGAGTTGACGCCGTCCGCGGCGACGATCACGTCCGCCGTGATCGGATCGAGTTCGTCACAGGTGACACCCACGATCTCCCCGTCTGCTCGCGGGCCCTGCCCGCTCGCACGGTCCGAGGGACGCACACGCCCCTCGCTGTCCGCCCGGAGGAGGCCGTTGGCCCGGACGTTCGTCAGGAGGCCGCCGCCAGTCTCGCGGGTCAGTTCGTGGACCCGCTCGGCGAGCCAGGAGTCCATCCTCCGGCGCAGGACCGAGTCACACCACTCAGTGTCGTGGTGGTGGATCTCGTGGAGGTCGAAGGTCTTGATCTTCCGCCCGGCGACGTTGTGGATGTAGTACTCGTCGGCCGGCCGCTCGGTGGCCTCCTCCCGGATGTCCGGGAACAGGTCGTCGATCGTGTAGGGCGCGGACTCCTCGGCGTAGATGAGGCCGCCCGAGACGTTCTTCGACCCGGCGTCGGCGCCCCGCTCGAGAACGAGTGTCTCGACACCGTGGTTCGCGAGCGCTGCCGCCGCCGCGGCGCCGCCGGGTCCGGCCCCGACGACGACCGCCTCGTAGTGTTCGTACTCGTCTGTCTCCGCGGCTCGTGCGGTGTCAGCCATTGTTGACCCCCTGCCCGACTGCCCGTGCGAACTCCCCCTTCTCGAGGGCGTCGGTCAGCCGCGGGAGCACCTCGAAGAGGTCCCCCTCGATGAAGTAATCCGAGAAGTCGCGGATGTCGGCGTCGGTGTTCGTGTTGATCGAGATGACCGTGTCGGACTCGTCCATCCCGACCTTGTGCTGGACCGCCCCCGAGATGCCGGCGGCGATGTAGACGTCGGGCTCGACGACCTGGCCGGACTCGCCGATCTGGCGCTCCTCGGTGACGTACTGCTCGACGTGGCCGTCGAACTGGTAGGCGGCCGTGATCACACCGCGGGAGAGCCCCAGTGTGGCGTCCTCGAACTGGTCGACGAGATCGAGGCCGAGTTCGATCCCCCGCGTGGGGTCCTCGCCGATCCCCCGGCCCAGTGCGACGACCACGTCGTGGCCGGTGAGGTCGACCCCCTCGTCGAGTGTGTCGTACCCGACCACCTCGACCTGGAACCACTCCGCTGGCAGGTCGGTGTCGTGTTCGACGATCTCGCCCTCGGGTTCGGGTACGGCCTCGGGGATCTCGAAACTGCCCGGGATGACCGAGGCTCCCTGTGGGTGGAAATCCCGGTGGGGCTTGTCGAGACAGAGGATGGTCGAGTACTCGAACCCGGAGAAGTCCGGGCGCTTCATGTGCAGCACCTTCTCGAAGGTCCTGGTCTCGCCCGGCGTACCGGTCTTGGCGGGGTTCGAGATGTCGGCCGACTCGATGTACAGGCCCGAACAGTCCGAGGCCAGCCCGGAGTCGAGTTCCCCCTGGACGAGCGCGGAGAGGTCCCGCCCGTTGTTCGTCGCCGGGAACACCGCATAGCGGGGCTCGTGGTAGTCGCGCCACTCGACGTCCCAGTCCCGGCACATGTGACAGAAGATCTCCGTGTACGGTCTGTGCCGGAGCCGTTCGAGGGCCGGGTCCTCGTGGTAGACCACGCGGTCGGCGCCGCAGGCGAGACACTCCTCCGCGAGGTCCGCCACGCCGTCGCCGATCAGCACCGCGATCACGTTCTCGTCCTCGCCGTAGTCGTCGTTGTAGCCGTCCACCAGTTCGCGGGCCTTCCCGAGCATCTCCCGGGAGACGTCGATGAGTTCCCCCTGCTGGGTCTCGCAGTAGACCCACGTGTCACGGTACTCGCCGTCGACGGTCCCCTCGACGTACTGCTTGTCCGCCGTCGGGTGGTCCAGTTCGGGGTACTTCTCCTCGGGCGGGACGTACTCCACCTCGGTCTCCTCGCCGTCGTCCGTCTCGAGGTTGTTGATTTTCTTCTCGATCTGTGACTTGGCGCCCTCGCGGTTCTCGCCCTCCGTCTCGCGCTCGAGGATGTCCCGCAACACCTCGATGTCGTCGACGTCGCGGATCATGTTGGCGACGTCGGCGATGGTCATCCCGGTCAGGTCGGCCTCGCTGGGGTCGCCCTCCTCGTCGCCGCCGACCTTCTCTCTGCGGTCTTCGATGAGCGTGACGACTGGCGCGCGGCCCTCGCTGCCCCTCTCCAGGGCGAGCATCTCCTCGAGTTCCTGCTCGTCGTCGACGTCTTTGATCTTCGGGCCGAGTTCCGCGATGTCGTGTTCGGTTGGGTCTATTTCGGGCATCTAATCACCTGCCGCGTACGGCTCGATCTCCTCGAAGACGGTCTCCATCCCGGCCGCGTCGTCCGGTTCGACCGTCGTTGCCTCGCGTTCGGACGGTGCCTTCGGGATGGGGTCGACCCCCGCCACGATGGTCGGGGAGCCGTCCAGCCCGATGTAGTCGGGGTCGAGGTTGAGTTCCTCGTGGTTCCACACCTGAAAGTCCTCCCAGTCGGTGGGGTCGGCCTCGGTCTCGTCGTCGACGTACTCGGCGAACTCGGCGGCACGCTCCCGGGTCTGTGCGCGGAAGTCCTTGTGTCGGAGGCGGTGGTCGGCCCTCCGGTAGGTCGGCTCGAACTCGGGGTCCGCGACGACGAACGCGGGGAGGTCGGCCTCGACGGTTTCGATCTCCGAGATGTCGCCCTCGACGAGACGCTTGGCCCGGACCACACCCTCGTCCTCGTCGATGTCCAGCGCGATGACGTGGGTGATCAGCGGGTAGTCCGGCAGGGCGTCGTTGCGGTTGAGACACCACTCCGTCTGCGGGCCGGTGTGTCCCGTCTCGCCGTCTGCGGTCTTGAAACCCGCGAAGATGAGGTCCGGTGTCTCGTCCATGTGTTCGATCCCGGCCGAGACGGTCATCGCGGTCGCCCACGTGTCGGCCGCGCCCATCTCGCGGTCCGACAGGAGGTACAGGTCGTCCGCGTAGACGTCCTCCATGCCCTCCTGGAGGATCTCCGCGTAGCCCGGTGGACCCATGCTCATCAGGGATACCGTTCCGCCGTGTCTGACCTTGGTCTGGAGGGCCGCCCGGAGCGCGTGCTTGTCGTTGGGGTTCATCACGGTCGGTGTCTTGCCACGCTCTAAGTGGCCGTCCTCGTCGAACGAGACCTGTCCTTCCCGGAAGTCCGGGACGCCCTTTGTCAGTACGACACTACGCATTGGTATCACGCACCTAGGTGGGTGCGCGTCGTACTCCAGCCTAAGTGTTTCGTGTTCTGTCGAAATTTCCCGCCGTGTCCCGCGGAACGACAGCCGCTCCTGTTATACTGCCGGCTGTACGTCTGTACCGAATTTCGCGACCCCGGGGTCACGGATATCTTAAAACAGTTACAGCCAGCAGTATTATACCGGTCGACGTAAGCCCTGATACTTTCAGCTGGGTACGTCCGGCTGAGAAGTATCAAAAGTTACGTCGACCGGTATAGAACAGTCGGTCTCAGATGCGGCCGGCCCGGCTCGGGTCGACGTCGATCGCGTCGACGGGACAGACGTCGACACACAGCATACAGTCGATACACTGGTCCTCGTGGGTCGGGTCGGCCTTGATCTCGCTCTCGGGGTGACCCGGCGTATCGACCCACTCGAAGACGTCGACCGGGCAGTCCTCCAGGCAGGCCCCGTCCGCGATACAGATGTCGAAGTCGACGGCGACGTGCGTACCGTGGATGCCCTGGGTCTCCTCGGTGGGTTCGTCGCCGTCGGTGGTCCACACGCGGTGGTCCTCGTGGCGGTCCACTTCCTCGTAGGTCTGCTCGAACTCCGGGTCGATAGCCATACCTGATTGGACTGCCGGCTGGTACTTAAACTTTTGATCGAAGACTTCCGTTGCCGGCACCGCTCCCCGGATTGCCGGCGGCCGGGCCGGGGACTCGACACCCCGTCACCGGTGCGCGAAGTAGGTGACCAGCGGCTCGCCGGGGTCGTCCACCCTGACGAACCCGACCCGCTCGAACTGGAGCGTCGCGTCGCGCCCGTAGCCGGCGACGCCCGGCTCGGCGTACCCCGTCACGTCGCCGTCCATCGTCCGCATCCGCGTCTTCACGCTGGCGTCGGCGGGGACCCAGTGGACGACCGGCACCGCCCCCTCCCTGACGACCTCGATGTCCTCCCCGGTGAACTCGAAGGCCTCCCGGGTGTGGCGCACGGGGCCGTAGCCTTTCAGCCAGACCCGCTCGCCGTATGCGGGGAGGTCGTCCGACTCGACGAGGACGCCCCCCTCGACGGGGATGGTCCGGGTCCCGCGGTCCTCGTGGTCGGGGTGGACCGGCGGGTGGCCGGCGTCCGGGCCACCCACCACCTGCCGCTCGACTGCCCCCCCGCCGGCGTCGGGGTCGTCCCGGACGAGGAAGGCGCGGTCGGCCTCGTCGTCGATCAGATCGCGGTTGTTCGCGTAGACACCCGACATCGCGAGATCGACGTTCGACGTCGACGTGCCGAGGTCGACCATCGCGTCGACGATCGCCTGTCCGCGGACGCCCCGCCGCCGGAGACTCGCAACCGTCGGCGCGCGCGGGTCGTCCCAGCCGTCGAGTTCTCCCCGCTCGACCATCTCGACGATTGTCGATGAACTCAGCGGGACGTCGTACTCGTCGACCTCGACGTGGCCCCAGTGGACAACCTCCGGGTAGGTCCAGCCGAAGTAGTCGTAGACGAACCCCTGCCGCTTCGCGGAGTCCTGGAGGTCGATCCCGCGGACGATGTGCGTGACGCCGGTCAGGTGGTCGTCGATCCCGCTCTGGAAGTCCAGCATCGGCCAGCACCGGTACTCGGCGGCCGACTCGCGCGGGTGGGGGGTGTCGACGACCCGGAACGCTACCCAGTCCCGCAACGCGGGGTTCTTGTGCTCGATGTCCGTCCGCACCCGGAGGACCATCTCCCCGCCGCTGTACGCGCCGTCGACCATCGCCGCGAACTCCTCGTGGACCCGTTCGGCCTCTTTCCCGCGGTGGGGGCAGGGCTCGCCGGCGTTTTTCAGTTCCGAGAAGTCCTCCGCAGGACACGAACACGTGTAGGCGCCGCCCGCGTCGATGAGGGCGCGGGCGTGGTCGTAGTACGTCTCGAGGCGGTCGCTGGCCAGCACGACGTCGTCGGGTTCGAACCCCAGGTAGTCGATGGCCTCGAGGATGGCGTCGTAGGCGTCGAGGTCCGGCCGCTTGGTCTCCGGGTCGGTGTCGTCGAACCGGCAGACGAACTCGCCGTCGTAGCGCTGCTTGTAGGTACCGACGACGGCCGCCATCCGCGCGTGACCGATGTGCCACGGGCTGTTGGGGTTCGGCGCGACCCGCATCCTGACCGCCCCCTGGTCGGCGTTCTGGAGGGCCGGCAGCGGGTGGTCGTCCCCGCCGTCCTCGCTCCCGAGTTCCTCGAGTCGCTCTGGCGCGAGTTCCTCGAGCCGGGCGCGCTTCTCCCCGTGGCTCATGTCGTTGACGCGCCCGACGACAGGCGCGACGACGCCCGCAATCTCGTCGCCGTACTCCCGGAACTCGGGGTTCTGGCCCATCAGCGGTCCCAGGATGGCCCCGACCTGGGCGTCCCCGCCGTGTTTCAGGGCGTTGTAGAGGGCGTTTACCTCCGCTGCCGTCTCGACACGCTCGCGGATGTCGTCGTCCATTGCTGAGGACTTTTGTTGCGGGCGTAAAAACTGGGTCGGTGTACGGTTCGTCGACTCGGCCCGCGAACGCCGGCGCGCTCACACTCCGGCGGCCAGCGCGTCGACAGCCCCGTGGATTCCGGGGTGGCGCAGATCCGGACGGACAGCCGTCAGCACGACCACCGCGGGAACGCTGCATGAAAAACGCTTTGTCCGACCTCTGACAAGGAGCCGGCAATGGCCCTGGCCGACCCGGACCGCGAACTGATCGTCGAGGAACTGGGGCGGGAGCCCACCCCGGCAGAGGCCGCGCTCTTCGAGAACCTCTGGAGCGAACACTGCGCGTACCGCTCCTCGCGGCCGCTGCTCTCGGCGTTCGACTCCGAGGGCGAGCAGGTGGTCGTCGGACCCGGCGACGACGCCGCCGTGGTCGCCCTGCCCGCAGACGGGACCGGGGACGGCGAGGCGGGTGGGACGAACGCGGAGACCTACATCACGCTGGGCATCGAGAGCCACAACCACCCCTCCTACGTCGACCCGTTCGACGGCGCGGCGACCGGCGTGGGCGGAATCGTCAGGGACACGATGTCGATGGGCGCCTACCCTATCGCGCTCGCTGACTGCCTCTACTTCGGTGACTTCGACCGCGACCACTCACAGTACCTCTTCGAGGGGGTCGTCGAGGGGATCAGTCACTACGGCAACTGCATCGGCGTCCCGACCGTCGCCGGCAGCGTCGCGTTCCACGAGGGCTACGAGGGCAACCCGCTCGTCAACGTCGCCTGTGTCGGGCTGATCGACGACCCGGACCGCCTGGTCACGGCCGAGGCACAGCAGCCGGGCAACAAGCTCGTCCTCGTGGGGAACGCGACCGGCCGGGACGGCCTCGGCGGGGCTTCCTTCGCCAGCGAGGACCTCTCTGCGGACGCCGAGACCGAGGACCGCCCCGCGGTCCAGGTCGGCGACCCGTACACGGAGAAGTTGCTCGTCGAGGCGAACGAGGCGCTGCTCGACGAGGAACTCGTAGAGGCGGCCCGCGACCTCGGGGCGGCCGGCCTGGGCGGCGCGACCTCCGAACTCGTCGCCAAGGGCGGCCTCGGGGCGCGCATCGACCTCGACCGCGTCCACCAGCGCGAACCCGGCATGAACGCCCTCGAGATTCTGCTCGCCGAGTCACAGGAGCGGATGGTCTACGAGGTCCGCCCGGAGAACGTCGACCGCGTGCGCGCCGTCGCCGAGCGGTACGACCTCGGCTGCTCGGTCGTCGGCGAGGTCACCGAGGGCAACTACGTCTGCACGTTCGAGGGAAGCGAGTCCGGAAGCACCTCCGAGGGGGCGGGCGGCGGCGAGCCGCGAACCCGGGGGACCGTCGTCGACTGCGACGCCGGGTTCCTGGGCGAGGGCGCGCCGACCCACGACCTGTCCGCCGAGCGCCCGGACCGGCCCGACCGCGACCTGCCCGGCGCCGACCCGGAGGCGGCCTTCGAGGCGGTCGTGGGGAGCCCGAACACGGCCTCGAAACGGTGGGTCTACCGCCAGTACGACCACGAGGTCCAGGTCCGCACCGCGCGCCGGCCGGGCGACGACGCCGCGATTCTCGCGGTCCGGGAGGCGAGCGACGCAACCGTCGGTGGCGACGGCCGGGATTCCGGGGTCGGGCTCGCAATCTCTGCCGGCGCCGACCCCCACTGGACCGCCGCCGCGCCCTACGAGGGTGCCCGTGCGGTCGCGCTGGAGAACGCGACGAACCTCGCCGCGAAGGGGGCGACGCCGCTGGCGGCTGTCGACTGCCTGAACGGCGGCAACCCCGAGAAGCCCGGCGTCTACGGCGGCTTCGAGCGCGCCGTCGCCGGGCTGGCAGACATGTGCGCGACCCTCGAGGCGCCGGTCGTCGGGGGGAACGTCTCGCTGTACAACGACTCGCCGGCGGGTCCGATCCCGCCGACGCCGACCCTCGCGCTGGTCGGTACGCGGGCGGGCTACGACGCCCCGCCGCTCCCGCTCGCGGGCGAGGGTGACCTGCTGGTGGTCGGCGACCGCCCGCTGGCCGGCGGGACGGGGGCGCGGCTGGGCGGGTCGGAGTATCTCGCACAGTTCGGCGGGAGCGACCGGTTCCCGTCGCTTCCGGGGAACCCGCGGGAACTGGTCGAGACGCTGGCAGCCGTCGCCGACCACGACGCGACGCTCGCGACACACGACGTCAGCCACGGCGGGCTCGCCGTCACCCTGGCGGAGATGGTCCACGCCGGCGCGGGGGCCAGGGTCGACCTGGACAGCCCGGACGCCGCGGCCGCCGGAACGCTGTTCCACGAACAGCCCGGGCGCGTCGTCGTCGAGACAATCGATCCCGGGGCGGTGCGGGACGCGTTCGAGGGTGTCGCGCCGGTTGCGCGTCTCGGAGCTGCGAACGCCTCCGGAACCCTCGAACTGTCGGCTCCGGGCGGATCGGTGACGGCAGACGCCGACCGGATCGTGTCGCTGCGCTCCGTTATCACCGACGAACTGGAGTGACTGGCGACACCGGGTGACGCGCCACGCCGCGGCGGGCGTCGCCGCGCGCCGGTTACGCGACCGGACCGAGGGTCTCCTCTATGCGGTCGGCGAGGTGGACGGCGATCGGGACGCGCTCGTCCTCGACGAAGCGGGCAATCTCCTCGCCGTCGCGCTCGACAACGACCGTCGGGATGTACTCGACGCCGTACTCCTCGACGCCGGGACCCTGCTTGTCCTGGTCGAGTTCGTTGTGGACGACGTTCTCCGACGGGATCCCGGCCGCGTCGATTGCAGCCCCGAAGTCAGGGAGCTTGGCCCGGCAGTCCTTGCACCAGTCGCCCCCCCAGACCCTGAACGTGAGGTCGTCCCCGTAGTGTTCGAGGACGGCGACAGTGTCGGCGTAGGCGTCCTCCACCCACACCGGGTTCGGCTCCATGGTATCGAGTGCCATGCCGGGAACGTTCGACCCCGGGGGATAATTTTTTGTCGGTCCCGCGACCGGCCGTCACAATCCTCGTTCTGTCGGCTATTCCGACGTGAAGCTGTTCCCCAGCCCGGGGTGCCGACAGTGCTCGCGTGCGTCGAGCCGACCCTATCAGTACCGGACCGGGTTGGTGTCGGTATGGCTGACGACACGGCGTTTCTCGACGGGCTCCCCGATCCAGAACTGACCTGCAGCAACCACTACCGGAGATCCAAGTCCAGGTCCTCTTCGACGTACGAGTGGTCGTCACCGGGGAACTCCCCGCTGGTAATCGCTTCACGGTACGTAGCCACAGCGTCTGCCATCTCATCCCGGACGTCGCCGAACGCTTCGGCGAACGGTGGGGGTTGCTCGGTGAGTCCCACCGCGTCCGTGAACACGAGGACCTGTCCGTCTGTCTCCGGACCGGCACCGATACCGATAGTGGGGATGTCCAGGGATTCGGTGACTGCTGCCGCCAGGTTCGCGGGGACGTGTTCCAGGACGAGCGAGAACGCACCTGCTGTCTCGTGTTCCCGGGCGAGACGGAGGATTTCCTCCGCGGCCTCCGTGTCGGTCCCCTGTCGTTCCAGCCCGAGCTGGTTTACGTGCTGTGGCGTGAGTCCGAGGTGTGCCTGGACGGGGATGCCGAGTTCGACGAGACGCTCGGTTATCTCGACAGTGTGGGGACCGCTCTCGAGCTTGACCGCGTGCGCACCGGCCTCTTTCAGCATCCGGCCCGCGTTGCGGACAGTCTCGGCCTCCTCGACGCCGAAACTCAGAAAGGGCAGGTCGGCAATCACGACCGCCTCCTCGGTGCCCCGGACGACCGCCTCTGTGTGAGTGGCGATCATATCGAGCGTCACCGGCAGCGTCGACTCGTAGCCCAGCACCGCGTTCCCGATAGAGTCCCCTACCAGGATGGCGTCGATCCCGACCTCGTCGACGACCCGCGCGGTCGGCGCGTCGTACGCCGTCAACATAGTAATCGGATCGTCGTCCGGACCGTGGTTGGCGAGAGCCCTGATAGTGGACATGTGAAGGCCCGTTGGATCTCCGGAGAATAAAAACCACACGCGAGGACATCCTCACCGGACCCCTTCGGCGGCCTCCCACCCGCGGATCAGCGCCTGGAAGACCCTGTTTACGGGTGCGTCCAGCCCCTCCCGGTCGGCCCGGTCGGCGACGAACCCCGAGACTGCGTCGATCTCTGTCCGCTTGCCGGCCAGTACGTCCTGGTACATCGACGAGCGGTTCCCGCTCGTCTCCCGTGCGACCGTCCGGGCACACTCGATTGCCCGCTGGTCAGTCAGTTCGATCCCGCTCGCCCGGGCGACCCGCGCGGTCTCGCGGGCTGCGGTGCGGGCACACTCGGCCGTCGGGCCGGCAAAAACCTCGCCGTTCTGCATACGGGCGAGCGCGGTGGCGGGGTTGATAGCGGCGTTGACGGCGAGTTTCTCCCACAGTCGGGTCCGCACCTCCGTCCCGACCGTCGTCTCGACGCCTGCCTCCCGGAACGCCGCCCCGGCGCGTTCGGCCACGTCCGTACCCGCCCCTCCCCAGGGACCGACAGTCACGTCACCCCGCCCGGTCCACTCGACGACGCCCGGCCCCCTGTGGATCGCGCCGTGGGAGGTGGTACCCGCCAGGACCGGACACGGAAGACACTCCGCGAGAATCTCCTCGTTGCCCATGCCGTTCTGGACGGACAGGACTGCGTCGAACTCGCCCGTCGCCAACTCCCGGGCCGCCGTGGGTGTGTCGTAGGCCTTGACGGTCACCAGCGCGAGGTCGCCCTCCAGGCCGGTTCCGCCGGTCGTCGCCCGCGGCGCCGTCTCGAACGTCTCGATTCCGACCACCTGCAGGCCCGAGTTCCGGACGGCGGCCACGTGTGGGTCACGGCCGACGAGGGTCACCTCGTGTGTTCGCGCGAGCAGTCCGCCGAACAGGCTTCCAAGGCTTCCAGCGCCGTAGACCACGACCTCCATACAGCCCCACTACACACCGGGACACAAAGCACCTTGCCCGGGTTACCCACCCGGCAGATCCTCGCCCCCGCCGGACTCCAGGTTGACGGCGACGTTTTTCGTCTGGAGGTACGAGTCCAGTGCCTCCAGGCCCTTCTCGCGGCCGACACCGGAGTCCTTGTACCCGCCGAAGGGGGTCTGGTTGGTGTCGCCGAACCACTTGTTGACGTAGACGTTCCCGGCCTCGAGTCGCCGGGCCGCGCGGTGGGCGCGGCGCACGTCGTTCGTGAACACGCCCGCCACCAGGCCGTACGCGACGTCGTTGCCGATCTCGACGGGATCCTCGCCGTCGCTGTAGGGGATGACCGCGAGCACGGGGCCGAAGACCTCCTCCTGTGCGATCCGCGTCCCGTTGTCGACGTCGACGAAGACGGTCGGTTCGACGAAGTATCCCCCGCTGTCTGGCACCCCGCCGCCGGTCGCGAGGGTGGCCTCGGCCCTGCCGACCTCGATGTAGTCGGTGACCGTCTCGAAGTGGTCGGCGCTGTTCAGCGGACCCATGTCGGGATCCTCGAGGCCGGGGCCGACCTCGTACGTCTCGGCGGTCTCGACGATCTTCTCGACGAACTCCTCGTAGACGTCTTCGTGGACAATCGCGCGGTCGGCGGCCGAGCAGATCTGGCCGGCGTTCGTGAAGATGCCCGTGTCCACCCACGAGACCGCCTCGTCGACGTCGGCGTCGGGGTAGACGATGGCGGGGTTCTTGCCGCCGAGTTCCAGCGTCACCGGCGTGATGTTCGCGGCGGCGGCCTCCATCACCGCCTGCCCGGTCGGGACACTCCCGGTGAAGGTGATGGTGTCGACGTCCCGGTGGCCCGTGAGCGCCGCCCCGGTCTCGCCGCCGCCGGAGACGACGTTGACTGCCGACCCGGGGACGCCCGCCTCGACACACACCTCGGCCAGCCTGTAGGCGGACAGCGGCGTTGTCGGCGCGGGCTTGACGACCGCGGTGTTGCCGGCAGCGAGCGCGGGCGCGACCCCGCGGGCAAAGAGGTTGCCGGGGAAGTTCCACGGGATGATCTGGGCGGAGACGCCGTAGGGCTCGCGGACGGTGTAGTCGACCTGCCCGGGGCCGACGGGGACGGTCGTCCCCTCCAGTTTGTCGGCCGCGCCGGCGTAGTACTCGAAGTACCGCGCCGCGCCCGAGATGTCCGAACGGGCCTGCGAGAGGGGCTTGCCCTGGTCGCGGGTCTCGAGTCCGGCGAGGTCGTCGAGGTTCTCCCGGATCAGTTCCGCGACGCGGTAGAGCGTGCGACCGCGCTCGGCCGGGTCAGTGTCACGCCACTCCGGGAACGCCTCGCGGGCCGCCCGCACGGCCGCGTCGACGTCCGGTTCGTCCGCGACGGCGACCGCCGCGAACGCCTCGCCGGTCGCCGGATCGATTGTCTCCACGTACTCGCCCGACGAGGGCGCGACCCGTCCGCCGCCCACCAGCAGGTCGTGTTGCTCTGTAGAGCGTGTCTCGCTCATGTGCGCGTCTACGGACTCCCGCTACTTGGCCTCTGTCACACGCGGTCGGCCACCCCCGCGGCGGTGGCGGTGACACCGCCCGCCGTCGTCCCGTCACAGATCATCACCACCCCCCGCCTTCCCGGACGCTCGGTGAGGCCGTCGACGGTCGCCTGTGCCCCGTCGCTGTCGGCGAGGCTCCCGGACAGCGACGTCGCGAGCGACGGCACACACTGCCGGTGACAGACAGCGTATAATACTGATTGCTGTAAGTCAGTGCCGGATCGACCGCACACCGTCATGCGGTCGTACCGGGACACAGTTACAGCAACCGGTATAAGCCCGGATTGCGTACCGCGACCAATGGACGACGATATCCTGGAGACGCTGGGATCGCCCCTGGTCAGGGTCGACTCGCCGGAGGGGACCACCATCGCGGCGAAGGTCGAGTCGTTCAACCCCGGCGGGTCGGCAAAGGACCGGCCGGCGCTCGCGATGGTCGAGGCCGCCGAGGAGGCGGGTGACCTGACGCCCGGCGACACCATCGTCGAACCGACAAGCGGGAACACGGGCATCGGCCTGGCGATGGTCAGCGCCACGAAGGGCTACGACGTCCGGCTCGTGATGCCCGAATCGAAGTCCCCGGAACGCCGCGGGATCATGCGGGCCTACGGCGCCGAACTGGAACTCGTCGAGGGAGAGATCGGCGACGCCCGCGAGCGCGCCGACGAACTCGACGCCCGCGAGGGGTTCGTCCAGATGCGCCAGTTCGAGAACCCCGCGAACCCCGGGGCACACTACCGGACCACCGGTGCCGAGGTGGTCGAACAGGTCGGCGACCGAACCGTCGACGCGTTCGTCGCCGGCGTCGGGACCGGCGGCACCCTCACCGGCACCGGCCGCCGCCTCCGGGAGGCGTTCCCCGGGGTGGAGGTCGTCGCGGTCGAACCGGCGGACAACGCGGTTCTCTCCGGGGGAGAGCCCGGCGTCGACGACTTCCAGGGAATGGGCCCGGGGTTCGTCAGCGAGAACATCGACGTGGACCTCATCGACGACGTCGAGACGGTCGCGCTCCCGCCGGCCGAGGCGGAGTGTCGCCGCCTGGCCCGCGAGGAGGGCGTCTTCGTCGGCCAGTCCTCGGGCGCGTCCCTGCTCGCGGCCAAGCGCGTTGCCCGGCGGTTCCGCGACGAACTGAACCGGGACCGGGATCCGCTGGTCGTGACTGCCTTCTGGGACTCCGGCGAGCGGTACATGTCGACCGGGCTGTTCGACGACACCGGGTGAGGTGGTGGGCGGGGGACTGCCGGTCACTCCCCGGTCGGCGCCGTGTCCCGTCCCGTTTTCGCCTGGAACTCGACTATCAGCTGGTCCTGTCTGGCCGCCGGACACGCGACGTAGAGATAGGACGTGTCGAGGCCGTCGATTCCGGTCCCGTACTCCTCGTCCTGGAACCGGACGGTGTGGGTCTCGTCGCAGACCGGACAGGGGAAGTCGTCGCCCGCGACGTACCCCGAGGTGTCCTCGCCGGCGGGACGGTCGGTCTTGAACACCGCCTCGTCGACGGTGAGCGGCGCCCGCGAGAACAGGGAGTCGTCGCCGCGTACCTCCCGGACGGCGTCGTAGGCCGTCTCCATCTCCGCGTCCGGCCGCGGTTCGTGGTAGACCCGGTACCACGTCTCCTCGTCTTCCTCGTAGACTGCCCCGGTCAGACTCCCCGACAGGACGAGCACACAGTTGTACGCGAACGTGCCCCGGTCGGCGGTTTCGACTGTCTCGTCGTCGTACTGGATCGTCACGATCCGGTCGTTGTCCTCGAGGTCCTCGATCTCGTCGAGGTCGAGCGGGCGCGAGGGGAGACTCGACAGGGGCTCGAAGCGGTCCGTCATGCCCACCTCTGCGGGTGGCAGGTATTTGACTCCCTGGGCCCTACCCCTCGAACTCTGGCTCGGTCACCCGGACCACGAGCGTCTCGTCGACGTCCCGGAGGTCGTACTCCGGGAGGGTCCCGCCGGTCCTGGCGAGGAGCATCGGTTCGACGAGCCGCGGTGGCCGGTCGGTCCCGTCGTCGCGTCCGGGCTCCTCGGGGTGTTCCACGCCGTAGACCCTGAGAAACCGGCCGGTTCCGTCGGGGTCGAGTTCGTCCTCGCGGATCGCCGTCGCGAGGTCGCGGGAGAGCCACTCCGTCCCGTCGACCGAGGGCTCGAGGACCAGCGCCTCGTCGACGAACCGCGCGAGGTACCAGTCGAGGTCGTTGAGCAGCGCGACGGCCGCCCCGAGGCTGACCGTCTCGACGCCGACGGTGTTCGCAAACGGCTCCCGGAGGTCGTATGTTACGAGCGCCTCGCGGGAGGTTTCGCGCGAGAGGAGTTCGTACCGGAGGTTGACGTCCCCGTCGCCGACGAGACAGACCCGCGTCATGTACTCGGCCAGTCGCGCGCCGGGCAAATCGGTTACGCTCCGCGCGTCTCGTGTGGACTGCTGTCGGTGTTCCTGCTGCCGGCTGTAAGCGCGTGAGCAGTGTCGGCATCCCGGGGTGGGGACTATCCTCACGTCGGTACAGCTGACAGTATCACTCGGGGGTCGCGGCGTCGAGGTCGTGGCCGCACAGCGAACAGTCGTCGGCGACCGGGACCTCGAACCCGCACTCGGGGCACAGGGTCCGGGTCGTGCTCACATCGGCGTGTGGCGACATTGTACCACTGTCTACGCCCCGGAGAGACTAATAACGGGCGGACCGTTGACCCCAGTTTAACCGGGTTAAAAAGTTAGAAAGTCGATAGTTCTTCCTCGATAATCCGTTCGGTGATGTCGGTCACGCCGGCCAGTTCGGTGTCGATTGCGGCGGCGACCTCGTCCTCGATGTCGGCCACGTCGACGCCGCCCTCGGTGATGACGGCGGCGTCGGCGACGCTGGGGTTGTCGATGGGCTGGCCGATCTGGCTGAGCAGCCGGACCTGGAGCTGGCGGATGCCGTCGACGTCCGCGACCACCGACCGGGCAATCTCGGTGCTCAGGAGGTTGTAGATCTTGCCGATGTGGTTGACGGGGTTCTTGCCGCTGGTCGCCTCCATGCTCATCGGGCGGTTGGGCGTGATGAGGCCGTTGGCGCGGTTGCCCCGGCCGACCGAGCCGTCGTCGCCCTGCTCGGCGCTGGTCCCGGTCGTGGTGAGGTAGATCGCCCCCTCCTCGTAGCTGTCGGCGGTGTTGACGTGGACCGTGACCTCGCGGTCGGTGTACTCGCGGGCCACCCCGGCGACGAAGTCCTCGATCCCGCGGACGGCGTCCCGGTAGTCGTCGAGGTCTCCGACGTAGGCGTCGATTGTCGCGGCAGCGACGGTCACGTCGACGCGGTCGCCCTCGCGCTTGCCCATGATCTTGATGTCCTGGCCGAGTTCGGGGTGGTCTGGGCCGTACTCGCCGTTGAGTCGGCGCTCGGCGTTGTAGACGATCCGCTCTGTCTCTGTCAGCGGCGCGTGTCCGACGCCGTAGCTGGTGTCGTTCGCCATCGGGACGGCGCCGTTCTCGCCGAACACCTCCTGGAGGTCGCCGCTTCCCTCCCCCAGGCGCACGTCGATCACGACGTCGGACCCGACGTCCAGTTCGGGGAAGTTGGCGTCGAGGTACTCCCGGGCGGTCTCCAGGGCCACCGTCTCTGCGGGAATCCGCCGGCCGTCGTATGTCTTGGTCGCGCGGCCGACGATCAGGAGGTAGATCGGCTCGAGCATCTCGCCGCCGCCGAAGGCCGGGGCGGCGGTGCCGGCGACCAGTTGCGTCTCGTCGGTGTTGAAGTGCAACACCGTCCCGAACCGGTCGAGGTAGGTCCGCGCCAGGGCCCGCGAGACCGCCTCGGCGACCCCGTCACAGACCGAGTCGGGGTGGCCCAGCCCCTTCCGCTCGACAATCTCGACAGCATGGTCCTCGACGGCCCGCCCGGCCGCGGGCTCGACGTGGATGTTCCGGTCAGTCATTGTCCCCGGTTCGGAAGGCCCGCGTCTATAACTTTCGGAAACCACCGTGCGGGCTGAGATTACTCCTGGTTATCTGCCGCGAGCAGGAGGTCGAGATAGGACGTCCGGATCCCGTCGGCCGGGTCCAGGCCGAGGCCGCGGAGTACCTCGAACGCACCCTCGCGGGCCGCGTCGAGGTCGTGCTCCGTTTCGGTTTCGACCTCGACGAACTCGCCGAGCCCCTCGACGGCGTCGAGCGTCACGGTGTACGCCTCTACGGCGTGGCGCTCGCGGCTCTTGCGGACGGTAGCCGCCGGCCGGAAGCCGAGGCTTGCGAGGACGTCCCGCGCCGCGGCCTCGTCCCCGACGGGTGTCTCCGCCTCCTCGCGGGTCTTCGACTCGTCGTCTACCAGCGGCCCCTTGTACGTGATGTACGCCCGTGGCGGGCGGTCCTCGGGCTCCTCGTGGCGGACACGGAGTGCCTCGTCGGTCTCCGCGAAGTCGCAGTGGGGCGCGTCGTAGTAGGTGTCCTCCTGCACGACGGACCCGAGCGGCTCCGCCCCGAGGTCGTCGAGCCTGTCGCGGACCTCGTCGTGTCCGGTGCGGACTTTCATCTCTACCTCGTACATGTGCTTCTGCTGTGCCAGCACACCCAAAAGCGCCCCGCTTCCCCGAACAGGTCGGATCCGTGTGGGGTACTGTTTTCACTGGCCTCTCCGTGTCCCGAGACATGGCAGAGTACGACCCCGTCGAGTCCCCCGACGCCTCGACCGTGTTCCCCTACCACGACCTCGCGCCGCCGGCGCCGGCCGACCTCTACCGGGCGCGGGGGACAGTCCGCGAGCACCTCCCGCGGACGCCGCTGGTCCGCAGCGAGACGCTCTCGGCCGAGCTGGACGCCGATGTCTACCTCAAGCGAGAGGACACTCTCCCGACGGGCGCGTTCAAGATCCGGGGCGGGGTGTGGCTCGTCTCCAGGCTCGACGCGGAGTTCCGCGAGCGGGGGCTGATCGCTGCAAGCACCGGCAACCACGGCCAGTCGGTCGCCTGGGCGGGCCGGGAGTTCGGTGTGCCGGTGACTGTCGGTGTTCCGGAAGGTGCGAACCCCGACAAGGTGCGGGCGATGCGCAGCCTCGGGGCCGACGTCCGCCACTACGGGGCGGACTTCGACGAGGCCCGCGAACGCGTCGAACGGCTGGCAGCCGAGGAGGGGTACCGGTACGTCCACTCCGCGAACGAGCCGGCGCTGGTCGCCGGCGTCGGGACCGCGGGGCTGGAGGTCGTCGAGGACTGTCCCGGGGTGGACGTCCTCTTCTGTCCCGTTGGCGGCGGCTCCGCGGCGGCCGGCTACTGTCTCTCGGTCGGGGCAGTGCTCGGCGCGGACGTGATCGGCGTCCAGGCGGAGGGGGCGCCGGCCACCCACCGGGCCTGGGCAGACGGGACGCTCGCCCCCCACGACAGGATGGAGACGTTCGCCGAGGGGATCGCCACGCGGGTTCCCTTCGCGCTGACGACGCGCGTGCTGCGCGAGCACCTCGCCGACTTCCGGCTGGTCGACGACGACGCAATCCGGGACGCTGTCGCGCGGCTGTACGTCGACGAGCACGTCGTGATGGAGGGGGCCTGCGGGACGGCCGTCGCGGCCGCCCTCGAGGCCGGGGACCGGCTGGCCGGGAAGACGGTTGTGCTCCCGGTGTCGGGGCGGAACGTCGACGCGGAATCACACCAGGAAATCCTCCGCGAGAGCGACTACGCGGGCTGATACAGCCCCCCGCTCCCGCCGGCGAGGTGTGGGCGAAACGTTGTGCTTAAGAGTGCAACGACTGACGGAACGGTATGAGCAATGACCCCGAGGCCGACGACGCCGACGAGCAACCGGTAACCGACGCGGACTCCGAGACCGGCCCGGAGGCGGCCGAGACCGAGGACGAACCGCAGGCCGAGACAGACGAGAGCGAGGCGGAACTCGAGGAGGGGGCGTTCGTCGAACTCGACTACACGGCCCGGACGGTCGAGGGGGGCGACCTCGTCGATACGACCGACCCAGAGGTCGCCGAGGAGGAGGACGTCGACGCCGACCGCGAGTTCGCGCCCCGGACGATCGCTCTCGGCGAGGAGCACATCTTCCCCACCGTCGAGGACGATATCGTCGGCAGGGAGGTCGGCGACAGCGGGTCGGTTGTCGTGCCCGCTCCCGAGGCCTTCGGCGAGTACGACGAGGAGGAGGTCCGCACGGTCAGCAAGGACAAACTCCCCGAGGACGAACGGTACCCCGGCGCCCAGGTGCAGATCGACGGCCAGCAGGGCTTCGTCGAGACCATCATCGGCGGCCGCGCGCGAGTGGACTTCAACCACCCGCTTGCCGGCGAGAACATCGAGTACGAGTACGAGGTTGTCGGCGAGATCACCGACCGACAGGCCAGAGCCGAGAGCCTGCTCGAGACGCTGCTCGACCTCCAGCTCGACGTCCACTTCGAGACCGACACCGTCGAGGAAGACCAGCTCATCGAGGACGAGACGGAAGGTGAGGAAGGCGCCGAAGACGCAGACGAGGGACCGGAGTACGAGACGGTCGAGGTCGAGAAGGAGTCGCTGTACATCGAGGCGACGCCGCAGCTGACGATGAACCAGCAGTGGATGTTCCAGAAACAGAGCATCGCGCAGGACCTCATCGATCTGCTCGGCGTCGACCGGGTCGTCATCCAGGAGATCATCGAGGGAACCCCCGGCATGGGGATGCCCGGCATGATGGGCGGTATGGGCGGCGGCGGGGAGGACGTCGAGGCCGCGCTCGACGAGGCCGACATCGACGCCGAGGAACTGGTCGAGGAACTCGAGGAGCCGTAACCCGCCGGCGGTCAGGCGAGGATGTGCTCGGTCAGGTCCTCGCGGATGATCGTGTCGCAGTAGACACAGCGGACGCCGTCGTCGAGCACCTCGAACTGTGAGGCGACGGGTTCGTCCTCTGTGGTGACGCAGTTGTGGTTGGGACACTCGAGAACGCCGACAACCTCCTCGGGCCGGTCGACGCGGTGTTTCTCGACGACGTCGTAGTTGCGGATGATGTTGATTGTCGCGGCCGGCGCGATCAGCGAGAGGACGTCCAGTTCGCCCTGCGAGAGTTCCCGGCCCTCGACCTTGACGATGTCCTTGGTCCCGAGACGGTCGGAGGGGACGTTCATTCCGATAGAGACGGCCTCGCCGCCACTCCCGTCGATGCCCAGGATGGCGAGAACGTTCAGTGCCTGGCCGCTGGTGATGTGGTCGATGACGGTGCCGCTCTCGATTTTGCTCACCCGGAGCTGGCGGCTGTCGGTCATCGTCGCCCCCCGAGGAGCTGGTCCAGCAACGCCATCCTGACGGGTACGCCGTTGTGGGCCTGCTGGAAGTAGCAGGCGTGGTCGGTCCCGTCGACGTCGGGAGCGATCTCGTCCACCCGCGGGAGCGGGTGCATCACCACCAGGTCGTCGGCCGCGGCCTCGAGGACCTCGGCGTCGATCTGGTACTGGCCGGCCACCTCGCGGTACTCGCTCTCGTCGGGGAAGCGCTCGCGCTGGATGCGGGTCACGTAGAGGACGTCCAGGCTCGGCAGGATGTGTTCCATGTCGGTGTGTTCCTTGATCGAGGAGCCGGCCTCGTGGAGGTCGTAGCGGACGTTCCGCGGGAGCGCGAGCGTCTCGGGGCTGATGAAGTGCTGGTCGGCCTCGAAGTTCGTCAGCGCGTGGGCCAGCGAGTGGACTGTCCGGCCGTACTTCAGGTCGCCCATGACGCCGATCGTGAGACCGTCCAGGCCGGCGTTCTCCTGGATCGTGTAGAGGTCCAGCAGCGTCTGTGTGGGGTGCTGGCCGGCGCCGTCGCCGGCGTTGATCAGGGGCACGTCGACGAACTCGCCGGCCATCTTCGCCGATCCCTCGCTCGGGTGGCGGAGCACGAGTGCGTCGGCGTACCCCTCGATGACCCGCACCGTGTCCGCGAGGCTCTCCCCCTTCTTGACGCTGGAGGCGTCGACCGGTCCCATGTCGACGATGTTCCCGCCCAGGCGCTTCATCGCGGCCGAGAAACTCATCTTCGTCCGCGTACTCGGCTCGAAAAACAGCAGTCCGAGGAGCTTCCCCTCGTGGCGGCCGGCGTAGGCCGATGGGTCCGCCGCAATCGTGCTCGCGCGGTCGAGGACCGACTCGATGTCGCCGCGCGTGAGCTGTTTGGCGCTGATTACGTGGTCGTGCCGCATCGCCTCTACCCGCGTTCCCGACCTTCTTCAGACTGTCGACTGTACGCGCGAGCAGTGTCGGCACCCCGGGCTGGAGACTATCTTCACGTCGGTCTAGCCGGCAGTACGAATCCCCCGGAGCCCGACGGTTTTTGTACGATCGAGCGGCCACCGGTCCCATGCTCGCTGTCGCCGGGGGCAAAGGTGGTGTCGGCACGACAACGGTGGTACTCGCACTCGCGGGCGTGCTGGCCCGCTCGGGTCGGGAGCCCGTCGCGGTCGACGCCGACGTCGACATGCCGGACCTGCACGTTCTCGCGGGTGTCGACCGGGGACCCACTGGCAACGCACTCGCGGCCGGCCGTCCAGTGGGGACGGTCGTCCAGCGTGCGCCGGCCCTCCCCGGGGTTGGCGTCGTCGCGTCCGGAACTCCCGGGGCGGTCCCGGCCGCGCTCCGCCGCCTCGATGGGTGGCACGGCCCCGTGCTCGTGGACTGCCCGGCCGGCGCCGGCGGCGACGCGGCCCGGCCGCTGCGTGTGTGCGACCGGACGGTACTCGTGACGACTGTCACACCGGCGGCCGTCGAGGACACCCGGAAGACGGCCGCGATGGCCCGCCGCCTGGGTGCGCCGCCGCTGGTTGCGCTCGTCCGCGGACCCGCCGGCGCCGGGGAGGCCGAGGCCGAAGCCGGGTTTGACTGTCCGGTCGAACGGCTCCCACCGGTCGCGGCCGACCGGGTCCACACACACCCCCGCGTCCGCGCCGTCTGTGACACCGTCAGGCAGATGCTCGCGTGCCGGTGATCCGTTCGTGCGCTTTCGCGCGCCCGCCGGGACATCTCCACTCGAGACGGAGGGAGAATGCTTAACAAGTTGAGTCGAGTAGGCTCAGCCGTGACACGCCGGTTGCGCACAGGAATCGACGTGCTCGACCGGAAACTCGGCGGGGGGCTGCCGGCCGGCAGCATCGTGGCTCTGACGGCCCACCCGGCGAGCCAGGCCGAGTTGTTTCTCTACGAACTCACCGCCACCCGGGGGACGCTGTGGCTGTCGCTGGACCGCTCGACGGAGGCAGTCCGGGAGAGCATCAGGAACACGCCCACGGTGACCGGCGACCCGACGGTCCGGCACATCTCGGGAGAGGCACCCATGGACAACGCGGGCAAGCTCGTCAGCGCGCTCCCGGAGACGTCGAATCTCATCATCGACCCCGTCGACGTCCTGGAGTCCCAGGAACCCCACTCGCGGTTTCGCAGCTTCCTCAACGACCTCCAGACCCACATCTTCAACACTAACAGTCTCGCGATTTTCCACTGCCTGGACGGCCACGCGGTTCCTGCGCTTCGCGACACGACCGAACACTTCGCCGACGTCGTCTTCGACCTGGAGACGGAGATCCAGAACGCCGAAGTCTCCAACAGCCTCTCGATCCCGAAGTTCCGCGGCGGGCGGGCGCCCGTCGACACCATCAAGCTCAATCTCGTCGAGGAAGTGTCGATCGACACCAGCCGCGACATCGCGTGACCCCCAGAAGAGCTATACTCCCCTTGCCCGTTGTGGAACGCGATGTCGAAAAAAGCAAAGATCGTGCTCGCGGTCGTCGCGGTCGCGCTCGTCTACAGGTTCGTCGTCCAGGAGTAGCGGGGAGAGAAGGCGCGAACGGCTTACCCGTCTCGCGGTCCATGAAGCCGTATGTACGGCGCTGTCACGCGCAACGAGGAGGAGTTGACCTGGGGGGAGTTCGACCGCACCTGCTACGAGATGAAAGACGTGACCGGCCGGGCGACCGAGCCGGCCGCGGACGGGATCAACATGATCTCCGCGTTCGGGGACAACGCAGCGGTCGAGGGCAACCCCGAGGTGGCGTCGGTGAGCGCCGGGGGTGAACTCGCAACCCGCGAGCGGACCTACTTCGACTGGTCGTACGTCTGCCCCACACACGACGAGTACCGCCGGGGTATACTGGAGATGGTCGCAGACGCCGCCGAGGCCCGCGAGGACGTCCGCCTCGACGACGTCGGCTTCGCCCGCCCGGAGTACTGCCACTGTGACCGGTGTGACAGGCGGTTCGCCGACAGCCACCACGACGACCGCGACGCCTGGCGGGCTGGCGTCATCGCGGAGTTCGTCCGCGAGGCCCGCGAACGCGTCCCCGGGGACCTGCTCCTGACGCTGTATCCGGATCCCTACCCCGGACACCTCCTCGAACGCAGCGGGATCGACGTCGAGACTCTCGAACGCCACGTCGACGAGTTCGTCGTGCCGCTGTACGACACCGCCTACGGGACGACCTACTGGCTCGAGGTGATCGCCAGCGCCTTCGCCGACCGCGTCTCAACCCGGCTGAGCCTGGAACTGTACGCCGTCCAGGTCGACCTCGACGACCTCGTCCACGCGATGGAGGTCGCCGAAGCCTACGCCGACACCGTCTTTCTCGGCTACGACGCGGGCAACGCGCGGGCCGCAATCCGACGGATGCACGCCGACCGGCGGGAGGGCCAGTCCCACGGCCCCCAGGACGGCGAGGAATGACCAGCACCCCATTGCCTGGCCGCCCCGCCCGGTACCGTGGGGGTTGGGCGGCGGTGACTGTCCCGCTCCAGACGGGATCCGACCTGGGTCTCGTCGGCGAGTTCCTCGTGGAGTTCGGGTTCCCGCCGACGCTCGCCAGCACCATCGGCTCTGCGGCCGTCTTCGTGGTGGTGTTCGTCTCGCTGTACGTCGTCGGTAAATTCTTCGCGGTGCCGCTGATCGACCGACTGTTGCGGCGGCGTGGCGTCGACGAGTACGCCCGGAAGCCGCTCCGACTGGTCCTGCTCGGCGCCGTCGTGTTCGTGGCAGTGGGGCTGGCCTTTGCGCTGGCCGGCTATGGGAACATCTTGATCGCGCTTTCGACCGTGGCGGCGGCCGCCACGCTCGCGATCGGCTTCGCGATGCGGGACGTCATCAAGAACTTCGTCGCCGGCGTGTTCATCTACACGGACAAGCCGTTCCGGACCGGCGACTGGATCGAGTGGGGGGCCGACCAGGGCTTCGTCGAGGACATCAGCCTCCGGGTGACACGCGTCCGGACGTTCGACAACGAGCACCTCACCGTCCCGAACTCCCAGTTGACCGACGGGGTCATCAAGAACTACGACAGAAACGAGACGCTACGACTGAAATTCACGTTCCGGATCGGCTTTCACGACGACATCGACCGTGCGACCGACATCATCCTCGAGGAGGCCCGCAGGACGGAGGGGATCCTCGCGGACCCGGAGCCGTCGGTGAAACTTGTCGAGATCAACGAGGCCTCGTTCGGCCTCCAGTCACGGTTCTGGATCCGCGACCCCGGCCAGTCGGATTTCCTGGGTATCCGCGGGCGGTTCGTCCAGGCCGTCACGGAGCGGTTCGAGCGCGAGGACGTGACCATCCCCTACCCCCACCGGACCATCGAGGGGACGCTGGACACCGCCGGACACGCCCGCGAATCCGGCGGCGGGCCGGCGACGTCGCTCTCGGAGGACTGATCCCGGGTGTGCTCGGGAGACCTCACCACGAGAGGCGGACGCGGCCGCCGGCGTCGACGCCGAAGGTCTCGTCGCCCCGGCCCTGGTTGACCGCGAGTTCGACGTTGCTGTGGCTGCCGACCGTCACGACGCGGTGGCCGGGATCGACCTCTGCGTAGGCCCGCCGGACCGGGGCCCAGACGCCGTTGGCCGTCACCTGCGAGTCGAAGTGGTCCGCGAGCACGTCGCCGGGGATGTTCGTGATGACGTTGCCGAACCCGTCGACGGTGATGGCCTCGCCGACGGCGCCGTCGTCCTCGACCGTCGGTTCGGGCAACCGCAGGTCCTCGTACCCGTCAGCGGGGACGAACCCGGCCTGGTGCTCGAATCCCTCGATTCCGTCGTGGTGGGCGCGCGCGGCCGCCGGCGCGAACACGTCTCGACCGTGGAAGGTCGAACTCTCCGCGACGGGCGGCCACCGCTCGCTCTCGGCCCGTTCCTCCGTGGTCGGGTCGTCGTACGTCACCTCGAACACCTCCAGTGACCCGTCCGCCAGCGCACGCGCCGCGGGGAGGAGCACGCCGTTGTCCGGTCCCACGAGCACGTGCCCGCCGGCGCGGACCGCCAGCGCCGCCCGATCGGTCCCCACCCCGGGGTCGACCACCACGAGGTGGACCGCCGGCGGAAAGTACGGGAGGACCTCCCGCAGCCAGAAGCCCGTCGCGCGGACGTCCTGGCGGGGGAAGTCGTGGGAGACGTCGACCAGTTGCGCGTTCGTCTCGCGGAGAATCACGCCCTTCATCGACGCGGGGTACGGCCACCCGAAGTCCGAACTGAGCGTTATCACAGCCCGTCACTTGTGAGAAGAGAGTCTTGTAAGTTGGTGGTCACCCGCCGTTCCCGTCGCCGTCGGTGTCGGCGATCCGGCGGAGGCGCTCGACGCCGTCGATCTCCGAGATAGCGCCGACGACGCTCTCGGGAACGCGGTCCTTCCAGGGTTGGCCCGCGATGATTCGCTCGCGGATGCGCGTCCCGCGGAGGCGCCCGCGGTCGATCATCGCCGAGTCCCGGACCTCGTAGTCCGCTTCGGTGAACAGCTGGATCACGAGAGGGTTGTTCGAGTAGACGATGTCGAACGGCGGGCACATGCTCTCGACGTGGCTGACCCAGACGGCGTTGCGCTCGATGTCCTCCAGGGGAACCACGTACGTCTGGACCGGGATGTCCGCGAGCACGTTCGAGACCATCACCATCCGCTCGCCGGCGGTGAAGGGATTGCGGACCGCGTGGGAGGCGTCAGCACTGCCGATCCCCACGACGAGTTCGTCGACTCCACCCGCGATGTTCCTGACGAGCCGCTCGTGGCCGTTGTGAAACGGCTGGAAACGACCCACGAGAAAGCCCCTGAGCGTCTGCATGTGTGTCTCCCCGGCGGCCAGGGTTAATAACGATACGGCTGTGGGTGGCCAGGGTGACGTACCGGTCGATCCGGCTTCCGTCCAGCGGTTACGGGTGTCGATGCCGGGCCAATCGGGGAGAAAGTATATCAGTCGACAGCCCCTGTTTACTATTGTTAGCAACGTTTGCATGAGTGACAATATAGACACCGACGACACTCCGGGAGCGGACCCGGAAGCGACCGTCGACGAGGCCGTTGAGGAGGTGCCCCCCGAGGACGAAGAGCACGAACCGGACCTCGGGAGCGACGTGGCTGTCGACGCTGGAGTCGAGGTTGACGAGGAGGCCGAGGACGGTCTGCTCGGTGGCCTGCGGATCGGGTCGTCGGGGGACATCGACGTGCCCGACCGGCTGGTCGACCAGGTTATCGGCCAGGACCACGCACGGGACATCGTGAAGAAGGCGGCCAAGCAGCGCCGCCACGTGATGATGATCGGTTCGCCCGGGACCGGCAAGTCGATGCTCGCGAAGGCGATGAGCCAGCTGCTCCCCAAAGAGGAGCTGCAGGACGTGCTCGTCTACCACAACCCCGACGACGGCAACGAACCCAAGGTCCGGACTGTCCCAGCCGGCAAGGGTGAACAGATCGTCGAAGCCCACAAGGAGGAGGCCCGCAAGCGCAACCAGATGCGGACCTTCCTGATGTGGATCATCATCGCAATCGTCATCGGATACTCGCTTCTGATCGTCCAGCAGATCCTGCTGGGCATCCTCGCTGCGGGTGTCATCTACCTGGCCTTCCGCTACGGTTCGCGTGGCAACGACTCGATGATCCCGAACCTGCTGGTCAGCAACGCGAACCAGCAGACCGCCCCCTTCATCGACGCGACCGGCGCCCACGCCGGTGCGCTGCTGGGCGACGTCCGCCACGACCCCTTCCAGTCGGGCGGCATGGAGACGCCCTCTCACGACCGCGTCGAGTCGGGCGCCATCCACGAGGCCAACAAGGGCGTACTGTACGTCGACGAGATCAACACGCTCGACATCCGCAGCCAGCAGAAGCTGATGACGGCCATCCAGGAGGGCGAGTTCTCGATCACCGGCCAGTCCGAGCGCTCCTCGGGCGCGATGGTCCAGACGGAGCCCGTCCCCTGTGACTTCGTGATGGTCGCGGCCGGGAACCTCGACGCCATGGAGAACATGCACCCCGCACTGCGGTCGCGCATCAAGGGGTACGGCTACGAAGTGTACATGGACGACACCATCGAGGACACCCCCGAGATGCGGCGCAAGTACACGCGGTTCGTCGCCCAGGAAGTCGAGAAAGACGGCCGCCTGCCCCACTTCACGTACGACGCCATCGCGGAGATCATCCTCGAGGCCCAGCGCCGCTCGGGCCGGAAGGACCACCTCACGCTCAAGCTCCGCGACCTCGGCGGACTCGTCCGTGTGGCGGGTGACATCGCCCGCGCCGAGGACAAGGAGTTCGTCGAACGCGATGACGTCCTCCAGGCCAAGCGCCGGTCCCGGTCGATCGAACAACAGCTCGCGGACAACTACATCGAACGCCGCAAGGACTACGAACTGACCGTCAGCGACGGCGACGTCGTGGGCCGGGTCAACGGTCTGGCCGTGATGGGCGAGGACTCCGGAATCGTCCTCCCGGTGATGGCCGAGGTGACGCCCAGCCAGGGTCCCGGCCAGGTGATCGCCACCGGACAGCTCCAGGAGATGGCCGAGGAGGCCGTCCAGAACGTCTCGGCGATCATCAAGAAGTTCTCCGACGAGGACATCTCCGAGAAGGACGTCCACATCCAGTTCGTCCAGGTCGGCGAGGGCGGTGTCGACGGCGACTCCGCCTCTATCACTGTCGCGACGGCAGTCATCTCCGCACTGGAGGATGTGCCGGTCGCACAGGACATCGCGATGACCGGCTCGCTGTCCGTGCGGGGCGACGTCCTCCCGGTCGGCGGCGTCACCCACAAGATCGAAGCCGCCGCGAAGTCCGGAGTGGACAAGGTCATCATCCCGCAGGCCAACGAACAGGACGTGATGATCGAAGAGGAGTACGAGGAGATGGTCGAAATCGTCCCAGTCAAGCACATCTCCGAGGTGCTCGAGGTCGCGCTGGCGGGCGAACCCGAGAAGGACTCGCTGGTTTCGCGCCTGAAGTCGATCACCGGCCAGGCGCTCGAACACGAGGTCGGACGGGGAAACAGCAACCCACAGCCCCAGTAAGACGGGGCGGGTGAGGCGTGGCCGACCCCCAGTGGACCCCCTTCCTCGGGCTCACCGCAGTCGTTCTCGTTCTCCTTCTCGCGCTGGCGAGAGCCTCACAGGGTGTCGTCCACGACGAACCGACGTCCCTCCCTGCAGGTTCCGGCGACGGGAGGGACCGGCCGACCGGCCGCGCCGCCCGGACCGTCGAGCGCCACGCGTTCGCCGAGGGGGCGAGCCGCCCGGCCGTGCCGGTCGCAGACGACCCCTCGGAAGCGGCCCGCGAGGCGCCGGCCGGCGACCGTGCACTCACCACCGGAACGTTGCTGGCGAACGTCGCGCTGACCCAGGGGCTGTTCGGGGGAGTGGTGCTGGCCGGCGTGTTCTTCTACGGCGTCCCGGCCCGCGCGCTCGGCGTCACGGGCGACCCGTGGAACACCGGGTTCCCGGCGGTTGCGCTCGGCGCCGCCTTCGGACTGGTGCTGTGGGTGGGTAACGAGGCGAGCGCCTCGATTGCTGACGCCGTCGGCGCGGCCTACGACGAGGGGCTGCGCGAGATGCTCGCACCCGACACCGGCCGGGGCTGGCTCGTCCTGCTCGGCGCGGTCCTCCCGCTGATCGCGTTCGTCGAGGAGTTCCTCTTCCGTGCGGCGATTGTCGGCGTCCCGGCCGCGGCCTTCGGCGTCTCGCCCTGGGCGCTCGCAGTCCTCTCCTCGGCGGTCTTTGCCGTCGGTCACGGCGCGCAGGGCCGTGTCGGTGTAGCCGTCACCGGCGGGCTGGGGTTCGTTCTCGCGGCGGGCTACGTTCTCTCTGGGAGCCTCCTCCTCGTCGTGGTCGCTCACTACCTCGTCAACGCCCTGGAGTTTCTCGTCCACGAGTGGCTCGGCGCCGGGCGGCTGCTGTAACTACAGCCCCTCGACGGCGCGGAGCTTCTGTTCGACGGCGGCGGGCGCGCCGCTGGGACCGTCGCGGACGCGGTGGTCCGGTACGAGAAGCGCCACCGGGTTGCCCGCGAGCGCCTCCCGGATCACCGCCAGGTCGTCCGGTTCCCCGGGGTCGCGGTCGGGCGTCATCCGCGCGAGCTGCTCGGCGGTCGCCTCCTGGCCGTAGGGAATCTCCCGGACGCGCTCGAGGACAGCCCGCCGGTCTGTCGGCGTCGTCAGGGCCACGGTGACGTCCCCGAACTCGTCTCGCTCGCCCTGGAGATACGCCTCGATCCGGTCGAGCAGCCCGTGGCCGGTTTCGGCGTTCGCCTCGGGTGTCCCGGGAAAGGACACCGAGATGACCCGCCCCTGGGCCATCCCGACCTGGACGTAACAACCGAGATACGTCGACTCGCGGGCGTAGATGCCGGCAACTTCCTCCATACCCGCGTCTCGGCGCTCGGCGACTTCAACGTTGGTGTGCCCGCCGGCGGGACGCAAGTCTTATGTACATCTCTGTCCACTAGTGTTCATAGATGGTCGACAGAGACGAGGTCGCGCCGGCGGTGCAGTCGATCCTGGCGGCGGCGCGCGAGCGCGGCGGCGGGGAGCGGCTGACAGTCGAGGCCCGGTCGCTGGAAGCGGCGTTCGCGCGAGCCGAACGGGACGGACGCGTCCCGGTCGTCGCGGAGGTGAAGCCGACCAGCCCGACGGCCGGCGACGAACGCGACGACGACCCTGTCGAGCTGGCCCGGGAGATGGTGGCCGGCGGCGCGGCGGCGCTGTCGGTGCTCACCGAACCCGAGCACTTCGGCGGCACACCCGGCGACCTCCGGCGGATCCGGGAGGCCGTGGACGTGCCCGTCCTCAGGAAGGACTTCCTGTTGCGGGAGGCCCAGCTAGACACGGTAGCGGCGGACCTGGTGTTGCTCATCGCGCGGTTCGTCGACGGTCTGGAGGAACTGACCGCTGCAGCGCAGGCCCGGGGCTTCCAGGTGCTGGTCGAGGCCCACACCCGCGAGGAGGCGCGGGCGGCCGCCGACGCGGGGGCGGACGTCGTCGGCGTGAACAACCGCGACCTGGCCCGCCTGGAGGTCGACCTCTCGACGTTCGAGCGGGTCGCGCCGGCGGTGCCCGGGAGCGTCACGCTGATTGCAGAGAGCGGCATACACGACAGCGAGGACGTGCGGCGGATGCGCCAGGCCGGTGCCGACGGAGTCCTGGTCGGGTCGGCGATCATGGGTCACGACCGGCTGGAGGCGGGAGCCGGCGACGCGGCACGTGACGTACGAGTGAACACGCGGCGACTGACGTACGAGTGAACACGCGGCGACTGACAAACGATGGGAACTGACAGCAAGTTCGGCGACTACGGCGGACAGTACGTGCCGGAGGCGTTGATGCCGGCAATCGAGGAACTGACAGACGCGTACGAGCGGTACGTGCTCGACAACGAGGACGGCTTCGTCGACGAGTTCCGCCGCCGGATGGCGGACTTTGGCGGGCGGCCGACACCGCTCGGGCGCGCCGACCAGCTCTCGGCGCGGTACGACACCGAAGTGTACCTCAAGCGCGAGGATCTGCTCCACGGCGGCGCACACAAGCTCAACAACGCCCTCGGGCAGGTGCTGCTGGCCAAGTACATGGGCAAAGACCGGATCATCGCCGAAACCGGCGCCGGACAGCACGGTACCGCGACGGCGATGGCCGCCGCGCACCTGGACATGCCCTGCGAGATCTACATGGGCGAGACGGACATCGCGCGCCAGCGCCCCAACGTCTTCCGGATGCGGATCAACGGGGCCGAGGTGACCCCCGTCACGACCGGTCGGGGTACGCTCAAGGAGGCGATCAGCGAGACGATGCGCGACTGGGCCCGCACCGTCGAACGGACCCACTACGTTATCGGGAGTGTCGTCGGCCCGCACCCGTTCCCGTCGATGGTGCGGGACTTCCAGGCGCTCATCTCCGAGGAGGCCCGCGAGCAGATCCA
>CAZUVE010000013.1:0-34515 GCA_964623735.1 uncultured Halobacteriales archaeon | reverse complement strand
ACATGCTCACCCGCCTCGTCGAGAACCACGCCGAGTACACCGGCTCCGAGCGCGCTCGCGACCTCCTCGAGGACTGGGACGAGAAAATCGAGAACTTCACGAAGGTGATGCCCGACGCCTACGCGGAAGTCATCGCCGACCGCCAGCGCGACGACGTGCGCAACGACCTCCCCGCCGCGGCGACCCCGACGGCCGGCCCCGGCGAGCAGGCCCGCGGCCGGGCCGACGACTGATACAGATTGCTGTAACTGTGTACCGGTCCGACCGCAGTCGTGCGGTGGATCCGGAACTGGCCGACAACCGGTTCTACGACTGCCGTCCGCTCCGCTGTTTTGCGGCCGGGAGCCTCTCGATTGCTGTGTCGGTGTGGTCGCACGAGGGCCGTTCCCGGCTCTCACCGGGCGCTGTCGCCGGTCGGTCGCGAGTCCTGCACGGGCCCGGAGGACTCTTGAACTGTCCGTGACAACCCTGTCCCGATGTGGACCGCGGTCTCGACCCTCGCGACGACGGCCACGGCCACCGGCGGGACAGTCGGCGTCTCGAGTCAGTGGACGTTCGGGACCGTACTCGTCTGGGCGGCGGTCGTGACGCTGGTCCTGTACGTGCTCTACCGGCGGTTCGGATACCGACCCCCGTAGCCCGCGCCGTCTCCTGTGCCAACGAGTCCTGCCGGGTTGTTCGGGTCTGGTCCCTATCGGTACCGGCGAGCGGTTCGGATACCGTAAGAAGGGTAACCACAGTACCCGATTGAAGGGGTGGTACGATGATCGACGAGCCACTGCGGGTCGGACTGGCCGACGAAGGCCGGTGGAACCCGACAGGGACAGGGGAGGTCCAGCCGTGATCCTCGGGGTTCCAAGCGAGAGAGCAGACGGGGAGGAGCGCGTCGCGCTCATCCCCCCGGTTGCCGAGGATTTCGTGGACGACGGCCACGAGGTGTACGTCGCCTCGGGGGCCGGCGAGGCCGCCGGCTGGGCCGACACGGACTACGAGGACGCCGGGTGTACAGTGCTCGCCGACAGGGCGGAGGTGTTCGAACAGTCAGACCTCGTCGTCCAGGTACAGGCGCTCGGCGCCGCCCCGGACGCGGGGATGGACCCCTACGGCGACGGGCAGACTGTTGTCGGCATGCTCGGCCCCTACGGGATCACCGACGAGCAACTGGAGGAACTGGCGGCGCGGGATGTCAGCGCCTTCGCGATGGAGCTGATCCCCCGGATCAGTCGCGCACAGAGCATGGACGCCCTCTCCTCGCAGGCCAGTCTCGGCGGGTACAAGGCGTGCCTGCTGGCCGCCGAGGAGTTACCCAAGATGTTCCCGATGGAGATGACGGCCGCGGCGACCATCCAGCCGGCCGAGGTGTTCGTGATCGGGGCAGGGGTCGCCGGACTCAAGGCCATCGCGACCGCCGAGCGGCTCGGGGCTTCGGTCCGGGCCTACGACATCCGCCTGGAAGTCAAACGCGAGGTCGAGAGCCTCGGGGCCGAGTTCGTCGAACTCGACCTCGAGACCGAGGAGTCGGGCGACGATGAGGGGTACGCCCAGGAGATGGACGAGGAGTTCTACGAGGAACAGCGCAGGCAGATGCAACAGGTCGTCCCCGAGTCCGACGTCGTGATCACGACGGCCGCGATCCCCGGCGCGCCGGCGCCGGAGTTGGTCTCTGCGGAGATGATCGCCGAGATGGACGACGGATCGGTGGTCGTAGACGTCTCGGCCCCGACCGGCGGGAACTGCGAACCCACCGTGGCCGGCGAGACAGTCCGCCACGGGGGCGTGACAGTCTACGGCCCCACGAACCTGCCCACGCGGGTCAGCCACACCGCGAGCCAGCAGTTCGCCAACAACATTGCCAGCTTCCTCGAGAACCTGCTCGCGGACGGGTCCCTCGCGGTCGACCTCGGGGACGACATCGTCGACGCGACGCTGCTCACCCACCAGGGGACGATCCGCAACCCGCACGTCGAGACAGAGGAGGGTGAGACCGATGCGGCCTGAGGGAGAGCGGCTCCTGGCCGCGCGCACAGGGCCGGGGCCGGGGCCGGCAAAGCCCGGGTTCCCGCCGGCGTGGTCCGGAGCCGCAGAACCGAAACCCGGGGCAGGTGGACAGAGATGACCTTCATCCAGAATCTGACGCTGTTCGTGCTCTCGGCGTTCGTGGGCTACGAGATCATCACGAAGATCCCGACCAACTTGCACACGCCGCTGATGTCCGGCGCCAACGCCATCTCGGGGATCACGCTCCTCGGCTCGGTCGTCGTCGCCGGCGCCGGGTCGACGACGCTGGCGACGGTTCTCGGGTTCGTCGCGGTGGTGATGGCGACGATCAACGTCGTCGGGGGGTACCTGGTGAGCCACTTCATGCTCGAGCAGTTCAGCTCGGGAGGTGGCTGAGATGGCCGGGCTGCTCGCGGAGCAGTTCCCCGACCAGGTTCTCCAGCTGGCGTACCTGGTGGCCGGCGTCCTGTTCATCCAGGGGTTGCGCGACATGACCCACCCGCGGACCGCGACCCGCGGGAACGCCATCTCCTCGGCGGGGATGTTCCTCGCGGTGGCGATCACGGTGCTGTGGTTCGAGATTCTCTCGCCGGTGATCCTGGCGGCCGGGCTGCTCGTGGGCGGCGCGATCGGCGCATACCTCGCCGTCACCGTCGAGACAACGGAGATGCCACAGCTGGTCGGGCTGTTCAACGGCTTCGGCGGCGGCGCCTCGGCGGTTGTCGCCGGGGCAGAACTGATCGACGTCCTGGCCTCGGGGGAAGCGCTCTCGGTCGGCCTGTCGACGACGGCTGCCATCGCCGGGCTCATCGGGTCGGTGACCTTCTGGGGGAGCCTGGTCGCGGCCGGCAAGCTCCACGGCATGGTCGGCGACTCGCCGGTCGGCGACACCACGGGCCACGGCATCAAGGTGGCGTTCCTGGCGGCCGCGCTGGTCGCGGGCGGCTTCCTCGTGGTGCAGTCGGCCGGCGGTACCCCCGCGGCCGGGTGGGTCCCCTCCTACTGGGGCGTGGTCGTAGCGGCGTCTGTGCTGGGCGTGTTCCTGGTTGTCCCCATCGGGGGTGCGGACATGCCCGTGGTCATCGCCCTGCTGAACTCCTACTCGGGGCTGGCGGCGGCCACAACCGGGTTCGTCCTCGACAACACGGTCCTGATTGTCGCCGGGACGCTGGTCGGGGCCTCGGGGCTGATCCTGACAGTCATCATGTGCGAGTCGATGAACCGGTCGCTCACGAACGTGTTGTTCGGCGGCCTCGGTACCGACGACAGCAGCAGCGAGGATATGGAGGACATCTACGCAGGACAGATCACCGAGACCTCCCCCGAGGAGGTCGTCATGCTCCTCGAGACCGCCGACAGAGCGGTTGTCGTCCCCGGGTACGGAATGGCCGTCGCGCAGGCCCAGCACGCCGTCGCGGAACTGGTCGAGTTGCTCGACGAGAACGGCGTCGACGTCGAGTTCGGCATCCACCCCGTCGCCGGTCGGATGCCCGGCCACATGAACGCGCTCCTGGCCGAGGCCGACGTCCCCTACGACAAGATGCGGGAACTCGAGGAGGTCAACCCGACCTTCTCGCAGACCGACGTGGTGATCGTCACCGGCGCCAACGACGTCGTCAACCCCAAGGCAAACGAGGACGAGGACAGCCCGATTGCCGGGATGCCCGTGCTGAACGTCGAGGAGGCCCAGTCGGTGATCGTCAACAAGCGGAGCCTCAGCCCGGGCTTCTCCGGGATTCCCAACCCGCTGTTCGCCCGGAACAACACGAGCATGCTCTTCGGCGACGCCAAGGAGTCGATGCAGGACCTGGTCAACGACTACAAGGACGCAACCTCCTGATCCCCGCCACACGCGCGACACCCGACGAGGGTGGACCCTCATCTTCTAAATGGTTCCGCGGAGTAGGTGGCCTATGTTCCAGAAGTCGACGTGGATCCGCCTGCCGCGGAACGTCCTCGTCGGCCACGGCGTCGCGGAGCGGACCGTCGAGGCCGTCGAGGAGTTGCACCTCTCGGGGACGCCGCTGGTCGTCACCAGTCCGACGCCCAGGGAGGTGGCGGCCGAACGGCTCCTGGCGCAGTTCCGCGAGGCCGGGACGGATCCGGAGGTCATCGTCGTCGAGACGGCCAGTTTCGGCGAGGTCCGGCGGGTGATCGACGCGGCCGAGGGCTGTGAGGCAGGCTACCTCCTGGGTGTCGGGGGCGGGAAGGCCATCGACATCGCCAAGATGGCCGCCGACGACCACGGCTGCGGGTTCGTCTCGGTGCCGACGGCGGCCAGCCACGACGGAATCGTCTCCGGTCGGGGGTCGATCGCCGAGGGGAACACCCGCCACAGCGTCGCAGCGGAACCACCCCTCGCGGTCGTTGCCGACACCGAGATCCTCGCGGACGCGCCCTGGCGACTGACCACGGCGGGCTGTGCCGACATCATCTCGAACTACACGGCCGTCAGGGACTGGCAACTCGCCCACCGCCTCCAGGATGTCCCCTACAGCGAGTACGCCGGCGCGCTCTCCCGGATGACCGCGGAGATGCTCGTCGACAACGCCGACTCGATCAAGCAGGGCCTGGAGGAGTCGGCGTGGGTGGTGGTGAAGGCGCTGGTCTCCTCGGGGGTGGCGATGTCGATCGCCGGCTCCTCGCGGCCGGCCAGCGGGGCCGAACACCTCTTTTCCCACCGGCTGGACGCGCTCGAGTCGGACGCGGCGCTGCACGGTCACCAGGTCGGTGTCGGCTCCATCATGACCGAGTACCTCCACAGCGGCGAAGACGGCGGCTGGCACGAGATCCGCGAGGCACTCGCGAGCATCGGCGCACCGACGACCGCGGCCGACCTCGGCGTCGACCCGGAGACCGTCATCGAGGCGCTGACGTCCGCCCACGGGATCCGGGACCGCTACACGATCCTCGGCGGCGGGATGAGCGAGGCCGCCGCCCGCGAGGCCGCGACGGTCACTGGGGTCATCTGACGCAGGCCGGGCCCGCCGGGAGACGCCGGCGGGTGATAGTGCGTTTTTTGCCCGTCGGTGTCCCATGCCTACGCAATGACCGACTACGACTACGAGGACCTCGGGCTCGTGGCGGGGCTGGAGATCCACCAGCAACTCGATACGGCGACGAAACTGTTCTGCGAGTGCCCGACAGAACTCCGCGAGCCCGGCGAGTCCGAGCGGTCGTTCACCCGGTATCTCCACCCGACGAAGAGCGAACTCGGGGAGGTCGACGCCGCAGCCCTGGAGGAGAGTCGCGTCGACAGGGAGTTCGAGTACCTGACCTACGACACCACCTGTCTCGTCGAGGAGGACGACGAACCCCCCCGCCGGGTGGATCGTGAGGCACTGGACGTGACAATGGAGATCGCACAGTTGCTGGACATGGAGGTGGTCGACCAGGTACACGTGATGCGCAAGATCGTCGTCGACGGCTCGAACACGACGGGCTTCCAGCGGACGATGCTCGTCGCGACCGGAGGTGTCGTCGGGACCGACGACGGGCCGGTCGGCGTCGAGGACATCATGCTCGAGGAGGAGAGCGCCCAGCGCGTCACAGAGACCGACACGGGGGTACAGTACAGCCTCGACCGCCTGGGGATCCCGCTGGTCGAGATCGGCACCAGCCCCGACATCCGCTCGCCCGAGCAGGCACAGGAGGCCGCCGAGCGGATCGGGATGCTCCTCCGCTCGACCGGCAAGGTCAAGCGCGGCCTCGGGACCATCCGCCAGGACGTCAACGTCTCCATCGAAGAGGGTGCCCGCGTCGAGATCAAGGGCGTCCAGAGTCTCGAGGATATCGCCGACATCGTGCGCAACGAGGTCGGCCGGCAGGTCGAACTGCTCACAATCGCCGACGAACTGCAGGCGCGGGACGCGAGCGTCGGGGAACCACAGGACGTCAGCGACGTCTTCGACGGGACCGACAGCGGTGTCATCGGGGGTGCGCTCTCCGGCGGCGGAACGGCGGTGGCGGTGCCCCTCCACGGCTTCGACGGGGTCGTCGGCCGGGAGATCCAGCCCGACCGCCGTCTGGGGACGGAACTCGCCGACCACGCGAGACGGCACGGCGCCGGAGGGGTGTTCCACACGGACGAACTCCCCGCGTACGGCGTGACCGCAGAGGAGGTCGCGGCCCTGCGAGAGGCGGTCGGCGCCGGTCCCGAGGACGCGGTCGCGCTGGTCGCGGACGACCCCGGAACCGCCGACCTCGCGGTCGGGGCGGTGGCCGACCGCGCACGGACGGCCCTCGAGGGTGTCCCCGAGGAGACCCGCGACGCCACCGAGGAGGGCACCACGCGCTACCTCCGGCCGCTCCCCGGCGCGGCGCGGATGTATCCCGAGACGGACGTCCCGGCGGTCGAACCCGACCCGACCGGAGTCGAGACACCCGAACTGCTCACCGAGAGGGTCGAACGGTACCAGGCCGAGTACGGCCTCGACGCCGGCCTGGCCGAACAGGTCGCCTACGGCCGCCGAACGGTGCTGTTCGAGCGGGCCGTCGAGACCGGCGTCGACCCGACGCTGGCCGCGGGCACTCTCGAGTCGACGGTTACCGAACTCCGCCGTGACGGCGTGCCCGTCGGGCGTCTCGAGGGCCACCACTTCGAGGAGGTGTTCGCCCTCCTCGCGGACGGCGACCTCGCCAAGGAAGGGGTCCCGGAACTGCTCTCGGCACTCGCGGAAGACCCCGACCTCTCGGCGGCCGAGGCTGCCGAGCGCGAGGGGCTGGGCAGCGCCGGGGAGGACGAGGTGCGCGAGGCAGTCCGGGAGGTCGTCGAGCGCAACGAGTCGCAGGTCCGTGAGGAGGGGATGGGGTCGTTCTCGGCGCTCATGGGCGAGTGCATGGGCGCACTCCGCGGGAAGGCCGACGGCGACGTGGTGAGCGACGTGCTCCGCGAGGAGATCCAGAAACGGGCGTAGCAGCGGCTCCCGTCCCTGTCACCCGCTCAGTTCGAACTCGTGGACGGGCCACTCCTCCTCGTAGGGGAGGTGCGCGCTCGGGTCGATCCCGACCTCGTCGGGGTCACGGACCTGCAACTCGACGGCAGAGCCAATAGAGACGGCCTCGAGCGCCGCCGTGACCCGACCGGTCAGCCGCGCGCCGGAGTCGAGTTCGACGACAGCGACCGTCACGGGCGCGAGGTCCGCGAACGGCGAGGGCGGCCGGTTGACGGCGGTGTAGCTGACCACCTCGCCCGTCCGGGGCTGTTCCTGGAGTGTCACGGCGCGGCTCCCGCAGTCGTAACAGGCCGGCCGCGGCGGGAGCAGGTGGGTCCCGCAGTCGGTACACCGTGCGGCGAGGAGTTGTCCGTCGCCGAGTGCCTCGAAAAAGCCGGGGAGTGTGAACGGCGAGTCGGCGGTGATATCCCCGGGCGCGAGCGGTCCGGTCTGCGTGGGATCGTGTTCTGACATGGGTATCTCAGTTGGCAGTCAGGACGTGCGCCGCGGTGTGTGCGTCCGCGAGGCCCCCCTCGTTGACGAGCAGCGCCGTCTCCGCGCCGGGCACCTGCCGGTCGCCGGCCCGGTCCGTGAGCTGTTCGTGTGCCTCGACGGCTTGCGTCAGGCCGGTTGCGCCGATCGGGTGGCCCCGGGCCTTCAGGCCGCCGCTGGTGTTGATCCGGACGTCGGTCCACCCGTCCGCACGCTCGGCGGGGTCGCGGACGGTCTGGACGCCCTGCCCGCGGGGAGCGAACCCGACGGCCTCCGCGAGCAGCGCCTCGCAGACAGTGAACGCGTCGTGGACCTCGGCGACGTCGACGTCCGACGCCTCGACGCCGGCGTCCTCGTACGCCCTCCTGGCGGCGACGTCCGCGCCCTCGACGTGGGTGAGGTCGCGCTCGGCCACGGCCAGAACGTTGGCCGCAGTGCCGACGCCCGCGACCCGGACGGCCTGCCCGGAGTCGACGAGGTCGTCGGCCACCTCCCGGTTCGCCACGAGGACGGCTGCGGCGCCGTCGCTGACAGGTGCACAGTCGTACAGTTTCAGCGGCGGCGCGACGTACTCCGATCCGAGGACCGTCCCGACGTCGACCTCGTGCTGGAACATGGCGCGCGGGTTGGCGGCCGCGTTCTGGTGGTTCTTGACCGCGATGCGGGCGAGATCCTCCTCGGTGACGTCGAACTCGTGGAGGTACCGCTGTGCGAGCAGGGCGTACTGGCTGGGGGCCGTGATGCCCGAGCGCTGTTCGAGCGCGCGCTCGAAGGCGGCCGCGAGGGCGTTGGTCGCGCCCTCGGTCCCGCCGGCGGTCATCTTCTCGACGCCACACGCGAGAACGGCGTCGTGTGTGCCCGCCCGGACGTCCCGGACGGCGTTTTTCAGCGCGAGCGCGCCGGCCGCGGCACAGGCCTCGACGCGCTCGGCCGGGACGTTCCGCAGGCCTGCCCACTCGGCCAGCAGCGTCCCCTGCATGATCTGGTTCTCGTAGCGCTCGGACTGGGCGCCGACGTACACCGCGTCGACGACCTCCGCGGGGTCGGGCAGGCCAGCGAACGCCTCCGCGAGCGCCCGCGAGAACAGGTCGCGGCCGGGCAAGTCGGTCTTCCCGATCGGGGAGGTCCCGACCGCGAGGATGTGTGCTGTCGACATCGACAGACGGTTCAGCCGCTGCCCGTTTAACCGTTCGGCTCGCGTGTGCCCCGGATCCGGCCTGCGCTACTCCGAGACGTCGACGGTCGTGTCCCTGCTGTCCAGCCAGAGGTACGCGATCAGTCCCGCCATCGCGGTGACGGCAAGCAGCGTCAGCAGGCCGGTGATCATCAGGAGCTGTTTGAAGCGTGACATCGCGCTCGTGCCTCCATTCGAGGGGAGGACCGAGAGGGACTTGTTTCTTTCACTCCCGCATCCGCTCGCTGGCCCGCCGGAACAGCCCGCGGAGCGTCCGGACCTCCCGGCCGGTCGGGCGGGCCCGCCCGAGGAGGCGCCGCCACAGCCGCCGGGTCTTCGCGCGCTTCTCCTCGGGATGGCCGAGCGCGGCCAGGAAGTCAGCGAACTGGTCGTGGAGTCCCTCGATCGCGCGCCCGTCGGCGTGGTCCAGGGTCTCGGGTACCTGCGTCTCCGCGACTGTCAGCTCGCGGAGTTCGTACAGCACGACGGTCGCGGCCTGGCCGAGGTTGAGCACGGGGTACGCGTCGCTGGCCGGGATCGCACACACCCGGTCGAGCCTGGCCAGTTCGTCGTTCGTCAGGCCGGTGGATTCCCGACCGAACACGACACACACCTCCGCGTCGACACCCCGCAGGTCGTCGGCCAGCCCGGCCGGCGTCGCGAACGGGTACCGGACGTGGCTGGTGGCGTCCTCGTTCGTGATTGCGGTGCAGCCGACGGTGTGGAAGTTCCCGGCCAGAGAGTCGAAGCTCACCTCCCGGGCGCCCGGCAGGACGTCCTCGCGGGCCTGTCCGGCGAACCCGTAGGCCTCCCCGTCCGGTTCGAGACGCGGGGGATCGACCAGCAACAGCTCCGTGAGGCCGAAGTTTTTCATCGCGCGGGCGATCGTGCCCACGTTCCCGGGCGTCTCGGCGTCGACGACCGCCACCGATACCGACGGACCACCAGTGTCGTTTCCCGTCACAGGGGCGTCGGCGCCGGGCCCGGTCATACGTCTATGTCCTCGAGGTCCACCGACAGGGCCTCGCGCTCGGCCTCCTCCATCTCCTCGAGTTGCTCTTCGACCCCGGGGACACCGCCGCTCGACCCGTCGGCGGCGTCGGGGAGTTCGTCGGCGCGAGCCTGGACGTGGTCGAGGCCGGCGTATCCCTCGGGCGCGCGGCCGCCGTCGATGAACCACTCGTGGAACCCGTCCTGCAGGTCGGCGCTGCCGGCGTACTGCTCCCCGCCCTCCTCGCGGAACCAGTAGAGGAAGTCCGCCTCGTGGTCCCCGCAGAGCAACACCTCGGCGAGTGGTTCGCCGTAGACGATGGTCCCGGGGTTGCACTCCTCGATGTCCGCCTCGCCGTGGATCAGCCAGCAGGCGTTGCAGGGCTCGCCCAGGAGCGACGACAGCCGGACGATCCTGTGGCGTACGTCCTCGAGCATCTCCTCCAGCGGGCGGATCTCGCCCTCCTCGTCGAAGACGTCCTCCTCGTCGAACCGCCAGCCGCGGAGCCCGATCGAAACTTTGCCCATGCCGGCGGTAGGTGACCGGCAGTCAAAAGCGGCGCGAACCCCTCCGATTGGCAGTCCCGGGTCCGGAACGCGTGGCTTTTGTGCCGTCCGACCAAGCCGAGTACATGCAGACAGTCGAGGCCGCAGGCCTGCCTATCGGCGACGATCACCCACCGCGCGTCATGGGTGTGCTGAACGTCAGCCGGGAGTCTCCCTACGATCCCTCCGTCTTCGACGACTCCGGCGAGGCGGCGCGCTACGTCGACCGGGAACTCGTCGACGAGGGCGCCGATATCGTCGACGTCGGGCTGGAATCCGCGAACAAGCGGTTCGACGTCCTCACAGCGGCGGAGGAACTCGACCGACTCGACACCGCCGTCGAGACCCTCGAGTCGGTCTCGGGTGACGCGGTCTTCTCGATCGAGACGCGCTACCACGAGGTTGCGGCCGAGGCGCTCGCGCGCGGGTTCGACATGGTCAACGACATCTGCGGGTTCGCCGACCCCGAGATGCCCCGCGTCTGCGAGGAACACGACGCGGCCGTGGTGAAGATGGCCAGCCCGCAGGATCTCGAACGCCCGGGCGCAATCGAGGCGGTCGACGACATCTACGAGGCACTCCTGCGCAACGGGGTGACGGACAAGACGATCGTCGACCCGGCCTTCGGGGGGTGGAGCGAGGACAAGACACTCGCCGACGACCGCGAGACGTTCCGGCGGCTCCGGGAGTTCCGGGCCGTCGGACGGCCGATCCTGGTCTCGATCAACCGCAAGAACTTCCTCCGCGACCTGGCCGGCCGGTCCACGGAGGAGGCGCTGCCGGTCTCGCTCGCGGCCACGTCGATGGCTGTCGAGCGTGGTGCGCACGTGATCCGGACCCACGACGTCGCCCAGACGCGCGACGCCGCCCTCGTCGGCGACGCCTTCGCCCGTGACCGCCTGCGCGATCCCGGGGCCGGCGTCGAAGAACTCGACGTCACGACCGCGGGCGAGGCCCGGCGGTGCCTGACCGGCGACCGCACGGACCGCGACGCTGCGCGGGCCGTCTCGCGGCTCGTCGCAATCGACGTCCCCTCGGCCGCCGCGAGGGACCGGCTACTCGGGGCTGTCGATGGGACGGGCCTGGTCGCGGCCCCGGTCGACGGACGGGTCGTTCTCGGCGGCCCCCTCGCGGACCTGCGGGGGCTGGCCGACCGCGTGTCGGACCCCGACAGACTGGTCCGGGCGCTCGACCGACTCCGGGACCTCCGGTAGAGGGAGTCGTCGGACGACAGGAACGGGCGCGCAGGCCTCCGGGTTCGGGAACGTGCGACTTAAGCGGGCGAGCGGCCTACCGTGACCCGATGAGCCGGTCAGGGGAGTTCTGTCCCCGCTGCGGGGACGCCGTCTCGCCGAGAAGGGCCTCCGGGCCCGACAGCCCGCTGTGTGACGAGTGTTACCTCTCGGAGTACGACCTCGTCGACGCGCCCGACCGCGTCGAGGTGCGCGTCTGTGGCCGGTGCGGGGCGGTCCACCGCGGCAACCGGTGGATGGACGTCGGTGCCGAGGACTACACCGACGTCGCAGTCGAGGAGGTCACAGAAGCGCTGGGTGTCCACGTCGACGCCGAGAGCGTCTCCTGGCAGGTCGCCCCCGAGCAGGTCGACGAGACGACCATACGGATGCACTGCTCGTTCTCGGGGGTGTTGCGCGGGACGCCCGTGGCCGAGGAGGTGACTGTCCCCGTCAAGATCGGCCGGGGGACCTGCGACCGGTGTGGGCGCGTCGCCGGGGGTGCCTACGCCAGTGTCGTGCAGGTGCGCGCCCGCGACCGCCGCCCCTCCGAGGAGGAGTGCCGGCGCACCGAGACCATCGCCCGCAGCCTCGTGGCCGACCTGGAGGCCGACGGCGACCGCGACGCCTTCGTCTCGGAGGTGACCGACCGCGCGGAGGGACTCGACCTGAAGCTCTCGACGACGAAACTCGGCCAACGGGTCGCGCGGCAGGTCGTGACGGAACTGGGAGGAGCGTTCTCGGCGTCGGAGACGCTCCTCACAGAGGACGGCGACGGCAACGAGGTCTACCGCGTGACCTACGCGGTCCGTCTCCCGCCGTACCGCCCGGGAGAGGTCATCGATCCCGGGGACGGCGACGGGCCGGTACTCGTCCGGAGCGTCCGCGGGAACCTGAAGGGGATCCGCCTCGCGACCGGCCGGGAGTTCGAGGCTCCTCTCGGAGAGGGGGACGACCCCGACGCCCGCCGGCTGGGCTGGCGCGCGGACGCCCGGCCGACGGCGCTCGTGACAGTCGAGGACGACCACGCCGTCCAGGTGCTCGACCCCGAGACGTTCGAGGCGACGACAGTGGCGCGTCCCTCGTACCTCGACCCGGAGGCCGACGAGGTGCCGGTCCTGAAGAGCCGTGCCGGGCTGTACGTCCTGCCGGAGGAGTGAGCGGATGGATTGCGAACACCGGCTGTCGGCGGTTGTAGCGAAACCCCGCACACAGGCAGCAATCGGGTCCCTGCGCGCAGAGGGTGTGTACGACGACAGCCGTTCAATCCGGGAGTGCGGGGAGGGGGCGGTCGCGATCCCGGTCACCGACCACCCGGCGGAGACGGCAGTCACCGAGGTGGTCCGCGAGGAGGGCGAACCGCGCCTGCGGACCCTCGAGGACCACCTCCGCGAGGCAGGCTGGAGCGACGCGGAACTCGACCGGGCACCGGGGTCGTGGGCCGTCGTCGGCAGCGTCGTGCTCGTCGAGATGGGCGACACACCCCGCCCGAGCGAGGTCGGCGAGGCCCTGCTCGCGCTCCACGGGGGTGCCGACACGGTCCTCGCGCGCGGGGGCGTCGAGGGCCAGCACCGCGAACCCTCCGCAGAGGTGGTGGCCGGCGAGGGCGACACGTCGACGGTCCACCGCGAACACGGCGTCGAGTACGCCCTGGACCTCGCGGAGGTGATGTTCTCGCCGGGGAACAAGGCCGAGCGCGCCCGGATGGGCGAGCGCGCGTCGGCCGGCGAACGGGTCCTCGACGCCTTCGCTGGGATCGGCTACTTCACGCTGCCGATGGCCGGGGCGGGCGCACACGTGACCGCGATCGAGCGCAACCCGGACGCGTTCGCCTCCCTGCTGGAGAACGCGGCGCGCAACGGCGTCACCGACCGCGTCGAACCCTACCGGGCCGACTGCCGGGATGTCCTCGACGCCTACGGGGGACAGCCCTTCGACCGCGCCGTGCTGGGCTACTACGAGGCACACGAGTATCTGCCGTGGGTGCTGCCGACCGTCGAACCCGGCGGGGTCGTCCACGTCCACGAGGCGACGCCGGAGGCGCTCGCGCCCGACCGGCCGGTCGAACGCCTGGCTGACGCGGCCGCCGGCTGCGGGCGTGACACCGAGGTCCGCGAAACCCGGACAGTCAAAGGGTACAGCGAGGGGGTCGTCCACGTCGTTGTGGACGCACACGTCGGTTAGTGAGTGCGTGGACGGGGCCCCAAAGGTCTAATTGCGGGGATACGTATGTGGCCGCATGGACCGACAGCAGATCATCGCAATCATCTTCGTCCTGCTGATGCTGGGTTCCTCCATCGCCTACGGGGTCGCCTCGTTCCTTTAGCCGTCCCCCGGGAGTCGCGTGACGTCGTCGTCGGTCACCTCGCGGTCGTCGGGGAGCCGGTCGATACACTCGAAACAGAGGAAGTGCTCGCTGCCGTCGGCCAGTTCGAGTTCGATGCCGCCGGTCGTGTCCTTCTCCAAGGTCCAGAGGTTGGCGATGCCGCCGGCAATCGACACCTGCGTCCCGCAGCCGTCACAGGGCTGGCTCGCCATACCCCGCCTGAGGACCCGACGCAGAAAGCACTTTCCTGTCTGTATCCCTCTTGCGCGGGCGACGGCCAGAAGCCACGAACCTTTTATCAACGAGCCCGTATGTACGGGTGCCGATGGACGCCGACGTCGACATCCCCCCGAGCAAGACCGTCGTGGTCAACGGGAGCGGAAGCAAGTACCACCGCCAGAGCACGCTCCCCTGGCGGGACGCCGGCTGTCCGACGGACCTCGGGGAGACAGAAAAGATCCCGCTTCTGGAGGCCGAAGCCCGTGGCTACGAGCCGTGCTGTCGGGCGGACTGCTTCGGTGTCCGGCAGTAGCTCAGAACTCCCAAGGGTTCGGTGTCCGGCAGTAGCTCAGAACGCCTAAGAGTTCGTGGTCCATTCCTCCGGTATGCGCGTGTTAGTGACGGGCGCGACGGGATTCGTCGGGAGCCGCCTCGTTCCAGTCCTGCTCGCGGCCGGCCACGACGTCCGCGCGCTCGTTCGCAGTCCGGACAGGTACGACACTCCCGACGGCGTCGACGTCTTCGAGGGCGACCTGCTCGAGCCGGGGAGTTTCGACGCCGCCCTGGAGGGCGCGGAGGCGGCGTACTACCTGGTTCACTCGATGCAGGCCGGGGCCGACTTCGAGGAGCGCGACCGGATTGCTGCGCAGAACTTCGCTGACGCCGCCGGGGCGGCCGGCGTCAAGCGCGTCGTCTACCTCGGCGGACTCGGCGAGGAGGGCGAGGACCTCTCGGCACACCTCGAGTCCCGCCGGGAAGTCGAACGGGTTCTCGGAACGGGCGAGTACAACCTCACGACGCTACGGGCGGCCATCATCGTCGGCGAGGGCAGCGCCAGTTTCGCGATGGTCCGCCAGCTCGCGGCGCGCCTGCCGCTGATGGTGACTCCGCGGTGGGTGCAAAACGAGTGTCAGCCGGTCGCTATCGGGGACGTCCTCGCGTACCTGGCCGGCGTCCTCGACCACCCGGCGACGGCCGGGGAGACCTACGAGATCGGCGGTCCGGACGTGCTGACCTACGCCGACCTGATACGCCGGACGGCGGAGCTAATGGGCCGCTGGCGGCCGCTGATCGTCCCGGTGCCAGTGTTGACGCCGCGGCTGTCCTCCTACTGGGTGGGGCTGATGACCGACGTGGACTGGCGGGTTGCGCGGCCGCTCATCGACGGGCTCCGGAACGCGGTGGTCGTGCGCGACGACAGCATCCGCGAGTACCTGGGCTTCGAGCGGACACCGTTCGACGCGGCCGTCGAGCGGGCGCTGGCCGAACGGCGCGGCGCCGAGGACGGACGGGAGCCCTCGTGGGCCGTCGAGCGAGCGCGGGGTGGGGGCTGATGGCCCGCCCCGAGTACGGCGAGACGTGGGTCTACGAGAGCATCATCGGCGCCCTGCCGGGCATTTCGGTCAGCCGCCGGGCGGCCCTGGGGATCCAGCTTCTCGGATTCGAGGCTGCCATCCTCGTACTCGCCTGGATTTACGGCCTCCCGCAGGCCGCCGTCGCGGGGACCGTCGCCGTCGCCGTCGCGACCGTCGGCAGCGCAGAGATGCTCCGCATCGCACAGCTCACCCGCGGCGAGGACGTCCCGGAGGCCTACCACCGGCTCCTGTTCGGGTCGAGCGTCGAGGTGGTGCTCGGGCTGCTCGCGTTCGTCGCCCTGGTGACCCACCTGTTCGTCTGGGACCCACAGACCACGGACCCGTCACTGGTCGAGACGCTGTTCGGCCCCGACCCACCCGTGCTGGTGGTGTACCTGACGCTGCTGGTGCTGTGGGACGTCTGCTACCGCATCGGGACGGGCTGGTGGGCGAGCGTCGCGGCGCTGTGGCGGTCGGCCCGCTACCGGTTCGACGCCGACACCCGGCAGGCGCTCCGCCGCGCGGACGTGGAGACGTTCGGGTTCGGGCTGGTGCAACTCGCGTTCGTCCCCTTCCTGCTGGGCCGGCCGGTGCTCCTGGCGGCTGTCGTGGGACACGTCGTAGCGGTGACAGGCGTCACCGGACTGTCGCTCGTGTTTCTCCGCTGGAATCAGTCGGACTGAATCTCCTTGAACTGGTCGAGGAGTTCGTCCGCCGACTCCGCGGACTCGAACTCCACGCTGCCCCTGTACTCGCTTCGCTCGTCGTCGAAACTCGCGTCGACTGCGCTGTTCTTCCGCTCACGGCGTTCGTGTTCCTCTTCGTCGTATGCGCCCATCGACATTGTTTACCACACCCACAGTTGGAGTCTGTGTGTTATCAATGTAACGGTTGCACTTCCGACAGGAACGGGCGGTCGCCCGCCGGACTACCCGCCGAGGCGGAGTGTCTCCGTCCGTTCCCAGTCGGTCTCGTCGACGACGGCGACGGAATCACCGGCGAAGACGTACAGGTAGTCGTCGACGTAGCGGGCGCGGGTGGCAGGGTCGTCGGTTCGGACAGTCGTTTCGACGTCCAGGGAGCCGCCGGTGTAGTCCATCACGAGGCTGCGCTCGCCGGCTGGCAGGACGAACACCCCGTGTCTTCGGTCCATCAGGAACGCGTGGTGGGTCTCGGCGACGGCCGAGAAGCGCCGGTCGAGAACCCGCGAGTCCGCAATCTCGGGATCGGCAGGGTCGCTCACGTCGAACAGGACCGTCTTGACCCTCCCCTCTTCCTCGCCGATCCCGAGAACGTGGTCGTCGTCGACGGGGTGGAGGTACGAGGAGAACCCGGGCAGTTTCAGTTCGCCCAGTTCCTCGGGGTTCTCGGGATCCGAGAGGTCGACCACGTGGAAGGGGTCGATCCGACGGAACGTGACCACGTAGGCGGTGTCGCCGACGTACCGGACCGAGTAGACCCGTTCGGTCACGCCCATGCCCGTCACGTTCCCGCGGGGCTCGAGGGTCTCGCTGTCGAGGGTGTAGAGATCGTTCTCGCTGTCAGCCGAGCCGAGGCCGGGGATCGTGGTCGCGATCCGCAGCGACCCGTCGTGCTGGTCCACCGAGAACTGGTTCAGCGGCCGGCCGGGGACGGTCCCGGTCGCCGCCACGTCCAGCGACCCGCCGGTCGCGTCGACGCGGACGACGCCAGTCCGAGCCAGGTCGCGCTGGTGGGCGCCGACGTACTCCGAGAGCCCCTCCCGGACGGACTCCCGGACGGACTCGCGCTCCTCGGCGGGCAGCGTCGCGACCCACCGGTCGAACGCACGGCGGATCTCCCGTTCCTTCGAGGCGGGCGTGATGTCGTAGGACTGGATCTCGGCGACGCGGTTCTGGAGGTGGGCGGACGTCCGGTCGAACTCCTCGCGGAGGAACTCGGCGGTGACTGCAGCGCGGTTCGACGGCTTCGTGTACGTGACGTACAGCGCGTCCTCCGAGACGTAGACGACGGAGTTGCGGGCCGCGCCGACGAAACTCACAGAGTCTTGCACGTCGCCGCTCTCCGCGTCGAGCGCGAACGCGGAGTACGTCGCGTCGACCGGGACCTGCGTGTCCGGCCGGTAGACATCCTCGCAGGCGACCGGGTGACCGTCGAGCGGTTCGACGGGACACGCGCCGGGATCGGCCGGCGTCCGGGTCACGACGTACAGCGTACCGTTCCGTTCGCGGGCGGTCACCAGCGAGCCGTTCAGCGGCCTCGCCCACACTCCAGTGGGATCGGCGGCGTCGCTCACGTCGTAACCCGCAACGCGGTCACTCCCGAGGACGACGAGTGTCTCGCCGGTCTGGAGGAGTTTCCCGGTCGTGTCGATGTCTGCGACCGCCTCGGGGGCGGCCGGATCGCTCGCGTCGACGACGTGGGTCTCGGCGTCGGCGCGGACGAGGGCGCGCTCGACGTCGTCGGCACTGATCCCGTCGGCCTCGAGGGGCTGCGGGCCGGGCAGTCGGTCGTGTGGCGCGTAGTAGAAGTGCCGGCCGTCGGTTTTGACCACGTCGGGTTCGTCGAGTCCGGCGACCTGGACGTTCGTGTTCGCGACCCGGGAGGGCGCGCTCGGGTCGCCGTCACCGCCCCCGTCGCCCCCGGCAGGCGCGTCGGCGGTCTCTGCGACCGCCACGTCCTGCTCGGTGGTCACGTCGTCGGTGCCGGCGAACCGTGTCGCGCGTCCGCGGGCGTCTGCAAGCAGGTTCCCCTGGCGGACGTACGCCTCGAAGGCCGACCCGTTCTCGAAGGTGTCGAGACCGACCCCCGCCGTTCCGGACGTCGTGTCCTGCGTGTTCGTCGCTCCGTCGTCGCTGCCGGTGTCGTGTGCTCCGGCGGTCGTGTCCCCGGTCGGGGTCCCCGGCGCCGCGGGGCCGACTGCGGTCAGTGCCGCGCCGGCCCCGAGGACGGATCCGGCGACCAGCGCGAGGACGGCGACCGTGACTGCGGTTCGTGCCATGTCTGACTGTGCGCGGGAGAACCCCTTGTGACTGGCGTAGACTCAAACAGCCGTTTGACACTGATTGCTGTAACTGTTCACCGGCACGACGTCGTGCGGTCGATCCGGCACTGACTTGCAGCAATCAGTGTGAGTGGCCCTTCGGTTCGGGACGTCAGACAGTTATACGCTGGAACGCGTAAGAGCAGGTGTGGCAGGTCCGGTCCGGTTCCGTCGAGCACACGAGTCCTGGGACGACGCGCGCGTCGAGCACGACATACACCGACCCCTGGACGCGCGCTTCGGCGCCAGCATTGGGACGCCCTGGTTCGCGCCCCCGTCGGGCTACGAGGCCCGGCGTCTCGAGATGGACAACGGCGACCTCGCCCTGTTCGCCTGGTCGGTCGACAGCGAGGGCGCGGGAGCGGGAGACGGAGCGGGGGACGCCTTCTGGCTCGGCAACACGGAGACCCCTGAGGTCTTCTGGCGGACGGACAAGTGCACCTTCGGGGAGGCCCCCTACCCGATAGCGCGGTGGGCCCAGCGGGAGTTGCTGGCGACGCTCGGGGAGACAGACCCCTGGCTCGCCGACTACGAGTACGTCTCGTGGTTTTTCCTCCCCGTGTTCTTCTCGAAGGACGGCCGCGAGACGACCCGCACGTTCTTCCGCGACCACGCCGCCGGCTTTCCCGACTCGGGCCGCGAGGAGGCGCTCGCGTTCTACGAGACGGTGCTGTCGACCGGCCGCCTCGACGACTTCCGGTACACGATGGCCTCGAAACTCGGAACCAGCGAGCGCATGGACCTCGTCCGGATGCGGGCGACGATGGGGGAGTTCAACGCCGCCAAACTGCTGTCGGACTCGGGGTACGGGTTCACTCCGGAGGTAGCCCTGGACTCCGGGCACGCGCTGGATTTCCAGGTCCACAGTCCCGACACACTCGTCGAGGTGACCCGGCCCGAACCCCCGACGCGCCGCCGCGCGGGAACCCCCGCAGCCGCCCTCCGGGAGACCGTCGACGGCAAGCGTGGCGACCAGCTCGCCGCCCACGAGGAGGCTGTCATCTTCGTCGACTGCTCCTCGTTCCGCGACGACGAGTGGAACGCCGTGGCCGCCGAGCAGCCCCACCCCGGTCACGAACCCGCCGTCGTCTACTGGCTCCGCCCCGACGGCCGCCGCGACGGCTACACGCACGGGGACCTGCCTCTCGCAATCGACGGTGTGTGACCCCGTCCGGACCCCTGGAGCTGTCTCCCGGTCTGGACCGTCGGACCGGGCGCGGAGACGCGCTCTCCGTCGACAGGCGGGGGCTGGAACTGCACCGCGCGTCGGTTCCCGGGTTGGGGTTCGGAGCCGGTCACCGGCCTGTTTCGACCCCGGGCGCAGTCCGTCGCCGGGATCGCACGTCGAGCACCCGCGAGCGGCCGGCGACCAGCCCGAGGCCGAACCCGACCCCGTGACCGATCAGGGCTGCGCGCGGCGAGGCCGTCGCCAGCGTGACTAGCACGGCCACGGCGGCGAACAGGGCCAGTTGCGCACGCGAGGAGAGGTTCAGCCGGTCGAGCAGACCCGCGGCGACCGGGTTGCCGGTCAGCAGGTACCCGAAGAGCCCGAAGATGGCGCCGCTGGCGCCAACGACACCCGACGGCGGGCCCGCGAACGCGCCCAGGAACACCTCCGCGAGGCCCGCGAGGACGCCGGTCGTCACGAAGAAGGCGTGGAACCGGAGCGTCGAGGTCCGCCGGGCGACCAGCGGCCCGCCGAGCGCGAGCGCGACGACGTTCGCGAGCAGGTGGCCCACGCTCGCGTGGGCGTAGACGTGTGTCACGGCGGCCCACGGGCGCACGGCGACTGTCGCGTCCAGGACGAACAGCACGTACTGGAGACCGCCGAGCAGCCCCGTCACCTGCTGGACGAGGAAGACGACGCCGATGGCCGCGAGTGTCTGGAGAACCGGACGGCCCCGAAAGCGCATACCTGATTTCCGGGCCGGAGACACAAAACTCCCGTGTCGGGTGTGTCGCGGGTCATCACGGGACTCGGCAGGTATATGCCCCCAGAGCGACTATGTGAGACGTGAGCAACGAACCTGTGACGGCCGACCGGCCCGACAGCCCGTTCCACACGACAGGCACCGACCACGCCACCATCTGGGGAAGCAACGCCGCCGACACGATCGGATTCTACCGCGACCTGCTGGGGATGCCGCTCGTGTTGCGCCAGCCGAACCTCGACGACCCCGACCAGACACACCTGTTTTTCGACACCGGCGACGGCCGCGTCCTGACGGTCTTCGTCAACGGCGACCGCCAGTCGGCCCGCGGCGTCCGGCCGGGGGTCGGTGGTGTCCACCACCTCTGTTTCAGCGTCGACCCCGAGCGCTACGAGGACGTGATGGCGGCCCTCGACGAGGCGGACAAGGACTACAGTGTCTTCGACCGGGGTATCTTCCACTCGCTGTACACCCGCGACAACAACGGCCTCATAATCGAACTCTCGGCGGACAAGTACGACATGCCGGACGACCGCCGGGGAGAGGTACTGGCGACGGCCCAGCGCGTCCGCACGGACGAGGGTGCCCAGTACGCCGAGGACGAACACATGCAGACAGCCCTCGAAGAACTCGGGCTGGACCCCGAACCGTACGACCTGCCGGAGGCCGACAGCGGGACCGGCGGCGTCGAGTGAGACTGTCGGCTGTACACTGGTCGACGGAACGGGTAACAACATTCGCCGCGTCGCGACCCGGCGAATACCTATCGGGGACCCCGTCGACGGCCGGTCCACCGTAACAAATAAACTACTGACAAATCCACCGTATGCCATGGTCCTGTTCGTTGTCGGCGGGTTCGTGGCGCTCGTGGTGCTCGTGCTCTTGGTGGCCTACACGGTCAGTGTCTACAACCAGCTGGTAAGCCTCCGGGAACGGGTCGACCAGGCAAAGCAGAACATCGACGTCCTCCTGAAACAGCGCCAGGACGAGCTACGGAAACTCGTCGACGCTGCCAGCGAGTTCATGGAACAGGAAGAGCGGGTGTTGACGGGGTTGACCGAGGCCCGCGAGGCGGCCGCGAAGGCGGAGACGCCAGGAGAGCAGGCCGAGGCGGATCAGCAGGTCCGGCAGGCGCTGATGGACTTCGAGGCTCGCGCCGAGGCCTACCCCGAGTTGCGATCCCAGGAGAACATGACACAGTTCCAGACGCGTGTCAGCGAACTCGAGGGCCAGATTGCCGACCGCCGGGAGTTCTACAACGAGGCTGTCACTCAGCACAACACCCGCATCGCGCAGTTCCCCTACGTCGTCTTCGCCCGCCAGTTCGGCTTCGAGGAGCGGGAGCTCTTCCGGGCCTCCCCCGAAGAGACCGAGGACGTCGACGTCGGCGAGGCGTTCGACAGCGCGAGAGCATGACCGGCGGGGTACTGCTGGCGAGTTCCGACGGCGACTCGCTTCTGGCGCTGGTTGTCGGCTTCTTTCTCGGACTCTACCTGATCTACGACGGCTTCGGGAAGTGGCAGACCAAGCGGCTCATCGAGGACACCCCGACAGAGAAGGTGCGCTCGATCGCGGTCGGCCGCACCGAACTGGAGGGGGTCGCAGAGCCCGACGACGGGACAATCGAGGCGCCCTTCACCGACGAGGAGTGCCTCCACGTCGACTGGGAGGTCGAAGAGTGGCGCAAGGACCCCGACGACGACGATCACGACTGGGAGACTGTGGCGAGAGGGGCGCAGTCAGTGCCCTTCCGCCTGGACGACGGAACCGGACGGGTCCTCGTCAGGGCCGACGGGGGGGAACCGACGTTCGAGATCTCCGATGCGAACACGCGCCGGATCACCGTCGACCGCGGGCACTCGCCGCCCCCGGAGGTCGGGGAGTTCATCGAGAGCCACGACAGCCAGTTCGACGACGCCAGTGTCTTTGCGGATCCCGTGGACGCGCTGACCGATCTCGCAACGAGCGAGGCGATCGGGTTCACCGACAGGCGCCGGCGCTACACCCAGCGTATCCTCCCCGCCGGGAGCGACGTCTACCTCCTCGGGAGTGCAGTCCAGCGGGACGCGGCGGGGACAACGGGGAGCCAGGAGGACCTGCTCGCGGTCACCCGCGAGGAGGGAGTCGACACGTTCGTGATCTCCGACCGGAGTGAAGAGGATCTCGAGAGTTACTACGAGTGGCGAGGGCCCCTCGAGATTGTGGGTGGTCTGGCACTCAGCGCGGTCTGTCTCGCCCTGCTGCTCACCTCAGTCTGAGACTGCCGGCTCTGCCCTGCCGAGGGACTCGATCCGGGGGTCCTGCTCGCGGGCGTACGGCTGGAGTACGACCGGCAACACGTTTAGTTGCGGGCCGGGCGAACCCCCTCGCGTGACCGAGGAGACAGAGGAGATCGAGTCCGCAGTCACGTCCGGGGAGGGAGCGACCACGGGCGACGGGGCCGCGGACACCACCTCGACCGGCGCCGGGGACGTCGACCGAGCCGCCGAGTCGTTCCTGGAGGTCGAGGCGGCCCTCCCCACGGGTGCGGCGTCGGGATCTGTGCGGGGGCGGGCGGTAGACGTCGAGCGGGTCCCGGCGACCGCAGTCCCGGAGACGTACCCGGTCGAGATCCGGTCGGAGGAGGCGCTCGCGCTGTCACTCGATGTCGACGACGAACCGGCGGTCGTCTACTTCGAGTTCGGCGTCGACCCGACCGACGACCGCCTGGGGCGGCTGCTCGCACTCAAGGGCATCCCGGCCGGTCGCTTCGCTGACCTCCACGGCGAGTCGGTCCTCCTCGGGGTCGAGGACGGCCACTACGTTCCGGTCGTGCCCGGCGAGGGTCCCCGCGGGTCCCCGCTCGGCGTCTACGGCGTCGAGGCGGGACTGGGGGTGAACCTTCTCGTCTTCCTGCTGGCGGCCGCAGGGCTGGGCGGCGTCTCCACGGTGCCGGTCGTCGCGGTCTGGCTACTCGCAAATCTCGTCGGCCTGCCGGCCGCGACGTACGTCGACGCCTGGCACCGCCGTACGCACACCGACTGGAACGGCGGTCCGCTGTTCTGGACGGCGCTCGCCGCGGTCCCGGGCGTGAACGTCCTCTCCTCGGCCGCGTACCTCCTGGGCCGGGCCCGGGCGACGCCGATCGGCTGACCCCGGACACCGGCCGATCCGAACGGCGAGACACGTCCCTGCGGGCAATCGAGGAGCACAGCCGTCAGTGTCGGCTGTCGGGATAGGGCGCCGGCGGGAGGCGTCCGTCCTCGATTGCGAGAGGCTCCAGCGGGCCGACGGTGACGTCACCCCTGTCCTCGAGTTCGTGCGCGACCGGCTCGGAGACGACGAGGTCGTCGGGATCGAGCGTGTTCGGAATCCGCGCGGCGCGTACCTCCGAGAGGTCGGCCAGCCCGAGCGTCGAGGGGATGACCGTCAGCGCGGTCCGGTCGTCCGGCACGACGAAGGGGATCTTCGAGCGCTCGGGCTCGCCGCTGGTGGCGATGTTGACGTACGTGTCCTCGAAGTCGATGGCCTCCACGAGGTCGCGCCGGGCGAAGTCTGCGAGGCCGACGCCCAGCGCGTTCCCGTGCGAGGCGTCGGTCACGGACCTGACGTAGACGCGGGTGATCTCCGGGGTCTCGGGCTCTCTCTCCCCGTAGAACCGGTAGCGCCCGAGGACGTTGGTGTCCATCCCCGTGCCGGAGATGTCCTTGCCGAGTTCGTCGACGATCAACAGGTCGAGGTCGTCGACCGGGAGTGTCGGCAACTCCTCGTAGGCCCGCTCCAGGAGGTCGGGCTCGCGGTCGAGAATGGCGCCGGCAGGGATACCCTCGATCACCGTCGCCCGTTCGTGTGCGTCCTCGACGAGGGCGATCCCGCCGACGACGTCGGCCGCCTCGAGGACCACGCGGGTCCGGTCCACGATCACCTCGTCGAAGTCGGCTGCCAGTCCGGCGTTGTGCAGCGACTCCGCGCCGCGGTGTTTCCCGAGGCCGACCACCGCCATCTTGCAGAGGCCGCTCTCGACGGGTCCCGAGAAGTCGGTGTGTGGCTTCACGCGGTTGGCGAGGACCACCGCGTCCGCCGCGAGGGCGTCCTCGGCGACGTAGACCGACCGGCCCATCGCGTCCTCGCCGACGGCCCGGACGGCCATCGACGAGCGGATCTCGCAGCCCATCGTCGTCTCGGTGAACCCCAGCGCCTCCAGGGTCTCGCGCTGGCCCTCGGCGGTCGCGCCGCCGTGGCTCCCCATCGCCGGCAGGACAAACGGCTCCAGCCCGCGGTACTTGAGGTCCTCGACGACCGCGGCCGTGACAGCCGGCATGTCCCCGATGCCCCGGCTCCCCGCGGTGACTGCGACCTCCGCGCCGCGCGGGAGTCCGCCCAGCGGGAGGGCGTCCACCGCCTCCCGCGCAGCGGCCGCGACGTCCTCGACGTGGTCGAGGCTGCGGTGCCGGCGGGCCGTGGCGAAACGCGGGTAGTCGTCGAGGCTCACGTCGCTCGCGGTCCGGAGCGCGCCGGCGTCTGGAAACTCGACGGTCATGGTTCCCCGTCCACCCCCGGCTGTTCCGCGGCGGTCCCCGATCCCGGGTCGGCGGCTGCGTTGTCGGTACGCGTCGCCGCCATCTCCGCGGCGACCTCGACGGCCTCGACGAGGCTCGTCGCGGAGGCGACACCCTCGCCGGCGATGTCGAAGGCCGTGCCGTGGTCGACGCTGGTGCGGACAATCGGCAGCCCGATGGTGACGTTCACCCCGCTGACGGCCTCACCGCCCGCGAAGCCGAGCATCTTGATCGGGATGTGGCCCTGGTCGTGGTACATGGAGACGACACAGTCGTAGGCGCCGCCGGCGGCCTGGACGTAGACGGTGTCGGGGGACTCGGGGCCGGCGGCGTCGATCCCCTCCGACCGGGCACGCTCGACGGCCGGCGCGATGGCCTCGCTGTCGGTGTCACCCAGGAGGCCCCCGTCGCCGGCGTGGGGGTTCAGCCCCGCCACGGCCACCGTCGGGTCGGCGATTCCGAGTTCCCGCAGGGCACTGTCGGTCACCCGGATCGTCTCCAGGACGCTCTCCTCGGTGACGAGGTCGCAGGCCTCCGGCAGCGGGACGTGCGTGCTGACGTGGCTCACCCGCAGCGGGTCCTCGATCAGCAGCATCGAGTAGCGGTCCGTCCCGGTGCGTTCGGCAAGCAACCCGGTGTGGCCGGCGTGGTCGCTGCCGGCCAGCCCTGTCGACTGCTTGTTGATCGGCGCCGTCGCCATGGCGGCGATCTCACCCTCGATTGCGAGGTCGATCGCGCGCTCGACGTACGCGAGGCTCGCCCGGCCGTACGACTCCTCGACGACGCCCCGCTCCAGGGTCCCCGCGTCGATCCGGTCGAGGTCGAGGACGTCGACAATCGCCGGGTCGTCCGTCGCGCCGGCGGACTCCCCTGCGGACCGGACCTCGAGGTCGAGCCCGCAGAGATCGACCGCCGCACTGAGGACGTCCGCGTCGCCGACCACGACGACCCTCGCGTGCTCGCTCGCCTCCCGGTGACCCTTCACGATCACTTCCGGGCCGATACCGGCCGGATCGCCCATCGTGACCCCGACCAGCGGCCGCGATTGCCTCGACTCGCTCATAGCTCCCGTAGACAGTCGAGACAGTTAACGACTGTCTCCGGGCCGCCGAACGCGCCAGCCTTCGTGATCAGTGCCGTTCCGTCCGCGGTCCCGCCCGCGACCGCGCCGAGCGGGACGCCGGCCTCGACGGCCTCGCCGGACAGCGCGATCGCGTCGGCCCCGAGCGCGTCGAGGACCGCGACAGCCGTGTCGCCGCCCGTGAGAAACAGGCCGGCCGGCTGGCCCGCCCTGGCGATGTCCGCGGCAGCTCCCGCCAGTGCCGCGGCGACGCGGTCGCGGGTTTCGCGCGACGACAGCCCCTCTGTTCGCCCGGCCGACACTGCCCGGTCGACCGCCGAGCGATCCGTCGCCGCCGTCAGAACCGCCCGTCCCTCGCGCTCGAGTGTCTCTCGGCCGCGCTCGGCGGCCCGGCGGGTGGTCCCGTCCGGATCCGCGACTGCCGCCTCGGGATCGAGTGCGACCACCGCGGCGTCCGGAACAGCCGCAAGCGCCGCGAGCGTCTGTGGCGCGACGCTCCCGGCGACGCCGAGAACGCTGTCCGCGCCCGCGGGCGGCGAGACGTCGGGCGGCCCGTCCCCGGGTTCGCCGGGCACCGCCACGCGTCCGGCGAGCCCGGCGCTCCCGACTGAGACCGCGGGTTCGTCGACCCGGCCAGTCCCGGCCGCGAGTGCCGACAGGTGGGCCTCGTGGGTCGCGTCGGCCGTGACGATCCGTGCTTCGCCGGCCTGTACGCGGAGCGCCTCCGCGACGGCGGCCGGTCCGCTCGCCACGGCGTCGATCCCGAGGTGGTGGACGGGCAGGGAGACATCGGCGAACAGGTCCGGCAGTGACGCGCTCGCGGGCCCCTTCTCCGGATCGCGTCCGGGATCGGTCTCGGTGACCAGGCTCCCATCCACGAGGTGGTACCCGCAGGCCGTCGTCCGGCCGGTCGCGGGCGAGGCGGGTGCAACGACGGCGAATCCCCCGACCGCGCCGCCGGCGTCCCCGTCGGCCCGACGCCGCTCTATGACCGCCGAGAGGGCGGCGTCGACCTCGCTGGCGACGTTCCCGCGGAGCGTCGAGTCGACCTTCTTGTAGACGGTCGCCGCCCGGTGGGCGCCGACAGCCGCCCGGACCGACTCGGCGGCCGCTTCGGCCGGTGTGTAACGGCTGTCCGTGTCCACGACCAGCACGTCTGCCCCGTCCGGGTCGCCCGGGGGGGCCAGGGCGACCCGCGTCCCGTATCCGCGCGCGGCGAACTCGTGTCCCGTGTCGCAGGCGCCGGTCAGGTCGTCCGCGACGACCAGGGCCGGGAGCATCCCGCCGGTCAGATCACCTCGCGGTACTCGTCGAACCCCTCGATCAGTGTCTCGAGGGCCTCCTCCTCGAGGGTCGGCGGCTCGCCGATCGCCAGCGCCTGGAAGTGGATCCGGGCACAGAACTCGACCATCTGCGCCGTCTCGAGGGCCTGCTCGGCGTCGGCTCCCAGCGCCATCACGCCGTGGTGTTTCAGGAGACACGCGTGGTGGTCGTCGCCCAGCGCCTCGACGGCCAGCCGCCCGAGTTCCTCCGACCCCGGCTGTGCGAACCCGGCGACCGGGACCGTCTTGCCCGCCATCGCGATCAGGTAGTGGGAGGGCGGAATCTCCGTGCCGAGCGTCGCGAAGGTGCTCGCGAACGGCGAGTGGGTGTGAACGACGCCGCCGACGTCCTCGCGGTGCTGGTAGATCAGCCGGTGCATCGGGGACTCGCTGGAGGGGGGGTACTCGCCGGCGACCTGCTCGCCGTCGAGGGTGACTACCGGGACTGCCCCGGGCGTGATCTCCTGGTAGGGGACCCGCGTCGGGCTGACGGCGATCCGGCCGCCCTCCCCGCGCTGGCTGAGGTTGCCCCCGCTTCCCCGCGTGAGCCCGAGTTCCAGCATCTGTCGACCCAGTTCACTGATCCGTTCGCGTTCTGCCGCCAGCACGTCGGTGCTCATGTGACAGGTGCTCCGTTGCGTCCCCCTCTGTTATACTTTGTGACACGGGGACGGCGTCGTAGCGGTCACGCCGAGAGCAGGCGGGCCCGGAGCCGCGACTCGGCGGCGTAGAGGTAGATCGCCGCCAGCAGGACCACCCCGTTGACGAACTGGATCTGCTCGGCGTCGACGCCCATCTGGACCAGGCCGATCTGGATCATCGAGATGAGCATCAGTCCACCGAAGGCGTTCGTGATGTCCCCGCGGCCGCCAAAGAGGCTGATGCCGCCGATCACGGCCGCTGCGAAGGCCGGAAAGAGGTCTCCCCGGGCGAGTGTCGGCGTCGCCGCCCTGAGGTAACCGGTGAACAGTAGGCCCGACAGCGCGCTGAGCGCGCCCGAGATGACGAACACCGCGACGACGACCCGCTCGGTCGGGATGCCGGCCTCCTTCGCGGAGGTCGCGTCACCGCCGACCGCGTAGACCGCCACGCCGAACCGCGTGTGGTTGAGGACGTACCAGGCGACCGCGTACAGCCCCAGGAGGACGAATATCGCCACCGGGACGTTGCTCAGCGGGCCCAGCGCACCCAGCCCGGGCACCGCGGAGACTGTCGCCCCGCCCAGGAACGTGTACGACCCGGGCAGTGGGGCAACGGACAGCGACGAGAGGATGACAATCGCGCCCCGGAAGATGATGAAGAAGGCGAGCGTCTGCAGGAATGGGTTGATCCCGAAGTACCCGATCGCGACCCCGTTGCCGAGTCCGATGAGCGCGCCGACGAGGAGGATCACCACGACCCCGACCACCCCCGGTACGCCCGGGAACCACTGGTTGAGAACGAGCGCAGTGAACATCGCGGAGAAGCCGGCGATCGACCCGATCGAGAGGTCGAAGTTGCCGCTCAGCAGGCACAGCGACTCCGCGAGCACCAGCATCCCGAGCGCCGCACTCGAGAACAGCAGGAACTGGATGTTCTGTGCCGAACTGAACACGCCGGGCAACAGCAACGAGAACACGACGAAAGCCAGCAGAACGATCGGCCAGATCAGGTTGTCCAGCAGCCACAGCAGGAGTCTGTTCGCGCTCTCCTCGGTACCGCCGGCCGTCGGAAACAGCGACGTCGTCATGAGTGCGGGAGTGTGGGCTGCCTACAGGATCCTGTTCGCGTAGTTCCCCCAGAGGAAGCCGGCGTCGACGTTGTCCTCCGTTATCATGACGGCCCGTGGTTTCATCCACGGGTGCAGCGACTCGCCGTCGGACTCGAAGGTTGTCGCGCTCGCGGGAGCCCAGAACGACTCGGAGAACGGCCGGATCCCGTTGAACTCGACGTCCTGTAGCTGCAGGTCGTCTGTGGTCAGTTCCTGACCCGCGGACGGCCCCTGGTAGCCGCCGCTGTCCAGGTGCTGGACCATCAGTTCGAACGACAGGGGGCCGTAGGCGGGCATCGGCTGCTGGAGCGCCGCGTCGATGAACCCCTCGCGGATGTTCTCGAGGACGTCCGGGAACCCGTCGATCGGGACGATCGGCACGTGTCCCTCCTCGCCTTTCGGCGCCAGCATGTCGCGCCGCTCCAGGACCGTCACCGCCGAGAGGGCGGCCCCACCCCACGTCGAGAAGATGGCGTCGACCTGTTCCTGCTGCATGAACGCGTCCAGGGTCGTCGCGGTCTCGTCGCGGCTGAACTTCCCCGGGCCGCTCCCGACGAGTTCGACGTTGTCGGCCGCTGCAACCGCCTCGTCGAGTCCCTGCTTGCGGAGCGCGATTGTCTCGACGGCCGGGTCGCCCATGAGCGCGTAGATGTTGCCCCCCTCGGGCTGCATCGCCTCGATGAGCTGCTCGCCAGCCCGGCGGCCGCCGCGGACGCTCCCGAAGCCGGTGAACAGTTCGATCGAGGAGGTCGTCGCGGTGGCGTCGGCGCTGTAGACCGGGACGCCCTGGCTCGCCACCTCGTCGGCGATGCCCGCGAGCGCGTCCGACGCCGCGGAGTTCAACAACATCGCGTCGATCCCCTGGTTGAGCATACTCCGGATCTGGTCGATCTGCTTTGTCGCCTCGAACTCCGCGTCGGTGATCATGAGTTCGATGTCGTGGTCGGACTCCTGGGCGTAGATTTCCGACGTTCGCTTGAACACCCGCTTCCAGGAACTCCCGAGGTTGTTGACGGGGAACCCGAAGGTGTACCCGCTGTCGGCTGCCTCCGTCGCCGTCGCCTCGTCGGACATCCCGTCGCCGCCGTCGCTGCCGTCGCCGCCGTCGCCGCCGTCGCTGCCGTCGCCGCCGTCGCCGCCGTCGCCGCTGTCTCCGCCGCCACCCCCGTCACCGCCACAGCCCGCGAGTACGGCGGTCACGCCGACTCCGACAGCCGAGATATACTTGCGCCGCCTGATCCCGTTACCCTGGTTCTCGGATGGCATGGCAAATATTGCCTGCGGGGCGGATATAAATCACTGCCCTAACTGTTGGGACCCGGCGGGCGAACCCGGGACAGACGGCAGTCACTCGTCGTAGCCGGCGGGCATCTCGCCGCCGACGATCATCCCGACGACCTCGTCCTTGGAGACACGGTTGGTCTCGACAGTGCCGACGAGGCGGCCGTTGTCGAGGACGGTGACGCGGTCGGCGAGGGAGAAGACTTCGTCGAGACTGTGGCTGATCAGCAGGACGGTCACACCCTCGTCGTTGAGCGTCCGGACGAGGTCGCGCACCCGGCCCTTGGAGTCGGTCGAGAGCGCCGACATCGGTTCGTCCATGACGACGATGTCGGGGTCGGTGACCAGCGCCCGGCCGATTGCGACCGCCTGGCGCTCCCCGCCGGAGAGGTACTCGACCTGCTTCGTGGCGTCGATGTCGATGTTCAGCCGGGTCCGGAGGATCTCCTCGGCCTCCTCGTTCATCCGCCCCCAGTTCACACGGGGCAGGAAGCCCAGGCGCGTGACGGGCGTCCGGCCGAGGAACATGTTGGTCGCGACCGAGAGCGTATCCACCAGCGCGAGGTCCTGGTAGACCGTCGAGATGCCGTGCGCGCGGGCGGCCTTCGGGCTGGAGATGTCGCGTTGCTCCCCGCGGACGGAGATGGTCCCCGCGTCGGGCTGGTGGAACCCGACGAGCGTCTTGATCAGCGTCGACTTCCCCGATCCGTTGTCGCCCACCAGTGCCAGGATCTCGCCCGACTCCAGCCTGAGGTCGACGCCGTCGAGGGCGACGACCTGCCCGAACCGCTTCTCGATGCCGCGCATCTCGATCAGCGGAACGTCGTCCGCCGTGGCTGCCGTGCCTTCGGCACTCGCCATGGTCGCCCCTATCGGGCGTCCAATATAAAGGGCGGTCACTCGAGGTCCGCCTCGACCAGATCACGCATCCGTGCCCTCGCGTCGGCCCACTCGCCGGTCCGCTCGGGTTCGTAGGTCGTCGGCGGGAGCGCGTCGGCGATCTGGCGCCGGCCGGCCGCGAGGTCCGTGACCGACCCGGCGGCGATGGCCTGTGTCGTGAGGTTGCCGACCGCCGTTGCCTCGGCCGGTCCCGCGAGCACCCGCCTGTCGAGCGCGGACGCGAGCATCCCGCAGAACAGGTCGTTGTGGACGCCGCCGCCGCCGAGGTGGAGGCGGTCCGTGTCGGTGCCGGCCGCCTCCAGTATCTGCTCGACGACCAGCGCGGCCTTCGCGGCCAGACTCTCCAGGATCGTCCGCACCACCGCGCCGCGGTCCCGGGGCGGGCGCTGGTCGGTCCGGGTGCAGAACTCTCGGATCGTCGCCGGCATGTCGCTCCCGATGTCGAAGAGGTCGGCGTCGGGGTCGACCAGCGGACCGAGGGGGTCGGCGTCGCGGGCTCCCTCGATCAGTTCAGCGTACCCGACTGACTGGCCGGCGTCCTCCCAGGCGACCCGGCACTCCTCCAGCAGGAAGAATCCGGTGACGTTCTTCAGGAAGCGCGTCCGCCCGCCCGCCCCGAGTTCGTTCGAGGCGCCGGCCGCGAAGGCGTCGTCGTCGATCTTCGGCTCGGGCAGTTCGACGCCCGCGAGCAACCACGTTCCGGTGCTGAGGAAGGCACGGCCGTCGTCGTCGAGGGGCAGCCCCGCGACCGCCGACGCGGTGTCGTGGCTGGCCGGCAACACGAGGGCGGGGCTGCTGTCGAGGTCCCCCGCGAGGTCCGGCCGGAGCGTCCCGAGTCGCCCGCCCGGTGTCTCCACGTCGGGGAGCAGGTCGGTCGGGAGATCCAGCGCGTCGAGCAGCCCCGCGGCCCAGGTTCCGGTCCGGGTGTCGACCATCTGGGTCGTCGAGGCGATTGTCAGTTCCCCGGCCGGCCGTCCCCCGAGGAGCGCAGAGAGCAACTGCGGCATCATGAGGAGCCGGTCGGCCCGGTCGAGAACGTCGGGTTCGCGTGTGACGAGGTGGTGGTACTGCCAGAGCGTGTTCGGGGTGTTCCAGTTGTTGATTCCGGTGGTTTCGAAGATCTCCCGTCTGTCTACGGCGTCGAGGATCTCCTCGCGGGTCGAGGCGACCGAGGGCTCCATGTAGGAGGAGGGGAGCCGGAGCAACTCGCCGTCGCGCACGAGCCCGAAGTCCACCCCCCAGGTGTCGATCCCGACGGTGTCGAGGTCCGCCCGCCCGTCGGCCCGCCGGATCGCGGTCCGGATCTCGTCGCGCAGGCGCCCGACCTCCCAGACGTACCTGCCGTCCCGTTCCCCGGGCCGGTTGTCGAAGCGGTGGATCTCCGCGACGGTCACGCCCCCCTCGAACCCTCCGAGGTACGCCGTCCCGCCGTTTGCACCCAGGTCGACTGCCAGGTGTGCCATACCGGCCCGCACGGAAGCCCGCGGTATCAGTGTTCGGCCGACCGAACGTCTCGCATGGCGTGACGGGCCGTCAGAAGACCTGCCAGCCGCCGTCGACGTACAGCAACTCGCCGGTGACGTAGCCGGCGTCCTCGCTGGCGAGGTAGAGAAACGCCCCCGCGAGGTCCGCGGGCCGGCCGGCCCGCCCCAGCGGCACCGGCTTGACCAGTTCGTCGCTGGCTGCCTTCTCGGTCGCCTCCTCGGTCCAGCCCTCGATGAACTCCGTCGCGATCTGGCCGGGCGCAACCGCGTTCACCCTGATGCCGTACTCGGAGAGTTCCAGCGCCGAGCCGCGGGTAATCATCCGGATAGCGCCCTTCGTGGAGTCGTACTGGACCTGTCCGAACTGCGCGTGGCTGGAACTGATCGAGGCGGTGTTGATGACGCACCCGGGGTCGTCGCGCTCGATCATGTCGCGTGCGGCGACCTGTGTGCCGAAGTACGCACCCCGGGCGTTGACCGCGTGGACCTGGTCGAACTCCTCGGGGGTGAGTTCGAGCACCGACCCCCCGATGAAGAGGCCGGCGTTGTTGATCATGACGTCGACGCCGCCAAAGTCGCGGGCGGCCTCGACGAGCGTCTCCAGTTGCTCGCGGTCGGTGACGTCCGTCTCGACGTATCCGGCGGTGCCCCCCTCTCGCTCGATGAGTTCGTGGGTGGGGACGTCGCCGTCTTTCGGTTCCTCCTCGATGTCCGCGACGACGACTGACGCGCCGGCCCGGCCGAACCGCCGGGCAACCTCGCGGCCGATGCCCGACGCCGAGCCCGTCACGACAACAGTCTCGCCCTCGAAGTTCGGTTCGAGTCGTCCCATGAGACGCAACTCCCGGCGAGCCAAGTTATACTTAATCTTTTTATTGTCCGGGACTGAATCGCTCCCCATGTTCCAGCCCCCGGACGAGGTGATCGACCTGAGCAACCCTGTCAGCGAGAGCATGCCGGTGTGGCCGACACTGCCGTCGGTGACCCTGGAGCAGTCCGCCTGGGCGGCCCGTGACGGGTTCACCATGGAGATGGTCGAGATGTCCACGCACACGGGCACACACACCGACTCGCCGCTGCACTTCATCCCCGAGGGCAAGACCCTGGAGGAGTTCCCCATCGAGAAGTTCATGGGCGAGGGCGTGGTGCTCGATCTCACGCCCAAAGAGCCCGAGGCCGAGATCACGGTCGCGGAACTCGAGGCCTTCGAGGACGAGATCGGGGCCGGGGACGTGGTGATGCTCCACACCGGCTGGGACCAGTACCACGGCCGGACCCCGGAGTATCTCTTCGAGTTCCCCTACCTCACGGCCGACGCCGCGGAGTACCTGGCCTCGCTCGGTCCGAAGGCGGTCGGCACCGACGGCGCCTCCGTGGGCGGGTGGGTCGGCGAGGTCGACGCCCACGGCCCGGCCACGACCGACACCATGCCCGACGAGTCACACGTCCCCCTGCTGGAAAACGACATCCTCCCGGTCGAGGAACTGCGCAACCTCGGGGAGGTACTCGACGGCGCAGACTCCCGGCGGGCGTACTTCCTGTACCCGCCGATCAACTACCAGGAGACCAGCGGCGCCTCGGTCCGGGCGTTCGCGTTCCTGTGAACTACCCCACCCTGCTTCGCTCACCCAGCACAGGGTTCGCTCGTTGAGAGTGATAGTGATTGCTGTCCCCGTGTCCCGGTACGACCGGACGACACACGGTCGATCCGGCACTGACACTGTCGGCTATAATTTCGTGAAGATATTCCCCACCCTGGGGTGCCGAGAGTGCTCACGCGCTTACAGTGATTGCTGTAACTGTTTCCCGGTACGACCGTACGCTGTCGTGCGGTCGATCCAGTAATGACTTAGATCAATCAGTATATAGCCGACAGTATGACTCGAAGCAATCACTGTGAGAGTTCGGCACGCGAACGCGGCGTTCCTGTGCGTGTTCAC
>CAZUVE010000012.1:0-35665 GCA_964623735.1 uncultured Halobacteriales archaeon | reverse complement strand
TTGCCGCCCTGAATTGGTCCCCGCTGACGCTTCGGCCCTCCAAGCGAAGCGTCATGTGAAGGAATGACGGGGAGGGACTTAAGCGTAACGACTATACGTTTCACTCAGGTGAAACTCTTCTTGTCTCGTCTTTGTGCCCCTCGAAACTCCCCGCATTTATTATAAGTTGGCGCCTACAGACAGGCATGAAAGTCCGAGGCGAGCGGGAGTGCCGGTCCTGCGGGGTGCGGTGGTCGTACTACGAGACGGGGAGTGTCGCGTGCCCGGAGTGTGGCAGCGTCCACAGCCGCGGGGTGGGGGAGCGCGCGGAGCACACCGCGGGGCCAGCGACGCTCGACCTGTCGGCAGCGCGGGCCGCGGTAGGGGAGGACCCGCTCCGGGAGGTCGCCGAGCGCGCCGCCGAGGCCGGCGCGGAGTACACCCGACAGGCCGGCTTCGTCCACGCCGGCGAGTTGCAGCCGCTCTCGGGGACGTACCTCGCGGCGGCGGAACTTCGCCGGGTCGGGAGGACCCTCGCGCGGTCGATACGCGCCGACGAGACGGCGGAACTGTACTTCCTGTCGCTGCTCGACGGGGCCGACGCCGGTGAACGACCCCCACCCGAGGAGGTCCCGGATGTGTTGCGGGCCGACCGCGGGCTGGCCGTCGCCGCCGGGGCCGACGCCTACGTCTCCGACGTCCGGCGCCTCGTCGAGGATTCCGGCCCCGGGCTCGCCGAGGCGTTCTCGGCACTCCGGACACGGCGCAAGCGGATCGAGGCCCTCGACGGCGACGTCGACCCGTCGGAGGCCGAGCGCGTCGTCCGCGCGCTCCGTGACGTCGGTGCCTACATTCGCGCGGACGACGAGAGAGCACTCGTCCGCGCACAGGAACGGCTCGACCGGTCTATCGCGTAATACCGTCGGCTCTACGCGCGTGAGCAGTGTCGCAGTCCCGGGGTGGGGAGTCTCTTCACGGAGGTATATACTGATTGCTGTAACTGTTTTACCGGACCACGGCTCCCGAAAGTCATTACCTGCTGGCGGTCAAAAAAGTCGATAGCTGGACAGTCATCCACGGCGGCGGCCGGTGTCCACCGCCGCCGGTTCCGGACTGTCAGGAGGGTGTCCACGCGGAATGGCGACAGGCACGACCACACTCGACGTCTTCGTGGTGGCCGACGAGCCCGACGACCGGACCACCGTGGCCCGGCAACTGGGCTTTGCCGGCGACACGGCCTCGGTTTCGCTCGCACAGACCGACGGGGACGTCCGGGAGCGTCTGACCGCGGGGAGTGCCGACTGCGTTCTCTGTACAAGCGCCATCAGTCCCGACCTCCTGTCGGCGTTGCGCGAGGCCGATCCGGGGGTCCCTGTCCTCGCGTTCGCCGGCGACCGGGGGGCCGAGTTCGTCACCGCCGCCCTGGAGGCGGGCGCAACCGACGTCGTCCAGTCGACGCTGGCAGCGACGCCCCCGGCGCTGGTCCGCCGGCGTGTCGAGAGCGCCGTCGACGGGGAGCGCCGCCGGGCCGTCCACGAGACGCAACGCCGCGAACGCGAGTGGGAACTCCAGTGGTACGAGGAGGTCGTCGAGACGACGCTCGACACCGCCGCCGTCTACGACGGGAACGGGCGGTTCAGGGCCGTCAACAGCCGCCTGGCGGAACTCTACGGCGCGTCGCCTGGGGAACTCCGGGGACAGCGCAGCCGCCTCCTCGAGAAGCTCCGCGAGAGCGGGGGCAGCAATCCGTACGAGGACCTGGTTGCGGGACGCCGCGAGGAGTACAGGACCGAACTCGAACTGGACTTCCCGGGACAGGAGGGGCGCGTGACCGACGTCCGGCTGTCGCGGCTCACCGAGGGCAGCGAGTTCGCCGGCGTGGTCGCCGTCGGCCGGGACGTCACCGGGCGCCGCGAGCGCGAGCAGAAGATCACGCGACAGCGCGACGAACTCGAGCAACTCGACCGCCTCAACGCCGTCGTCCGCGACGTCGACCAGGCGCTGGTCGGCGCGACCACCCGCGAGAGAATCGAGGAGACGGTCTGCGAGCGCCTCGCCGAGGCCGGCCGCTACCAGTTCGCGGTCGCGCTCCGCGGCGAGGGAGAACGGTTCGTCCCGACTGCCTGGACAGACGTCGGCGAGGCGTACGTCGACTCGGCGTTCCCCGCCGAGGACGTCACCCCGGAGAGCAGTCCGGGGTTGCGAGCCATCGAGACCGGGGAGACACAGGTCGTCGCGTCCATCGAGGCCGACCCGGAGGCCGCGGAGTGGCGCGAGCAGGCCCTCGAGGCCGGGGTCGAGTCGGTCGCAGCCGTCCCGGTCGTCTTCGGCGTCCGGACGTACGGCGTCGTCGAGGTCTACGCCGACGAACCCGGGGCGTTCGGCGAGCAGGAACTGGCGGTGCTGGACGAGCTCGGCGAGACTGTCGGCCACGCTATCGACGCGCTCGAACGCCGCGAGCGCGAGGAGACGCTCACCGCACTGTACGAGGCCACGCGGGACCTCCTGGGGACCGGGACGGAACGGGAGGTCTGTGACGTGGTCGTCGACGTCGCAACGGAAGTTCTGGACCTCCCGGAGGTCGGCATCTTCCTGTTCGACAACGACGAGAACGTCCTGCGGCCGGTCAGCGCGACCGACAACCTGGTGGCCTTCTACGACGGGGCCGACACCTTCGGTCCCGGGATGGAGGACTCGGAGACCTGGCACACCTACGTGACCGGCGAGACGGCGGTGTTCAACGACATCAGCGAGTCCGAGCGGGTCGCCAACCCGGACACCGAGGCCCGGAGTGCCTTCGTGCGGCCGCTGGGCGAACACGGCGTGTTCGTCGCCGCCAGCACCGAGGTGGGGGTCTTCGACGGCTACCGCCGCAAGCTCCTGGGCCTGCTCGCAGCGACGGCCGAGACAGCACTCGACCGCGTCGCCGGCCAGGCCGGCATCCGGGAGCGCGAGGAGGAACTCGCAGACCGGACCCGCCGGCTCGAACGGGCCTCCCGGGTCTCGGACCTCCTCAGGGACGTCGTGGGGGCGCTCGTCCGGGCGACTGCCCGCGAGGAGGTCGAGCGGCGGGTCTGTGAGCGTCTCGCCGAGGAGGAGGGTGTCGCCCTCGCCTGGATCGGGGCCGTCCCGCCGGACGACGAGGCGCTCGTTCCGCGGACCTGGGCGGGCAACGGGGAGGAGTACCTCGACGACGCACCGCTTTCGGTCGGCGGGGCCGAGCCCGCGGCGCGGACGGCCGCTTCCGGCTCGAGGACGTCCGTCTCGGTCACGGACCACCTCCACGACCACGAGTGGGCGCGGACGGCGTCGGACTGGGGGTACCAGTCGGTCGTCGCCGTCCCCCTGGTCTACGGCGAGACGACCTACGGCGTCGCGGCCGTCTACGCGCGCGACCCGGAGGCCCTCGAGGGGACCGAGGACGTGCTCGCGGAACTTGGCGAGTTCGTGGGGTACGCCATCAACGGGACCGAGACCAAACAGGGCGTACTGGCCGACCGTGTGACCGAACTCGAACTCCGGATCCCCGCGCCCGACACCTTCGCGAACGCGGTTGCCGCGCTGGCCGGCGAACCGGTCCAGTACCTCGAGATCACGCCCGCGGCCGACGGGCGCGCACGCCTCCTGTTCGGCCTCGACGACGTCCCGGTCGAGGAGGTGCTGGCCCTGGAGTCCGAGTTCGTCGGCGTCGAGTCCCTCCGGCACGTCGGCGACGGCGAGCGCCACCTCTTCCGGGCGACCGTGACCGGTCAGACCATCGCGGCGACACTCCTGTCCTGCGGAGGGCTCCCCGACGAGGTCGTCGCCCGTTCCGACGAAACCGTCGCTGTCGTCAGCCTCCCGGCCCAACTGGACGTGCGTGTCTTCCTCGACCGGGTCAGGGAGACCTACCCCGGCGCGGAACTGATCGCGCGCCACGACCGGAGTCGCCGGGAGGATCGCCACGACCCCTACGGGGCGATCGACGCCAAACTCACCGAGCGCCAGCGCGAGGTCCTCGCGACGGCCTACGAGAGCGGCTTCTTCGAGTCCCCCCGCGAGACCACCGGCGCGGAACTCGCCGACCTGTTCGACGTCTCCCAGCCGACCATCACCCACCACCTCCGGGAGGGTCAACGCCGGCTGTTTGCCGTTCTCTTCGGCGACGACTCCTGACCCGGCCGGCCGCGTCTGTGTGTTCCCCGCCGTCCGTCTAGATAGTTACCCCCCCAGCAGCGGCCGTTCTTGTATATTAGCAGTCAGGTCTATACAGATACTGCACATAGTGTGAGGTGGCGGTAGACGAGACGGGTCGTCGGAACGAGACGTAATAACTGTCGCACAGCGATGGACCTGCTGTCAGAGGCACGGCTGGCGGCTGCGGGAACAGACCGGACACCCTCTCGCGTCGTGCTTGGACACCACGACTCTCCCGTTCGACGCAGCGCCCGGTTCCGACACTGGGACCGCGCCGGCGTCCATCCACGCCGGAAGACGTGCGTTCACCACACCCATCCCACCCCACCCCCCTTCGGGACCGCACTGACTCCGGCGCCGTCGGATCACTGACGACCGGTTGCCGGTCGGTCCGCCGCCACTCTTCCAAAGGCTCTTGAGAGCCGGCGCTGAACCAGTGGACAATGCAGGAAGTGGTCCTCGCACCCGCGTCCGGTTGCGGGGCAGTCGTACTCGTCCTCGCCAGCCTGACGAGTCCCCGCGAGTTCGAACTCCCGCCGCTGGTTCTCTGGCTCGCTGGCGGTGCCGTCGTCGGGGGACTCGTCGGTTGGGGGGTCGGGGCCGTGTTCGCGCCAGCCAACACGATCATCGGGTTCGGCCTCGGGTTCGCCGTCGGGGGTGGGCTGGGCGCCGTGTCCAGCCTGCTGACCGACGAGGAGGACGCCGAGCCGCCGGAATCGGTGACCGTCAGCATGGAGGGCGAGCAGGCGGACCCGGGGCCACAGCCCGTCGACCTGTTCGAAGCCCACCCCGATCCGCTGCTCTACTACGTCGACGAGGGCGATGGACCAGTCGTCAGGGCCGCGAACCCAGCGTTCGCCGAGGCGTTCGGCGTGTCGGCGGGCGTCGTCGAGGGCGCCGGTCTCGCGGACGCGCTCATGGTCGAAACCCGGACCACGGACGTCGCCGACGCGGCAGCGGAAGGGGAGGGGTTCGACGGGGTACTCGCCGGCGAGGAGGGCGGCGAGTTCCGTGTCCGCGTGGCTGCGGTCTCCGACGAGACGGGCGCGCGCGGCTACGTGGTGTACTCGCCGGCCTGATCACGTCCGGGAGCGCGTGATCTGGCGGAATGCGGTGTCGATGTCGTCGAACTCCGCGAGCGCGTCGTCGAGGGCGGCGCGTAGGTCGTCCGCCCGGTCACGCATGTCCGCGAGGTCCTCGCTCTCTGCGCCCCCCGAGGACGGAAACTCGTCCTCCAGGAGCGCGAGCTTCGAGGTGACCTCGAGATAGTCAGAGAGGCGGTCGTCGTAGTGCTGGACGCGCAGTTGCTGCTCGATGGCCGCGACCAGATCCGGCTTCTCGACGGGCTTGCAGAGGTAGTCGTCGAAGTGCATCTCTACGATGTCCAGCCCCGGATCCACGGCTGTCAGCATGATGACCCGGCAGTTGTACCCGGTGGTCCGGATCCGATCGAGCACCTCGTCGCCCGGGACCTCGGGCATCCGCCGGTCGAGCAGGACCACGTCGACGGAGCCGTCGACCGCCTCCAGCGCCTCACGGCCGCCGTAGGCGGTCCGCGTCTCGTACCTGTCCAGACGGAGGGCGTACACGTCAGCGAACTCCGGTTCGTCGTCGACGACCAGAACGGTAGCTCTGTCGCTTTCCGGCACGGCCCTACTGCCGACGCGAGCGGTAATAAGTCCTCCCCGTTCGGGCCAGGCCGACCCGGCCGCGGGCGTCCTGTGCGCCGACACACTTTTGATCAGTTAACCACAACCCAAACCAAGGCACGATTTCCGGAACCGATGACTGACAGAGACACTCTGCTCGCGTTCGAAACGCTCGACGAACTTCCAGGACTGGAGATTGTCGACCGGATCGAACGACTCCGGTACAAGTTGCGCACGAGTGGTCCCCTCTCACCGGCCGAAGCTGAAACCGACGACTGTCTGTTTCCCCTCGACCGTGCGGTGGAGGTAACAACCAAAGAAATCGTGGTGCCGGCGGGCAATATCGTGGTCGTTCGGGATGATAAAGGCGAGATGCTGACCGAAGTCAGCGGGCTGGAGGAATGGTCTGCCGAAGATGGAACGCACATCCTAGAATTGAGCACACAGGTCAAGACCTACGTCGAAGTCACTGGCCCGGTCGAGGTGAACGCCAATTTCATAGAAACAAGGATTTCTATGGGCGGTGCGAGTCCTGTCCGGATCGGAGCGGTGTCGTGGCACGACCGACCAGCAGCAACGATCACGACGACCGAAGATCCCGTCGATATGATGACCGCGGTCAGCACGTTCGGGTCGGCTCTGAAAACCACGACCCCCGAGCGAGCCTTTCCGTCGAACCGTGGTCATCCACCGGCTCTCGAACTCGGTACGGAACTAAATATCCCCGACGTAATCAGCCCGCCGGAAACGGGCATCCGAATCGAAATTCCTCCAACGTACGAGGCGGTCTATGCCGTCGCCCCGTTGGCGTACTACCTCGGGGCCGAGGTCGTCCCCGGATCGACGCCCCGCCTGACTACGGAGGCTGGGTTCGAACACGGACTCAATTCTCCGAAAGGCTTTGAGAAAGGCGTCGAGCAGACGCTCAAACAGGTATTCCTCCTCGACTGTGTCACCCGGACTGAGGGTGTCTACAACGTCGAAATGCGCGAGCGCAACGAACTCGAACGGATCCTCGATCTCGACTGGGCGGCAGTGTACGATCGATCACTCGCCGAACAAGTAGCTACGTATCTAGAAATCCCGTATACGCTCATCAGCGATACCGTCCCGGAGTGGCGACTGACAGTGCATGTCGAAGCGGACGTCGGGATTGTCGAACAATTACCGTTTGTGGTCGACGACCTGGCGATCGTCCAAACTGAAGACGCGTCCCCGACAACGACTACAGCCAAGTCCGAACCGACGAACGGCCTCTCACGCAGCGACGTCATTACGCGGTCAGTCGCAGGAACCGACAGCACACAAGGCGCGTCGTACGTGCAACCGGAATCGGATTCGTCGCTGGAACAGGCCTGGATCGGCGACAGTATCCCCATCGGGGCGAGCAAGCTGACGGTAGAGGCATTTCAGAACCGTCTCGATCGGGACGCGAGAACGGACGACATCTCCATCGATATCGTTCTGAACGATCAACGAATGGACGAGGAGAGCGACGTGGTCAATCGCGCCTACGGAGACCGCGGCGACCTCCCGTTCGACGTGAGTGTCTGCAGGAATCTGACGGTCGAAGAACTCCGTGACAAACTCCGGCAGGAGAGCAGTTTCTTCCACTACATCGGTCACACTGAACAGGACGGGTTCCAGTGTTCCGACGGGAAACTCGACGCGTCGACGCTCGACGAGACCGGCGTCGAATCGTTTCTGCTGAACGCGTGCAACTCCTACGAGCAGGGACTGTGTCTAATTGAGGCTGGCGCAATCGGCGGAATCGTCACTCTGAACGAGGTCATAAACGACGGAGCCGTGCGAATCGGCGAATCGATCGCCCGGCTATTGAACGCCGGGTATCCACTGCGTGCCGCGCTGACGATCGCCCGCGACGAGAGTGTCCTCGGCGGCCAGTACATCGTCGTCGGCGACGGGGGAATGACCGTGACACAGGCCGCCAGTCGGACGCCGAATCTCCTCGGAATATCCGCAACTGACGGCGGCTACGCAGTAGATATAGAAACATACGCGACTGACGACGCGGGACTCGGGACTGTGTACAAGCCGCATATCGGCGAGAATGACGAGTTTTTCTTGAGTTCGGGAAAAATCGCGACGTTCGATGTGACCGAGGAAGAGCTGACTACCTTCCTCAAACTGGAGAACGTGCCGGTCCGGTACGAAAACGATATTCACTGGAGCGACTCGGTCGAGATTGACCAGTTGGACTGATACGGATTGCTGTAAGTCAGTGCCGAACCGACCACACGACGGCGTGCGTTCGCACCGCTAAACAGTTATGCCAATCTGTAGAGGCGCGTATGACTGAATGCCGCGGACGTCGATATTCTGCGTCCTCCAGTCGAAAGTTAGACCACCGGTTCCACTCCACTAGCATGTCGAAATGTTGAACAACTACTAAAACACTGGACTGATCAGCCATCTGAAAAATCGAACTACCGCTGTACGTCTCGACTAGCTGATCGAACCGCCATTGCCAGCAGCGACGGTTCCGGCCTGGCTCAGCAGAACGGTCATTGTGAACAGTACGCCCATCATCCGCGGGTGCTCGCGGAGGAAGTCTGCGATGGTTGTATCGGACATGATACAGACTGATAGATGGGTGGCACTAATTTATAATTTTCTGATACTTTCTGTTATTATATTATTAATATTAACTCAGAATTTAACTGTATTTGAGAGGAATCGACGGAGACAGGGAGAGACGTCTGTATCGGCGGGCGATTGGGACACAATAGTTATACACGGGCCATACGAACAGAGTTTATCGAACATAGCTCATCCAACACGCGCGAGGAATGGCGATATCATGATCTACACAATTGAACCGAGAGGAGCCGAAGTCGGACGGTGAGACACGCTATGAACAACACGTCCCAGGAGGCCGTAGAATCAATCGAGATTCCCCGGTCGGACATGCGGACGAGCCGGCGGGTGGCCCGAGAGACGCCGCCGTTGCTCCGGGGGGAAGTCTCGGACTCGGTCGACGAGGACCTGCTCGATATCCCGGTTCCAGTGGCCGGGAGTATAGACATCGAGGGGGTGTCGATCCTCCACGTCGACGACGACCCCGGGATCAACGAGGTGACCAAGACGCTACTGGAGCGGGTCGACGACGACTTCACCGTGGTGTGCGAGTCGACCGTCGTCGGGGCCCTGAACCGCCTCGAGGACGGCACGTTCGACTGCGTCGTCAGCGACTACGACATGCCGAACACGAACGGCATCGAGTTCCTCGAGATCGTCCGCGAGCAGTACCCGGATCTCCCGTTCATTCTCTTCACTGGCAAGGGAGACGAGGAGGTTGCCAGCGAGGCAATCTCCAAGGGTGTCACCGACTACATGCAGAAAGGCGGCGGCACCGACCGGTACAAGATGCTTGCCAACCGCGTCCGGAACGCCGTCGAGCGGTACCGGACCCAGCAGAAGTTCTGGAACGCGCTGACCTGGTACCAGCGCCTTGTCGAGCAGGATCTCGCGGGCGTGTTCCTCGTCCAGGACCGAGAGTTCATCTACGTCAACGAACGGTTCGCCGACATCTTCGGGTACCCGCAGGGGGAACTCGTCGACGCCTCGCCCCTGTCCATTGCCAGCGGCCCCGACGACGAACACATCGTCAGCGAACTCACGGAGATCGACCTCGGCAGCGTCGACACCTTCCGGTACGAGTTCACGGGCGAGCGGGCAGACGGCACCGAGGTCCAGGTGGAGGTCCACGGCGGGTCGATCCAGTACGAGGGACGGCCGGGCTGTATCGGCATCCTCTGGGACCGCGACGAGGACGAGACTGAGGACGGGCGAGAGTAGAACCCGTCGCGTTCTCTGCGGGTCGAGGTAGTTCTGCAGGCAGGCGCAGGCGACCGGTCACTCGCGGCCAGGTGCGCGCCGCCCGACCTCTGCGAGCAGGTGAGAGAGGTGCAGGCGGTCGTTCGTCCCCTCGTGGAGGTCCACGTCGATTTCGCCGGCGAGCCGGTGGAGTCGTGCGAGTTCGTCTCCGGAGTACCGCGAACGGGCGACCGAGAGGACGTCCGCGAGCAGCTCGGGCCCGCTGTAGCCCTCGTCGACGAGCAACTCGTCGAGGGTCGTGCGAGCGTCGGTGAACTCGCCGGCCTCCGCGTCGGCCAGCATCTCCCCGACGCGCTCGTCGACGCCGAGTCCCGAGAGCGTCTCGTAGGCGGCGTTCATCGTGATCTCCCCCGCCTGCTCGTGGGTGGTCTGTGCGCCGAGGATCGCGGCCCGCAGGTCGCCGTCGGCGGCCCCGGCGACGTACTCCAGGCCCTCCTCCTCGTAGGCGGCGCCCTCCGCCGCGGCGATGTCCCGCAGGACGGCGACGGTCTCCTCGTGGGTGGGCGCCCGCACCGGGACGGGGAAACACCGCGACCGGATCGGGGGGATGAGCGCAGAGGGCTGGCGCGTGGCGATGACGAACTGGGTGGTCTCGTAGTACCGCTCCATCACGCGCCGGAGCGCCTGCTGGAAGTCCTCGCGCATTCCCTCGGCGTTGTCCAGCAGAACCGTCTTGTACTCGCCATCGACGGGCGCGTAGCTGGCCGACTCGGTGAGGACGTGGTTGATCAGGTCGGCCTTCGAGGAGTCGCGGCGCCGCCTGGCGTCGATGAACCGGCCGAAGCGGGGGTCATCGGCCAGGTCCCGCTTCGAGAGGTCGAAGAAGTCCGCGACGTTGATCTCGACGCGGTCGGCCGCGGGGCTGGCGTGTGCCTCGCGCGTGAGCGCCCGCACCGCCGCCGTCTTGCCGACGCCACTGGGCCCGTGGACGACGAGGTTCAGCGGTTCGCTGACCGCCCGCCGGAGGTGCTCGCGGACCTCCGCCTGGGGCAGGTCGTCGATCCCGGGCGCGTGCGATTCGGTCCACAGCGGCGCGTCCATCACTCTCACCTTCGACTCCGACGGGTACAAAGGTTCCTCATCGCGGCCGTCGGCGTACCGGGCACGACACCGAGTGTCGTCGCCGCGACGTCGAGGCTGCCTGGCCGGTTGGCGCAGGGCCGACACCGCCAGTCGACTACACTGCCGGCTGTACGCGTGGCCGGCAGTCTCATCCCCGCAGGAGAGCCGTCTCGACACGGACGTCCGCCGAGAGGAAGTCGAGTGTCGTCCGGTCGCTCGTCAGGGTGCCCTCGATTGTCGCCGTGACCTCGCGGGTGACCTCGGACACCTCGCCGTTCCGGACGTGGGTCGGCCACCACGCCTCCATCTGGGAGTTGTCCAGCGTCAGCCGGAACGTGACCGTCCGGCGTTCCCCCGCGTCGAACGCGTACTCCCCGGGGAGGCGCTCGTCGGCCAGCACCACGCCGTTGCTGTCGATCGAGACGTCGATCCCGCTGATGGTCAGCGCTGTGGGACCGACGTTCTCGATGTCTGCCTCGACACGGACGGGACCCCGTTCGGGCGTCGGGTCGACCCACTCGGAGGTCGTGCCGTGGACGACGAACAGCGTCGCGCCCGCGACTGCCACCGTCTGGCGGGTGTCGTCGTCGAGGCCCGCAAGGAGGTCCGACGAGACGACCGTCTCGCGGTCGTCGAAATCGAGCGGGAGCGTCGTCACCGTCACGTCGGCCTCGGCGGTCACCCCGGTCCGCGAGGCCGAGCGTTCGCCGTTCCGGAGGTGTGCCGCCCACCACTCGGGGACGACTGCGTGTGGTTTCGTCGAGGTCAGGCCGATCTCCCCCTCGCCCCGCGGGAGGCTTTCGACGCGGTCCGTTCCCGAGGCGACGGTGACGCCCGCGATTGTCGTCTCCCGGTCGACCTCGAGCGAGAGCAGGTCGGTGAACGCCTCCTCGTTGTCGTTCCGGATCGCGACCGTCGTCTCGATGGCGGTCTCGTCGGCCCCGACCTCGCCCCAGTCACTCGTCGTCTCCTCGACGGTCGGGTCGGCGAACCCTGCCGGCGGTTCGCTCTCGACGGGTTCGACCACCGTCTCGCCGGTGCCCAGCAGGTCCGTCTCGAAGGTCGACTGCTGGTCGAGGATGGCCAGGGGCAACCGCCGGCGTGTCCCCTCGTCGTCGACGGCGACCGCGTAGACCGCGACGGTGAGATCGGTCGTCTCGTCGTTCCGGAGGTGGGAGACCCACCACTGTTGTGTCCGCGGCGTCTCGATGGCCGCCTCGACGGTGAAGGCCGCCGATTCACCGGGCGCCAGTTCGACCGGGTCGTCGGTCTCCCCGGATCCGACGACCACCTCGTTCATCCGGATCTCGTAGTCGGTGCCGTCGATTCTCACCGGCCGCTCGTGGACGTTCTCGACCTGCGTGGTGACCCGCAGGGGCGAGCGGTCCTCGTCGGCCTCGCCCCACTCGGCGCGCTGGTCCCCGACGGTTATGATCTCCCGGTCGCCCAGCAGGACCGCAGAGGACTCGCTCTTCCCGAGTGACTCCAGGAAGTCCGTCGTGATCCGGGTCTCCTCGACCGGCAGCGAGACCCCGAACGGGAGGCCCGCGGGATCGACCCGGGACCGGGTCCGCATCGTCGACTCCTCCCCGCTGTTGACGTGTGTCGCCCACCACTCCGGGATAGCGGTGTTGTCGAACCGCGCGGTGGTCTGGACGACTGTCCGCTCCGGGCCGATCCGGATTCCGCGCTTTCGCCCGTCTGCGACGGTGATCCCGTCGAGCGTGACACTGTACTCGACGGCGTGGCGCCCGGGGATCGCCCGGCCGTTGGGGTTCTCGACGACCATCGTGGTGTCGACGTCGGCCGTCCGCTCGCGGACGGTGCCGAACTCGCTCTCGACGCTCACCACGCGCGGCGGGTCGAACGTCGCGGCGACGGCCCCGAAGAACAGCGCGGACGCGCCGCCGAGACCGGCGAGCACGTGGCGGCGTGTCAGCTCCCGGTCCACACCTCTATCTGTCCGCGCCGGGGCATAAACGCTTCGCGGAACGCCGGGGATCGTACGGGGAGGACCTGCGTGAAGCGAGCCGCCCGTCAGCGCCTCCCGGTCGCGCACAGAGCGACGGCCGGTCCCCGTGGGAAGTTACAGTTCCCGGGCGAGTATCTCGCCCCAGGGTTCGAAGCCCCACCGCTCGTAGAAGCCGCGGGCGCGCTCGTTGTCCGGGTCGACGTCGAGTACCAGTCGGTCCAGCGGCAGGTCCTGGCCGCGGGCGACCGACAGCGCCGCCGCAAGCAGGTCGTCGGCGACGCCGGTCCCGCGGTCTGGCTCGCGGACGAAGATCTCGTTCAGCACGGCGGCGTCCCAGATGTGGGACAGCGACGCGGGCAGGACGAACACGTAGCCGACCGGTTGCCCGTCGGGCCCGGCCAACTGGACGCACCGTTCGTTCCCGTCGACACACCGCTGCACCCACGCGAGGTACGACGCCCGGTAGTCGGCGTCGAGTTTCTCGCGGTAGACCGCCGCCTTCCCGTCGTCGCCGGTCCCGGCGCCCAGCCCGAGTTCGAACCCCCGCTTGAGTTCCCAGAGTGCGTCGGCGTCGGCCCCGCGGTAGGGTCTGGCCATGCGCTCAGTCGCTCTCCTCGACCGCCGCGGCGCACTCCCGGAGGAGCCCGTCCAGTATCTCGGGCGTCGTCGGGTGGTACGAGCGGTCGGGCACCTCGCGGACGTCCAGCCCCAGCTCGACGACGACCTGCATCGTCTTGGCCATGGCGTCGGCGTGGTAGTGCAGCCCCTGGTACCCCAGCACCGTCCCGTCCCCGCGGTCGACGACGAGCTTCGCCAGCCCATCGGGGACGTCCTTGGTCCTGAAGACGCCGTCGTCGCTGGCCTGCCGGGTGGCGACAGCCACGTCGTGGCCCGCCTCGCGGGCCGTCACCTCGTTGTGGCCGACGCGGGCGAACGGGTACACCCCGAGTCCCGAGAAGACGACGTGGTGGTGGACGTTCTCGTAGGGCGCGAGTTGCTCGCCGCGGGCGTGTGCGAGGATGTTGTCGGCGGCCTGGAAGCCCTGCTCCTTCGCAACGTGGAGAATCGGCTCCCTGCCGTTGACGTCGCCGACGACGAACACACGCCCGTCGTCGCGGGCCTGCATGGTGTCCTCGACCCAGCCCGGGTCGGGGGACAGGGCCGTGTTCTCCAGCCCCAGGCCGTCGACGGCGGGCCGGCGCCCCGTGAAACAGAACAACTGGTCGGCTTCGACGACCTCCTCGCCCGCGTCGCTCTCGAGGAAGAGCCGGACACCGCCGTCGTCGGTCGGTTCGACGCGCTGTTCGTAGGCGTTGGTGCGGATGTCCACCCCGAACTGCTCGCGGTAGATGTCGAGGATAGCGTCGCCGAACGGGGGGTCGGCCTCGTCGAGCGGGCGGTCGTCGTGTTCGACGACAGTCAGGTCCATCCCACCGGCCTCGGCGAGGTAGGGCACCAGTTCCGTCCCGACGTAGCCAAATCCCATCACGACGCCGGTCTCCGGGAACGCTGTCGCGTCCAGGACGTCCGCGCTGGTCATGTAGTCGATTGCCTCGACGCCGGGCAGGTCCGGAACGTCGACCGACGAGCCGGTCGCGACGACAACGTAGTCGGGTTCGATTGTCTCGTCGCCGACCGCGAGCGTCCGATCGTCGACGAAGTGTGCGGGCCCGCGGTGGAAGGTGACGGTCTCGCGCTCGGCCCAGCCGTGGACTGCGCTCCGCCGGTGCTCGGCGAACGAGGCCGTGTGGTCGTCTTTCGTCTCGACGACCGCGTCCAGATCCACCCCGGGCGTCCCGGTGGTGCGGTGATCGTGGCGGGCCTGGAACCGGTGTGCGCCGGCGGAGATGACCTCCTTCGAAGGCATACACCCGCGGAGGATGCACAGCCCACCGCCGGGATCACCGTCGTCGACGAGCGTCAGTTCGACCCCGGGGACGTCGACCAGTTCGCCGGCGACCGCGGTGCCGGCACTCCCGTATGCGCCCACAATCGCGACGTGTACGTGCACACAGGGTGTTCGCGCGCGGGACACGTAAAACCTCCAGTGGGTGTGCGATCCGGTTCCCAAACAGTACCGTACGGATCGCTGTACGTCAGTGCCGGATCGACCGCACACTGTCGGGCGGTCGGACCGGTAAAACGGTACAACCGGCCCTATCAGGCGTCCCCGCCGCCGTCGGCGCTACCCTCGCGCCCGCCGGGATCGGGTCCGTCGTCGCGGTCCGTGTCGCCCCGCCCGACCGCCGGTTCCGGATCGGGGAGCGTGGCGTCCGGTGGCGCCGGCGAGGGCTCCTCCCACGGGGCGGAGCCGAGGCCGAACAGCGGGCCGACGGAGCGGTGGCCGGTGACGAAGTGGTCCCAGACGACCAGCACGGACGGCGACACCACGACCGACGTGACGAAGGCGTAGACGACCGCGAGTGCGGTGATCACCCCGAACTGCTGGATCGCGACGAACACTGCCAGCGAGAGCACACCGATGCCGGAGACGGTCGTGAGCATACTCCCGAACAGCGCGCCGCCGGTTCCCCTCACGGTCCGCTCGAGGGCGGGGACGAGGGCGCGCTCCTCGCGCTCGTCGGCGAACCGGTGGACGATGTGCACTGAGTAGTCGACGCCGAGACCGATGACGATCGCCAGTATGGTCGCCGTGATCGTGTTGAGCGGGATTGACAGCGCCCGCATCGACCCGGCGACAAACGAGACAGTCACCACGACGGGAAAGACGTTCGCGAGTCCCAGCGTCGCCGTCCCCTCGAGGACGAGATAGACGACCACGAGGAAGATCGAGGCGCCGACGAGCGCGACGATCAGGCTGGAGATTGCCGACTCGAGGATGCGGTCGGAGACCGCCTTGAACACGACGGTCGAACCCGTCGCGATTGCCGAGGTCCGGTACCGGTCGGCGACGATCCGCGTGTCGGCGACGACCTCGGGGTCGCTGGCGTCGGCCTCGACAGAGTAGACCACGCGCGCACTCCCGTAGTCGTCGGCGAGGTAGTCCAGCGCGCGGTCGCGGGCGGGCGAGTCGAGCAGGTAGTCGTACACCACCCGGAGGTTCCGGTCGGGAACCCCGTTGTCGTCGATGTCGTTCCGGTCGACGAGCGCGCGGAACTCGGGGTCCCTCTCGGCCTGTGACTGGATGACCGTGATGATCGACTGCGTCTCGGCCCGGCGGCCGTCCCGGAGCACGGTGTCGGGGGGATCCTCGTTGGCCCGGTGGATGGACTCCAGCACCGACCCCCGTGTCATCGGCGCCTGGACGTAGATCGTGGTCTCGTCCTGGTCTGTCGACGCGAAGTTGTCCGAGAGGTAGTTGACGGTCGCCGTGACGGTGTAGTCGCTGGGCCGGAACGGCTCCGGGAGTCGTTCGAGGAAGTCGGGGTTGTCCTCGGGCGGGAGGAAGTCCTCCTGTTCGAAGCTGGTGTCGACGCCGGTCGCGTAGACGCCCGACCCGGCACTCACCAGGAGGACGACCACGAGAAACAGCGCGGGCGCCCGGCGCGCGATGACGACACCGACACGGAGAACCGAGGCGAGGGCCGTCCCCTCCCGTCCCAGCGGCGTCGTCGCGAACGTCGGAATCGGCGTCCGGCGCCGAACCCGGTCGAGTTCGACCTTCGCCGCCGGGACGAACACCCCGAAGATGAGGAAGGTGAAGCCGATGCCGATTGCGGCGACGACGCCGAACTCCCGGATGGGCGGGAGCGCGCTCGAGAGGTTCGCCAGAAAGCCGACCACGGACGTCCCGGCGACGATGAAGAAGGCGACAGTCAACTGGTCGGTCGTCAGGCGCATCGCCTCGCCGATGGGTCGACCGCGGACCCGCTCCTCGCGGTAGCGGTTGATCGAGTGGATGCCGAAGTCGATCCCGACCGCCAGCAACAGCGGCGGCACGGCGATGAGCATCTGTGTGAACGGGATACCCACCAGCCCCAGGAAGCCGAACGTCCAGACGATCGCCATCACGAGCGCCACCACCCCGAGCACGAGGTCCGCCAGATCCCGGAAGGCCACGATCAGAAAGAAGACGATGAACAGGAACGCCGCCGGGACCGTCAGGAGAAGCGAGTCCGTCAGAACCGAGGAGAACTCCTCGGAGACGATGCCGTTCCCGAAGACCGTGATGTCGCCGCCGACGCTCCCCTCCACGGTCTGGATGCGCTTCTGGATCGACAGCAGCGGGCTCTCGCCGCTCTGACCGCTCCCCCCGGAGACGCCCGCCGGGAACTCGTGGTCGACGGTGCCGATTGTCGCGCTCGCGCTGGCGCTCCGGGCGTTGAAGTCCTCGCTCAGGAGGCCGGCAAAGCGGTCGTTCGTCGCCGCGAGATCCCGGACCGCCCGCCGGATCTCCGTGGGCGTCGCCCGCTCGATTGCTGTGATCTGCTCTGCCGTGGTCTCGGCCCGGGGATCGATCTCCCGTGCGACCAGCGACGCAGCACTGGCCGTCGACTGCACCCGCAGCCCCGGCCGCTGTTCGACGCGGTGCTGGAGGCGCAACATCCGGAGCAACGACGGCTTCGAGAGGACGTTGCCCTCGCGCTGGATGAGCGACGTGCTCCCGGTGTCCGGTTCGAACGACGGCGAGAACTCCCGCTGGACGTCCTGGAACGCCTCCTCGGAGGGCAGATCCGAGGTGAACTGTTGGGTCCCCGTCTCGGTGGAGATGTTGCCCAGCCCCAGCGCGAAGACACCCGTCACCACCACAAAGAGGAGGACGACGTACCGCGGGTTGGTGACGATGTGGTGGTCGACCCAGTCGATGTACCGCTGGTGGTCGACGCCGGCGAGCAGGTCGTGCACTCTGGTCGGACCGCTCATCTATCCGTAGCGGCGGTACAGGTAGCCGCCGCCCACGGCGAGGACGAGCAGGCCGGCTCCGACAAGCGGGAGCGACAGGCCCCGGTCGCCGCCGGACGCCTCGACGGAGACTGGGAGCTCGTATGTCCGGGAGAGCGTGGTGTCGCCGTCGGACTCGTCGTACTGGAAGTCGAGGGAGACGGGGTAGGTCTTCGCCAGGGCGTTCCCGCCCGCGCCCAGGGAGAACGTCACCGTCTCCGACTCCCCGGGTTCCAGGCTGGCGATGAACGCCTCGTCGTCCTCGACCGAGATGGGCGAGTCCGCGAACATGTTGGCCGAGATGTCGGTGAACCGCTCGTCGCCGGTGTTGGTGACCGTGACCTCGAGGACGGTTCCGCTGCCGGGTTCGAGAGTCGCCCCGCTTGTCTCGAGGCCGAACAGCCGGGCGTCGGGCCCGACCTCCCGGAGGACGTCGATATCGTCACTGGTCCGCCGGTCGCCCTCGGCGTTGCGGTACTGGACGTGCAGCGAGTACTGCTGTGGGCCGGGCTCGCCGGACTCGCTGATCTCGATTGGGAGGCTGAACGGGGCCGACTCGCCGGCCGCCAGGTCACCCACCGGCGCCTCGGTCTCGATGGGCGTCACGTTGGGCTTGTCGGTCTCGAAGACCACCACCGCGTTGGTGACGTCGGCGTCGCCGGTGTTCACCACGCGCCCCTCGAGGCGACCCTCCTGGCCGACCCGCAGCGTCGAGGTGACGTCCTCGACGGCGAAAGACTGCTCGGGCGCGGGTTCGATCCCCAGCGTCCGCGCGGGGGCGGTCTCGGTGTCGCCCTCCGGATCCTGGTAGGTCACGGTCGCCTCGAGGGCGTACGAGCGCGTGTCGGCGTCCTCGGTTGCCGTGAGGTCGTACGCCAGCGTGCGGGTCTCGCCGGGCTCCCACGACCCGGCGAACCGCGACGTCGACCCGCTCCCGGAGAAGGTGATCGCGGGGGTCGCCGACGCGAGTTCGACCGACGCGTCCCGCACCGAAACCGGCCCCTCGTTGCGCATCCGGACGGTGACCGTCCCCGTGCCGCCGACCGCGACGGTGCTCTCGACGGACTCGACCGCGAAGGTCTGTTCGGCCTGGGGCGCGATAGCGATCGACCGGGTCTCCGAAGAGCGGGAGAGACCGTCGGTGTCCTCGTACTGGGCAGTGGCGTCGAACGCGTACGGCTGGGGACCGGCACTCCGGTCGGCCGCCAGGCGGTACTCGACGGTCCGGCGTTCGCCGGGCTCCCAGGTGCCTAGCTGGCGGGTCGCCGTCGAGGTTCCCCCGAACGTCAACTCGGCGTTGCTCGACTCCAGTGTCAGGACGGCGTCGCTCGCCGCCTCGGTACCGGCGTTCTCCACGGTGACGGCGACGGTGCCGGTCGACCCCACCCGGGCCTGCGAGGAGACGTCGACCACCTCGAGGCGCGCGTCGTCCTCGATCTCGATCTCGACGTCGAAGGTCTCCTCGCGCCGGAGGGTGATCTCGTCGCCGCCGTCGCTGCCCTCCTCGATGATGTGAGTGAACCGGTACTCCGCCTCGACCGGGATCTCGTAGGTCCCCGGCTCGGCGTCCTCGTCGACGCTCACCGTGTAGGCGACCGAGGCTTTCCCCTCGGCCAGCGTCCCGATCACGCGGGTGTCGGTCTGGATTGTCACGGGCGCGTCCCCGTCGTCGGCCGTGACCGTGAGCCCGCGGGCGGTCGTCACGCGGTCGTTGAGCCGCTGGTTCGCGTTCGAGCCCTCCCGGACCCGCCCGCTGTTCGTGATCGCCAGTTCGAGCGTCGTCTCCTCTCCCGGGACGAGCGTGTTGTCCTCTGCCGTCACGTCGAGAACGGGGGACCCGACGACGTCGGCGGCGGCAAGGCCGGGAACGATACACAACAGCGCCAGTACGAGGAACAGATGCGTGCGTTTCATGCGTGTCGGTGGCGACCCGGCGCGGAACCCCACGGTCGCTGTTCAGTGTAGCATCTTCAGCGTCCTCACAAGTATATTTGTTGTTTTTTCCCTACTAACAGCCGCGAATCCGGCGACGCCCGTGGTCGCACACCCGACGGCCGGGGCCGGTGTCGTCACTCTCCGGGGGTATCGCGCAAAAAAAGGCGAACGTCAGGAGCCGGACGGGAGTCCGGTAGTGTTACGAGCGCCGGCGCACGGCCAGCAGCGCGGCTGCCAGCAGTGCGAGGACGGCGACGACCAGACCGAAGCCGGGTCCTTCGCTACCGGGCGTCGGAGTGTCCGGTTCGGGCGTCGCAGTCTCCGGTTCGGGCGTCGCAGTCTCCGGTTCGGGCGTCTCGGTCGGCGTCGGCGTTGCCGTCGGCGTTGCCGTCGGCGTCGGCGTTGCCGTCGGCGTCGGCGTCGGCGTCGAGCGCTGCGCGACTATCTCGACTGGCACGCGGTCGGTGCTGTCACCGTCGTCGGCTTCCACGAAGTAGGTGCCAGGCTCGATGTTCGACGTGTCCTGGAAGGTGACAGACCACTGGCCGTCCTGTTCCCAGGTGTCCGTCGACGTCAGCGTCTGCGACTCCTCGTCCTGGTTGAGGATTTCGACGGTGATCGTGTTGTCGTCGGGACGTTTGTTGGTGGTCCCTTCGACGACCATCGCCTCGCCGGACTCGACAGAGGTGGCGTTCATCATACCCTCGGGGCGGACGTTGTCCACGGAGGTCAGCGCGTCCGTGACGCGGAAGTTCTCCGTGACGATCAGGTCGTCGCTACCCGTGTCGTCGACAGTGTTGGCGAGGATACTGCTACGGACCTGGTCACCGCTGGCCTGGTTGTCAGTGAAGTCCTCACCGCCGCCACTGACGCCACTTCTGATAGCGTCGACGAGTTCATCCTCGTCACCGAAGCCGTCACCGAAGGTACCGTCACGGCCGGACGAGAGGACGTGAGCGCTTGCCGGGCCCTGGTCGAGGTTACCCAGGCCAAGCTCTTCCTCGTCGAAGGTCCCGTCATCGTCGACCGAAACCTGGTAGGCGTTCGTATTGCCACGTTCGCCAACGAAGGCGATGACAACACCCGTACCTGACTTACCGACGGCAGTCCCGTTGACGTCCATCACACCGTCTTCCACAGCGACCTGGCCGTTGTAGGTGACGAAGTTAGCTTCCAGCGAAGTGTCGACGACCCTGATAGCGGAGGTCCCGCTGATTCCGCTGTTGAAGTCGCTCACTGGTATGCTGTCCTCGACTGTGCCATCGTCGTCGGTGTCAGCGTCCTGTGCGTCGATGACACCGAGTCGGTAGGTGCCCGAGAAGGACAGGATGTCGTTGCCGCCCAGTGGGCCCTCAGAGAGGGAGACGTCTTCCTCTGAGAAGGTGTCGTCACCGTCGACGCTGACGGTCCTGTCGCTATCGATTTCGACGAGTCTGAAGTCGGCGTTGTCTCTGGCGTAGATCGCAACATCGTCGATGCCCTCGGCGGCCGTCCCGTTGAGGGTGACCTCGGAGTTGACCACGTAGGCACCGGTCGGGTTGTCGATCTGGACGTCGCCCTCTTCCACGTCGAAGTCCTCGTCGTCGTCTGTTTCGATGGACGTCCCCGTCAGATCAGCGTCGATGTGTTCCTGATCAGTGTTCAGGTAACCACCGGTGGGACCGGGAAGCCCGAAGGCCGAAGTGTTCGCGGGATAGAGGTCGATGTCGGCACTACTGTCGTCGAGGAACTGTGTCTCGATTTCACCGACACCCTGGCCGCCGTCAATCTCGACGATCGCGTAAGCGTACGCGATGTCGCTCCTGGCAGGATCTCTCGTACTTGCTTCGCTGGGGTTCAGGGCCTCGGTGGGTGAATTGGCGAGGATACCGCGGTCGTTCACGTCTCCGACGTCACGGAAGATGCGGGCGTAGTTCTCGGAGCTGATTCCGTCGCGGAACTCGCTCTCCGGGATAATAACAGCGTGGAAGTCGCCCTCGTTGCTGTTCTCGACCGAGTACTGCAGGTTCTGGCCCTGAGTGGCCGAGTCACTATCGAGTTCGATCGAGGCAGTCTCTTCGCTCGTGATCGTCACAGTAGTCGACGCGGTGGCGTCGTCGCCGCTGATGTCCTCGACACCCTCGACGGTGAACGTGTAGTCACCCTCGTCGATGTTCGACGGATTGATCGGGATAGTGCCTTCGTCGACTGCTGCACCGGCGCTCGTGTCGTAGCCGTCGATGGTATCACTACTATCGACAATCTCGCCGGTTACGTCGAGACCGTTCTCGTTCGTGACGGTCAACTCGATGTCCTCGGCCCCTCCGTAGTTCCACTCGACAGAGACCTCTGCGGCGGTCTGGTCGGCCCGGAGAGTTGCACCGGCGACGTCATTGCTGTCGTTGTTCAGGACTTCGAGTGTCGTCACACGGGGCGTCGTGACGGTGACGTTGTAGTTCGCCGTTGTGGCGGCATAGGTACCTGTTGCCTGGTCGTCAGGAATGGGCACCTGGAGTGTATCGCCCTCGTCGGAACCAGCCGTCCGCTCCAGCTGCGACTCGGAGATTTCCGATCCGCCGTTGTTGAAGGTTAGGCTGTCTTCGCCGAGGTACAGTACTGCACCGTCACCAACGTCGCCTTCTCCGTCCGCTGTGGACCACTGGCCGTCGACGGTGCCACCTTTGTAATCACCGCGATTGTAATCCACGGCTGCGACTGCTCCACTGAACGATATGAACACGACGAGTACCGACGTGAACATGATCGCTGCGAGGAACAGCGCTCGTATCTTTTCGTTTGTGTCTGTCATGATTTGTTGTGTTTGTGTTATCGATCGGCGACAGGAGCTTTCAATCGGTCACGTCTCCGCCGCGACCGGACATCGTCGAACGACACCGGCATACTCGCTGCTGTCACCATGGGCAGGGGTACGGTTCTAACCACCGAGTGGCTGTATTAAATGTTTTGTGGTCGCGTCCGACGAATGACAGACGCCCACATGCCCGCAAAACGCCCGGAGAAAACCTCAGACGCCGGTTCGTCGTGACCGGGGCGAACGCCACAGGAGGGTGGCGTGTTCACCCGAACTCCTCGAGTGCGTAGACCTTGCCATCCTCGTCGCCGACGTAGATGAGTTTGTCGACGACCGCCGGCGACGACCGCACACTCCGCAGGGTTTCGTAGACTGCCACCTGGCTCCCGTCGGTCGCGTCGAGCGCGTAGACCGTGTAGTCGTCGCCGGTGTTCGACGACCGTTCGTTCCCGAGGTAGAGTGTCCCGTCGACCACCGCCGGCGCCGTCCGCACGGGTCCGCTGACTTCGGATTGCCACTCGCGCTCGCCGCTGTCGGCGTCGAGGGCGTACACGCGCCGGGACCGCGTTCCGAAGTAGACCGTCCCGTCGGCAATCGCCAGCGAGGAGAACGTCCGGGACGGGGCCTGAAACGACCACTGTTCGCGCCCGTTCTCGGCGTCGACCGCGTAGACGAACGAGTCGGTACTGGCGAGGTAGACAGTGCCACCCCACACCGTCGGCGCCGTCCGGACGTCGTCGTCGGCGTGGAACTGGTACTGCCAGTACTTCTCGCCGGTTGCGGCGTCGAACCCGTACACGTCGTCGTCGTCGCTGCCGACGTAGATCCTGCCGCCGGCTACTGCCGGCGACGAGTGGACCGGCCCGCCCGTCTCGAAAGACCACCGTTGCGAGCCGTTCGCCGCGTCGATGCCGTACACTGACCCGTCCAGGCTGCCGACGTGGACCAGTCCGTCGACGACGGCCGGCGAGGAGACCACCTCCCGTCCGGTCGGGAACGACCACTGGGGAACCCCGTTCGCCGCGTCGATGCTGTACACCCGGCCGTTGTCGTTCCCGACGTAGACGGTCCCGTCCACCACCGCCGGCGACGAGCGAACCGGCGCGCCGGTATCGAAAGACCACTCCTCGCTCCCGTCGGCGGCGTCGAGCGCGTGGACAGTCCCGTCGTTGCTACCCGCGTAGACCGTCCCGTCTACCACCGCCGGCGACGAGCGAACCGGCGCGCCGATGTCGGAGATCCACTTCTCGATCAGCCCCCGAACCGGCCCCTCCTCCTCGGGGTGGTGGCCCGTGTTGCGGGCGTTGTACTGGAGCGTCGGCATCCCCTCGGGTGTCGGCTGTGTCGGCTCGGGCGTCGCCGTCTCGGTCTCGGTCTCTGTCGGCGTCTCCTCGCCGTCGCCGCCGTCGCTCGGCGTCGCAGTACCGCCGCCGCCGTCGCCGCCGTCGCCGTCGCTACCGTCTCCCCCGTCCCCGCTGCCGCCGTCGTTTCCGTCGCTGTTCTCCCCGTCACCACCGAGACAGCCGGCGAGTCCCGCGACCCCGGCCGTGCCGACTGCGAGTAGATACTGCCGGCGCGACGTTCGCTGCCCCCTCGTGCTGTCGATGCCCCGCATGGGACACCATAGAGCGAGGCATGGTATAACTGCTTTTGCCGTTTCGACCCCCGAAACGGACGGGGTGGCCCCGCGTCCGCACTCGCGATTCACGTTTAAACGGCTGGCACTCCTGGGAGCCGGCATGAGCGAATCCGACGGCGCGGAGAGCCTCCCGGTCTGGTGTGCGGGCGACGAGTGGTGTCCGATCACGACGACGGCCACGCTCATCGGGAGGAAGTGGCACCCCGTCATCGTCCACCGCCTGCTCGAGAGTGGCCCGATGGGGTTCAACGCGCTCAAGGAGGAGGTCGACGGCGTCTCCAGCAAGGTCCTCTCGGACAGTCTCGACGACCTGGAGGAGTCGACGCTGGTCGATCGGGAGGTCGTCTCCGAGAAGCCCTTCCGGGTGGAGTACTCGCTGACCGGGCGCGGCCGCGACCTCCGGCCGGTCATCGAGGCGATGGCGGCGTGGGGGACCGAACACCTCGTCCCCGCAGAGGACCGGGACGCGTCGACGGTCTGACCGCTCCCCGGCCGTCACGACGGGCAGTCGCCGTCGTCGAACGACTGCGGGTCGGCACCCTGTGTGACGCCCACAGTCTCGCCGGTCTCCAGATTCGCGAGCACGGCCCGGCCCCCGTAACCGTGGGTCTGGTCGTGGCCGCGGACGACGGCACAGGACACCTCCGCCGGCACGTCGACGGTCGCAGAGCGGGTGAACGGCTGCTGGGAGTGGGGGTGCAGGAGGTCCCGCCGGCCCAGTTGCGACCCGTCGAGGCGTTCGACCTGCCACCAGTTCGCGTACCCCTCCTCGCCGCCGTCGTCGTGATGGAGGGTCACGTCGAAGTCGTACGACCCGTCCCCGCCGGCGAACTCGACGCCGACGACGTTCGCCTCCCGGAGGTCCAGTTCGTCGGTCCCCGCCGCGGTCGGCGTGTCGGTCGCCGCGTCGCTCTCCCCGTCGCCCGAGTCCCCGGCCTCCCCGCTCTCCTCGTCACTGTCGGCGGTGTCGCCACCGCCGTCCCCGCCGGGCGTGTCCGGGGTTTCGCCGCCTCCACTGCTGGATCCGTCGCCGTCCCCACTCTCGTCCCCACTCCCGTTGTCGCTCCCGCCGTCGGCACAGCCGGCCAGGGCACCGGTAACCGCCAGTCCGGCCAGTTCGAGGACTCGTCGCCGGCGCGTGCGTGTCGACTGCATCGTTCGATACGTTCTTCGTGTCGGTAAAAAACCTGTCAGTGTACACCCGACCCGCACAACCGACACCGGAGCGGGACTCTGAGCAGTCAGAGCGAGAACCGGGACTCGTCGGCGGCTACCCGTAGAGGGGGAACTCGTCGGTGAGTTCGTCGACGCGAGCAGAGACCTCCGCCTGCACGTCCCCGTCGGCGGGGTCGTCGACGACGCGGGCGATGAGGTCTGCAACCTCGCGGCAGGCGTCCTCGTCGAAGCCACGCGTCGTCAGCGCGGGCGTGCCCGCCCGGATCCCCGAGGGGTTGAACGCCGAGCGCGTCTCGCCGGGCACCGTGTTGGCGTTGAGGACGATTCCCGCCGCCTCGAGACCCTCCTCGACGTCTTTGCCGGTGGTGTCGGGGTGGGAGTCGCGCAGGTCGACAAGCACGAGGTGGGTGTCGGTGCCGCCGGAGACGAGCGAGAGGCCGTGTTCCTGGAGACGGTCGCCCAGCGCGGCGGCGTTGTCGACGACCTGTCGGGCGTACGCCTCGAACTCGGGTTCGAGAGCCTCCCGGAACCCGACAGCCTTGCCGGCGATGTTGTGCATCAGCGGGCCGCCCTGCCCGCCGGGGAAGACGGCGGCGTCGATGTCGTCGGCGTACTCCTCGTCGCACATGATGATCCCGCCCCGGCCCGAACTGACCGTCTTGTGTGTACTGCCGGTCACGAAGTCCGCGGCCTCCACCGGCGAGGAGTGTACGCCCGCGGCCACCAGGCCCGTGGTGTGGGCGATGTCGGCGAGGTGGTAGGCGTCGACGGCGTCGGCCGCGCGCCGGAACTCCTCGAACTCGATGTCGCGGGGGTACGCCGAGTACCCCGAGACGATGATGTCGGGGTCGAACGACTCTGCTTTCTCGTGCATGGCGTCGTAGTCGATGTAGCCGGTCTCGGTGTCGACGCCGTACTGCTCGACGTTGTAGATCTTGCCCGCGAAGTTCGCGGGGTGGCCGTGCGAGAGGTGGCCGCCGTGTTCGAGTTCCAGCGAGAGGATGCGGTCGCCGGGTTCGAGCATCGCCAGGTACACCCCCATGTTCGCCTGCGTCCCCGAGTGGGGCTGGACGTTGACGTGGTCGGCACCCCAGAGTTCCTTGGCGCGGTCGATCGCCAGTTGCTCGACGGTGTCGGCGTACTCGCACCCGCCGTAGTAGCGCTCGCCGGGGTAGCCCTCGGCGTACTTGTTCGTGAGTTCGGAGCTCTGTGCCTCCATGACCGCCTGGCTGACGTGGTTCTCGCTGGCGATCATCGCCAGGGTGTCGTTCTGTCGCTGGCGCTCGGCCGCGAGCGCGTCCGCGACCTCGGGATCGACGTCCCGGACTGTCTCGTAGCTCATACCCACACGAAGGGCGACAGGTGTAAGAATCTATCTTCTCGCGGCGAGAGAACAGTAATGTGTGCCCGCGCCCAACCACGGCCATGCTCGAACTCCCCCGCGACAGCTACGACGCGGTCGTCGACCACGCCCGCGAGGGCACCCCCGAGGAGGTCTGTGGCGCCTTCGGCGGCGACTACGGCGAGGAGATCACGCGCGTCGCCTCTCACCACCGCGCCTCGAACGCCGCTGACACCCCCAGCACGGAGTACTACATCGACCCCACGGAGCAACTCGAACTGATGGAGGCAATCGAGGACGCCGGCCGGGAGGTCGCGGGCTTCTACCACTCCCACCCGGCGGGTCCGCCACACCCCAGTCGGACGGACGCCGCGCGCGCGACCTGGCCGGGGCTGTCGTACCTCATCGTCGTCCTCGACGGTCGCCACCCCTACGTCGGGTCCTGGCGGTGGGACGACGACGCCGGCGAGTTCACACGGGAGGTTGTCCGCCTGCGGTGACAGCCACGACCGATGCGCGGGTTCGACGCCGCGGTCCTCGAATATAGTGATTGGTGTAACTGTTTACCGGTCCGACCGTACGCTATCGTGCGGTCGATCCGGTAATGACTTACATCAATCACTGTACCACCTCCGACACCTCGACGGGGAGGACCTCGCCGCTCTCGTCGCGGACCTGTACGCTGCCAGGGGGTACGGGACGACCCGCGAGGGTGGCCTCGTCCGCGCGACGACCAGCGGCGAGACGCTCCGCGTGTGGGTGCCGCGGGCCGCCGGGACGGCGCGGCCGGACCGCCCGGTCGACGCGGTGGTCACGCTCGACGGCCGGGCCCGCGACCACGCGGACGCGCGACAGCTCGACGCGGCGGCCCTGGCCGAGATGCTCGTCTACGCCGTCGACCGCTCGGTCGCCCGGGCGCTGTGTGACCGTCACCTCAACGCCCCGCCGGGGGATCTGGCTCCCCCGCCGTGGACCCGGGCGCGGCGGGGTCTGCGGAACGTCGCGGACGGGCGGACGAGGGTGGCGTTCGTCGGCGTCGCGCTGCTCGTCCTCGCGGCGGCGCTCGGCGCGGTCGGGTGGGTGCTGGCCGGGACCGCGCCCGCGGAGGACGACCCAGCAGAGGCGGCCACCGATCCGGGGAGTGACGTCCCGCAGATCGGTTCGACGCCCGTCGCGACTGCGGATTACGGCACTCCCGCGACAGGGGACTCCGGGGCCACCCCCGCGGGCGACAGCGAGGCCTCGATTCTCGCCGACGACGAACTGCCCCCTGGCGTGACCGAGGCGGGGATCACAGACCTCGACGCGCTGGCCGCGGCCCACGACCACGTCGCGTCGAACCGCTCGCACACGCTCTACCTCGACCGGTACCCACTACGGGCCGCGCCGAACGGTTCGCGCGTCCAGCACGACGTCACGGTCACCGCGGCGGGCGGGGAATACCTCGTCACGATGGACACGGTCGACTCGCCGACGCGACACCTCGGCGCGGTCTACCACGACTGACGGAACGTCTACGGCGCCTACCGGAACGGGTCGGAGGGAGCGTACGGCCGGGTGGTCGAACTGGACCCGGACCACAGCCGTGCGCCGACGCCGGCCGTCGGGACGGTTGCGGTCGAGCGGTACCTCTCGACGTCGCGGTCGACCCTGGTCGGGCGGGCGACAGGCGAGGGGCGGCCGGTCTACCGGATCGTCGGGTCGGGACGGCCGGCCGCCCCGGAGTTCCGTGACGTGGACGCCTACACCGTCACTGCGCTCGTCGACGACAGGGGGTTCGTCCGCGCGATTGCAATCGAGTACGCGGTGCGTTCCGAGGATTCGATCCAGGAGATCAGGCGCGAGATGGTCTACGAGCGCGTCGGAGCGACGACCGTCCAAGCGCCGGCGTGGTACGAGCAACGGGTCGCGAACGCGACGGACTGATCGCGATCGCTGTGATCGTTTCCGGGTCGACCGCACGACACGGCGCGGCTGATATCGGTCTCTCACCACCCAGTGGCGGTGAGGCACCGACAAACGGTCACACTAAACACTATGAGGCGGCAAACAGTTGCGACTACTATCAGTCCGCGCCGATCGAGCAGGTCGCGGTGTACTCGACGTCGTGGACCGACTCGACGCCGCCCTCGCCACAGACCGGGCAGTCGGGGTTCTTCTGGATCGCCACCTCGTCGAATGTCATGTCGAGCGCGTCGTAGAAGATCATCCGGCCGTCCAGCAACTCTCCCGTCCCGAGGTAGTACTTGACCGTCTCGGTGGCCTGGATACACCCCACCGTCCCCGGGAGGACGCCGAGGACGCCCGCGGTGGCACAGTCGGGGACGGTGCCCTCGGGGGGCGCCTCGGGGAACAGACACCGGTAACAGGGCGAGTCCTCGGCCTGGGGGAACGACGTCACCTGGCCCTCGAACCGGAAGATTGCGCCGTGGGAGAACGGCGTGTCTGCGAGCGTGCAGGCGTCGTTGACGAGATAGCGCGTCTGGAAGTTGTCCGACCCGTCCACGACGAAGTCGTAGTCGGCGATCAACCCCTCGACGTTGTCGCTGGTGAGGCGCAGTTCGTGGGTCTCGGCGTCGATGGTGGGATTGATGTCTGCGACGAACTCGGCGGCCGAGTCGACCTTCGGGCGGCCGATGTCGTCGGTGCCGTGGACGACCTGGCGCTGGAGGTTCGAGCGCTCGACGACGTCGTCGTCGACGACGCCCAGCGTTCCCACGCCCGCGGCCGCGAGGTACTGGATGATGGGTGACCCCAGTCCGCCGGCGCCGACGACCAGGACCCGCCCGTCGAGCAGGTCCTGCTGTCCGCCGGGGCCGACGTCGTCCATGATGATGTGTCGGGAGTACCGGTCCAGCTGGTCCGGACCGAGGTTCAGACTCATGCCGGCCTGTACGCCCCTCGACAGTATAAACAACCGGGCCGGCCGAGCGTCGGCACCGCTCGCGTCGTCCGGGGACTTTCTTGCCGGTCTGGACAGTAGCGGGTCACGTAGCGATCCACCCGGTCAATCATGAGGCCGTCATCACACACGGCTCTTCCCGCGACGTTGTGCCCACCGCCTTTCACGGACAGCAGCAGGTCCAGATCACGAGCGAAGTCAACGGCAGCCATCACATCTGCAGCGCCGGCACAGCGGACGATAGCGGCCGGTTCTCTGTCGATCATCGCGTTCCATACCGTCCGTGCCTCGTCGTACCCGTCATCACCCGGCTGTAGAACCTGTCCATGCACTTGCTCAGCAAAGTTTTCGACGGTCGTTTGTTCGATGTGTTCTATCGCCATTGGTGTTGCACCTGGTTCGCTGTGTGAATACTACGATGTGTGAGTGATTTTTAGCTACCCCATAGGACGATGTCCCACGGTGTAAGATGACGACTCCCGGGACAAACATTGATACCATTTATCACGGTACTGTATAACATGTTTCCCGAGACGAAGGACCTCTCCGAAGACGCCCTGCAGGACGTATCGTACCTGACCCGGTCGAGGAATCGGGTACAAATTCTCGGGGCAGTAGCCAGGAATCCGATATCACCCCGTGAACTGGCGGAACTGACCGGCGCATCCCGGTCCACCTTACAACGGATCCTCTCCGAACTCGAAGTTCGTGAGTGGGTCAGACGTACTCCGGAGGGGAGCTACGTAGCAACACCGACCGGTACCCACGTAGTGAACGAATTAGTGCCGTTCGTCGAATCGATGGCGACCATCGGTGAGTTGGGTGAGGCGATAGCCGCGCTTCCGACCGAGTCCCTCTCGATCGGTATACAGCATTTTAGGGACGCAACTGTCATTCGACCAGCACCAAACGATCCGAACGCCCCGGGTGCGTATTTTACCTGACCGCAGGACTGCACGGGAATTAAACGGATATCAAGAGATAAGGATTCCACTACCGGTGTCACTCATTCTATTGTGTCCGCAAGTGGAGAAGATGAGAGACAGCAATCTCCCTACAAAATTGCTATCAGAATGAAGACACCACCCCCAACTCCGGACGCCACGCCGACCCCTTTTGCCAAGCGATCACCCCACCCGACTACACGTTCTAAAGACAACACCACCGTGATGACTGCCATCCACAGAATATTCATCGAGCCGACGACCACCATGACGGCGAACAACGCCCAACAGCACCCCACACAGAAGACGCTGAATCGAAAACTCATCTCCGCTGCCCCTCGAATCCCCGGTTGGTGGTACTCAAACAGGAATCCGAGCGGTGACCGACAGTATTTCAGACACCGGTGTTTGTATGGCGAGAGCTGATAGACCGACAGCAACACCAGCGTTCCGCCGAATAGCAGTGTCGTGTGCTGGTTGGCGATGGCAGCGATCGGGATCACGGTATTGACGAGAAGCGGAACGATTCCTGTCAGCGTCCACACGAGCGCATACGTCCCCATGAAAACACTCACGCGCCCCGCTTTCTCGGCGTTCGTCATCCCGTCGAGCGTGTCGGCGTACATCCGGAACAGCGGTACTGACGACGGATACATCATCGCAATCATCATCACGCCCCACATGACCAGATAGAGCCCGACACCGACGAGTCCGTTCGAGAGCGCCATCGCTTCCGGCGCTCCGGGATCGGACATACTCAGTCCCGGGGCAGACCCCGGCATCGGAAGCCACTGCCTGACGATCGCCACCCACGCAGCTAGGGCGATCCCATAGGTAACGAGCGCGACGATCGGAATCCGTCGGAGGCCGAACTGGTCTCGGAACGAGGTTCGTGTCGGCATGGAACGGATCGGATGGACGCGTCAGCCGTTGGCCAGTTCGAAATCCCCGAGATACGAGTTGTTCCCGGAGACGTCCCACGTGAACTGGTCATTGTAGTCAACCGTGGCTGTCGTTGACTTCCCGGTGCTCATTTCGTGATCAGCAGTGAGGGGATGCGGAGTGATCGTCCCGACTTCGTCATTGAATCCTCTTGCCCCCTCAACCTCCATGGTCATAGTGCCGTCTACGTTCACAGAGAACTCGTCCTCATCTCGGTCGAAGGAGATGGGTGCTACGGTCGCTTCGGCACTCTCTGCGTGGGTATCAGCAACCGGTGCGAAGATCCCACCCGCTCGGCCGAAATAGATGTCTTCCAGGGCGCTTTGCTGTTGCTCACTCGCCTCGTCATCGATGAGAAGCACCACGTCCCACCCGGTCTCCGGGGCGAACATGACGCCCTCTTCGGTTGAAATAAGCAGAACAGTTGATAAGCCACCGAGATCAACGTCGCCGTAATGCCCCTCTTGAATGTGGTTTGCGATCGAGACAGTGCAGAGGTTATCATCTGGCTGTTCCATCCAGATGCACTGGCACGTGACGTCACAGTTGCACGCCTCAACGTAATCGCCTTTTAGTCTCCAGTGTTCTGACATATGTTATCACGCTGCAAAGTCAGGTCGAATCCTTGTGATGTTTCGGGGTGTACATTGTTCACGGTGTCTTCGCTGTTCACGATGTAAACGCGTCAGGATCGATTGGATCACGACCGCCCAGTAAAAACGTGCCCCGTATCCCGTAAGCCTCGTATCAATCCACCGAGACTCTGTCAGTGAGTGCGTACTGAAATCTGGAGGGTGTATCCACCAACCAGTCTAAACTCTGTCCGGTGTCTTTTCTCGAGATAGACCAGTGATCACGCTGGCTGAATCGTCTCACACCATGATCTGGTTTGGTTCCACCTGCTCCCCTCGTTCCCGGCAGGTCTCGAAGAGATCGACCGCCCATGCATAGACGGTCTCATTGTCAGTTTTCACGCCACCTTTGAGCGTCCCCTCTTCGTCAGTGAGATTGATTCCGACAGCACCGTTGACGATTCCAACTGAGATTGGGATGTTCTTGTGGACGAAATAGCGCGCGTTCTCTTGGTTGAGCATCTCGCGGAAGCGTCGCGCCGTCGGCTGATGGGTTCGGATGCTCTCCACAATCTCGGGTGTGATTACCAGTTCGACGCGTGTGTCGCCCTGGACAGTTAATTCCCACTGGTTTTCGATGAAAACCGGAGCAGACTCGCGTGCGATTCCCCGAACACGGTCTCCAGAGCGGTGAAATTCGAGGATCCGTCGTGTGAGAGCGGTCACGTCAGTCTCATCGACCAAGATGAGTTCGGCATCCCGGAGACACCGGATATCGAACGTCAGCAGGTCGCCCGGTAACCACTGCACGGCCTCTCGCAACCGATTCTCGGCCTCCATCTCCCCTATCAGGCGAATGAACTCCTCGTACACCCACTCGCCGAGTGGTGTTACCGTATACTCCGGGGCCGAGCGCGTGATCCACTCCCGCGCTTCGAGTTCGCGGAGGATGCGTGCGATCGTGACCCGCGACGCATCGACTTGATCGGTGAGTTCATTGCGGTCACGCGACCCATCGACGAGTCGTTCGAAGACTGCCACGCGGTTGTCGGAGTTTGCGAGAAACGCGATGTCGTCGAGTGCAGTATCCATGCTTATTGCTACCATTCCTCGTGACAAGAATCTATGGGGGATACCGTAGCAGTGGTATCGAGGTAGTCGTACTGAGGGCATCCCGCAGGCACAGGGCCACCTGATTCCTCCGCGTTCACACCGTGAACACTGAAGACTCTATGAACAATATACAGTCCGAAATATCATGAGCGTTCAAATCGGTACTGTGGACTGTAATAACGTATGTCACACTCTGTTGAAGAAGACGAATCCGTGATGACCTACACGCGCATCTCCGCCGATTCTGATGGGGAATCGCATTTTAGCGACGAGGAGGTGGCACTTGGAGGGGCCGATATCGCGCCCCCGGCTCCCCCGGTGAACATGTCGGAGCCGACGCCCGCCGAGAATATTGCGTTCGTGACGTTGCCCGACGGGTGGCCTGAAGACGTGGATGAACCCCATGTCGCCCCGGCCCGGAACTACTGGTTCGTGCTATCCGGCGAGATGGAACTCACCGCCAGTGATGGCGAGACACGGCGGTTCTCCGCGGGAAGCATCCTGCTAGCTGAGGACACAACCGGCGAAGGACACTTGACAACGGTCGTCAGTGAGAGTCCAGTGCAGTTGGCCGTTGTCGGAGTGGCTGACTGAACCACAGTCCCGGAAACACTTCCGTACCGAGGGTGTGGAATGATCGAGAGTATGAACGTTACCACAAGGACGTAAGGCCGAAGACCAAGAAACTGTCAACAATCATCAAGGATACTGCGATAACTTTCGATGCCTGTACTTTCATTGAATAATCAGTGCTAAGTGAGTATTTGCAAATCGCCAGACAGCACGGGGATTAAATGGAATATTTGAGCGTGTTTATCCCCCAAGAAGTCTCTCAGAACGCCACCGTCACCAACGGGACGGACATCACGGTCGAGGGGACCCCCGTCCAGCTCCAGGTGATGTTCGGCGGCAAGGGCGGTGCGGAGACCGGCGTCGGGCCGCTGATAAACAAGGACCCCTCGGACGTGAGTTGGCCGACCGGCCGCGACGACCGGGCGGTTGACGGACGGAACCAGACCGTCTACTTCGGCGTCTTCGACCTCTCGAACCTGCCCGCTTCCGCCCGGAACAACCTGAACGGGATGAGCGTGACGACCAACGCACAGCGGTTCTCGACGCCCAGCGTCGTCAACCAGTCGCTGCGCGTGTGGCTCGCTGCGCCCACCAAGACGGTCGCCGGAGAGGACCACAGCGGGTTCTACAAGGCAGAGATCCCACAGGCGCAACTCGACGAGTGGGGCGTCAGTAATCCCGAGTCGGAGCTGAACGCCCTCTACAAGGGCGACCAGGCCAACTTCACGGTCACTGACACGGACAGCGGGGCGCAGATCCTCCTCGAGGACAGCAGTTACTCCGCCGGCTTCGCCGAGGTGGAGGCCAACCCCTCCTCCGGTTCCAGTTCCGGTTCCAGTTCCAGCGGTGGCGGCGGTGGCGGCGGCACGGCGGTGACGACCGAACAGACGGACGATGGCACGACGGCGACAATCGAGCGGGTCGGGACGGACGATCCGACCGTGTCGATCGCAGTCGAGGGGGCGGCCGCGGAGTCGTTCGCGGTCACCGAGTCGTCGACGGCCTTCGAGGAGGGGACAGACGCAGAGGGCACGGTGTCGGTCAGTGCGAGCGCTGCCCGGCCGGCGAACACCCCGTCGCCGCCGGGTGACGACCGTGTCCTCGGGTACGTCTCCGTCGACGTCGAGGGGGAGCTCGCGGATGACGTCGCCGAGGGCTCGTTCACAGTCGACCTCTCCGGGAGCGATATCGACCCGGCAGACGTGACCGCACACCGCTACGACGGCGACGAGCACGCCCGCGACGGTCGACGTGGGAACCCCCACCCGGACGGCAACCGCGACGTCGACTCCCACGCCCGGGGCGAGCGGGCCGGGCTTTGGCGCCCTGGTCGCTCTGCTCGCGCTCGTGGCCGCGCTCGCCGGCCTGCGACTAAAAGGGTAGCCGACGGCGGAGTTGCTCGAACAGGCCGGGCTCGTCGTCGTGCTCGACGGGGCCGACCACGTCCTCGTCGGGCAGGATGACCGTCCGGTGGCCGCTGTTCTCGACGTCGATGAGGTTGTCGGACTTGAGTTCCGCGAGGGCCTCCTCCAGGCGGTCGATGTCGACGTCCACCTCCGACCGGAGTTCGAAGACGGTCATCCCCTCCTCGGCCCGGTCCGCGAGGGCGTCGAGCACCGCGACTTCCGTCTTCTTCCGGTCGCGGTACTCCTGCTTCGCTTGCATATGTGTGTAGATGCTACCGTCGTGATATTATAGCATCGGTCCGTGGATTCGGCCGGCTCGCGCCGTCGAGCCGCGCCGGAGGCCCGGTACTCGGCCCCCCAAGCAGTACGCTTATGTGCCACACGCGGCGAAGTCGTGACAATGAGTCTCAAGTGTTCGGTGTTCGGTCACCGCTACGGCGACGCCGACATCACCCGCGAGCGAGAGGAGAACGACAGCGAGGTTGTCATCACGGTCACGGAGACGGAGACGTGCGGGCGTTGCGGGAAGACGCGGGTGGTCTCGGAGAACAAGGAGGTGACGACCCTGGAGACGCCCTCAGGGGTGTCCGGCGACGAGACCGGCGAGGACGGGGACAGTGACGGGCCCGACGAGGCCGAGGCCGCCGAACCGGGCTCGCGCGGGCCGTCAGTGCCGAGGGGCGACACCCCCGAGCCCGAGTCCCCGGCCAGCGGCGACGCGGAACTCATCGACGAGCCCGAGTCCCCGGCCAGCGGCGACGCGGAACTCATCGACGAGGCCGAGGAACCGGC
>CAZUVE010000011.1:30204-37157 GCA_964623735.1 uncultured Halobacteriales archaeon | reverse complement strand
GTGGTTCGGGGCCGGCATCTCACCGATTCCGTAGCACTCCATGATACATGGGGGCACACAAAAACGATTGCGGTGGGAAATCCCAACCAGCCTCAATCCGTGGATTGTCCCCTCTGTGTCCGCTCGACCTCCGCCTAAAGACGGAGGTATGCGCTCGTATCTCCATCACGGCGAGCACCATTTAGTCTCCCCGCCCCAACGCTGGAGCATGACAGCAGAAGACGCGGTGGCCACGGGAGACGCCGACACCTCCCAGCCGTACGGCGAGTTCCTCGACCACGTGAAGCGGCTCACGTACGTCGGCGACGCCGCGGGCCTCCTCGACTGGGACCAGCAGGTGATGATGCCCGAGGCCGGGACGTCCGCCCGCGCCAAACAGAAGTCGGCCCTGTCGACGCTGGGACACGAGTTGCTGACCGACGACGCCCTCGCCGCGTGGCTGGACGAGCTCGAAGACGCGGACCTCTCGCCCGGCCAGGAGGCGGTCGTCCGCGAAATCCGCCGGGAACACGAGCGCGCCGTCCGGGTCCCCGAGGACCTGGTCGAGCGAATCTCCGAGGCGTCCTCGAACGCACTCCCGGTCTGGGAGCGGGCGAAGGCCGACGCCGACTTCGCGGTCTTCGAGGACGCGCTTGCCGAGATGGTCGCTCTCAAGCGGGAGTACGCGGCGGCGATCGACTCCGACCGGGACCCCTACGAGGTGCTCTTCGAGGAGTACGAACCCTACCTCGGGCTCGATACCGCCGAACGGGTGCTCGAGCGACTGGGCGAGGAACTGCCGCCGCTGATCGACACAATCGACGACAGCGACGCCACACTCGCCGATCCCTTCGGGGGAACATACGCGGAGACAGACCAGCGTGCGCTCGTCGAGGACGCCCTGGACGCGCTGGGGTACGACTGGGACCGGGGCCGGCTGGACACCTCCTCGCACCCGTTCACCTCGGGCACACAGTTCGACGCGCGCGTCACCACGCGCTTCTCGCCCGACGATCCCCTGGAGGCCCTCGGCTCGACTGTCCACGAGTTCGGCCACGCGGCCTACACGCTGGGGCTCCCCCGGGAAGCCTACGGGACGCCGCTGGGCCAGAGCCGCGACCTCTCGGTTCACGAGTCACAGTCGCGGTTCTGGGAGAACCACGTCGGCCGCTCGCGGGCGTTCTGGGACCTGTTCGCCCCGCGCGTCCGGGAGCACCTCGGCGTCGACGCCGGCCCGCGGGCCTGCTACGAGGCTGCCAACGCCGTCACCGAGGACAACCCGATCCGCATCGAGGCCGACGAGCTCACCTACCACATGCACATCCTCGTCCGCTTCGAGGTCGAGCGCGACCTCGTGCGCGGCGACCTCGAGGTCCCGGAGGTCCCGGCCGTCTGGAACGACAAGATGGCGGAGTATCTCGGCGTACGACCCGGGGACGACGCCGAGGGTTGCCTGCAGGACATTCACTGGTCCCACGGCGCCTTCGGCTACTTCCCCACCTACACGCTGGGGAGTGTCCTCGCCGCCCAGGTGGACGCCGCCATGCGGGACGACCTGGCACTCGACGACCGCGTTCGGGAGGGCGCGTTCGGCCCCGTCCGGGACTGGCTGGCCGACCACGTCCACCGCCACGGCTGCCGGTACACGACGCCCGACCTGGTGCGCGAGGCGACCGGCGAGGCGCTGACCGCCGACCACTTCCTCGACCACGCCGCCGGGAAGTACGGCGACCTCTACGACCTGTGACCGCGTGAAATCCGGCGTCCTGGATTGTCCAGGTGACGAGTCCACACCGTAACGGTATTTACTGGATGGGACAGTGGAACCACACATGGCGGCAGAAACGGGGTTGCTCAACGCTATCGTGGTCGGAATCGTGACCGGGAGCATCGTCGCCCTCGGCGCGATCGGGCTGGCACTGGTCTACGATATCGCCGACGTGCCGAACTTCGCACACGGCGACATCCTGACGTTCGGCGCGTTCGCGGCACTGCTGGTGAACAAACCGGGCACGGTCCCGGGATTCACTCTGCTGACCGCCGAGGGAGAGGCGGTCGGGCTCCCCGCGCTCGCGGTTCTGTTCGTGGTCTCGGTGGCGAGCGTCCTCGGCGTCGTCTACCACCTCGGCGGCGTCCGGGCCCTGAGAGGGGGCTGGTGGGGCGTCGACGCCCCGCCGGCGGTCGCACTGGGGGCGCACGCGGCGGTCGCGTTGCTCGTCGGCGCCCTCGTCGTCGTGAACGTGCAGTCGTTCCTGGGTGGGTTGCTGTTCGCGATCGCCCTGACCGGCGCGGTCGTCCCGCTGATGGAGTCGAAGGTCTTCCGGAAGTTCCGGTGGAAGGGGGCCTCGCTGGCGATGATGCTCGTCGTCTCGCTGGCGCTGGCGTTCATTCTCCGGTTCAGCGTCCAGACGGTGTTCGGCGGCGAGATCCGCTTCTACAACGTCACCTCGACGGTGACCGTCGGCGGCCGGACCATCGACGTCGCACGCGCGCAGTTCGTCGATATCTCGGTCGCTGCCGGCGGCCTCGTCCTCGACATCCAGCGGACCGGCGACGAACTCGTCCGGACGCTGGTGTTCAACTACGCCTGGCCCGAACTCCTCGGCACCCTCCTCGTGGCCGGCGCGGTCGCCTACGCCGGCTACCGGCGACGCCTGGACACTGCGGCGGTCGCCGGTCCCTACCTGGCGGCCGCCCTCGGCGGACTCGCGGCCGTTCTGGTCGGCGGCGCGGTCTTCGCCGGGGGTGGCCCCGTCGAGAGCGCACTCTACGAGACGCGGGTCCGGCTCTCGCCGCTCCGGCTCGCCATCGTGTTGATCGCGCTGGCGATGATGGCGGTCCTGCACTACGTGCTGCGCGCGACTACCCTCGGGAAGGCCATGCGCGCGACCAGCGACAACCGGGACCTGGCGATGGTCCGCGGGATCAACACCCGCCGGGTGATGATGACCGTCTGGATAATCGCCGGCCTGTTCGGCGCTATCGCCGGCGTCATGCTCGGGTTCCTGTTCAACAACCTCACTATCAACCTCGGGTTCAACCTCCTGTTGCCGATGTTCGCCGGCGCCATCCTCGGTGGCATCTCGGTGTACGGGGCCATCCTGGGCAGCTACGTCGTCGGCCTCGCCATGGAAATCGGCATCTTCGCCATCCCCTTCGTCGACACCACCTACCGCATCCCGGTCGCGTTCGTCGTTCTCCTGCTCGTGTTGCTCGTCAAACCCGAGGGTCTCGTGGGGGGGAGCTGAGATGGCGGTCGCGGACGTTCTCGTCTCGTTCATGTTGCTCGTCTCCGTCTACGCCATTCTCGCGTTCGGGATGAACATCAAGTACGGCCAGACCGGTCTGCTCGATTTCGGACACGTCGGCTTCTTTCTCATCGGAGCCTACACGTCGGTCCTCTTTGTGTTGCCGGCCGACCAGCCGGGTGATTTCACCGAGTACGTCGTCGGCCTCGGCGACGTGCCGCTGGTCGGTACGTGGGCGTTCGGCATCCTCGTTGCGACGGTGCTCGCTGGCGTCATCGGCGGGCTCGTCGCCCTGCCGACGATCCGGCTGCGCGAGGACTACCTCGCGATCACGGTGCTTGGCGTCTCTGTTATCTTCCAGCGGGTCATCCAGAGCGAGACGTGGCTCGCGAACGGTCCGGACGCGCTGCGGGGGTACAGCCCCCCGCTACAGGGACTGTTCCCGCTAAACGTCGGTGCTGTCGAGGGCGCGCTGGCGTTCGGGTTCGTCGTCTTCGTCGTCTGGACGGCCGCGACGACCGCGCTCGGGTTACAGCGCGACCGACGGTCCGTGCTCCCACTCCCGGGAATCTACACGGCGGCGACGTTCGGCCTCGCCGCGGTCGGCGGCCGCCGCGGGAGCAACCAGTTCGCAGTCGCGGCCGGGGCAGGCCTCGTGGCGGGCCTGCTCTCGGCCGTGGTGCTGTTCCTCGCCCAGCCGATCCTGGCGGTCAGCGCCGTCATCTCGCTGTACGGCTGGTTCGTCTTCGTGGTCGCCCTCGGCGGGCGGTACGCCGGCCTCGGTCGCCGCGAGTGGGCCGGCGGCGTCGCAACCGGGACCGGCTTCCTGGTCGCGCTGTTGCCCCTCGCGGTGGTCGACCAGGTCGCCGTCAAGATCGTCGGCACGCTCGCGCTGCTGGGCGCGCTGGTCGCCGCCTACGCCTACGGCGTCCGGAACGTCGGCTGGGTCGACGACGCCAAGCTCACCGTCGTCGCGGTGGGCGCGCTGTGGTTCGTCGGGATCTGGTACTTCCTCATCCCGATTGTCGACCCCCTGACGCGGGGCGACGTCGCGGGCCTGCTCGGGACGCTCTTTGCCAACATCGTCTGGATGCTCCGCTTTGGCGGCGACGTCGGGATCGACTACGCGGTCGCCGTCGTCGGCGACGTGACCGTCGAACTGGACTACTCGCGGTTCTTGCTCTCGGTTTTCGTCCTCTCGATGGGCGCGCTGTACTACGTCATCGAGGTCACGGTCCGGTCGCCCTTCGGCCGGGTCCTGCGGGCGGTCCGCAACGACGAGGACATCGTCGAGTCCATCGGCAAGGACCCGTTCGTCTACAAGGTCCAGAGCATGGTCATCGGGTCGGCCATGGCCGGCTTCGCCGGCGCGCTGTGGGCGATGTTCTCCCAGGGGCTGACCTTCACCACCTTCGCGCCGCGGGTCACATTCATCACGCTGCTCATCATGTTCGTCGGCGGCGTCGGCAACAACAAGGGCATGATCTTCGGGGCGGCGCTGTTCTGGGCGTTCCAGCAGGCCACCTCACAGATCGCCTCCTTCTTCCCGCCGGAACTCCGCGTGAACGTCCTCGCGTTCCGGCTGGTCATCGTCGGCTTCCTCTTTCTGATCGTCCTCTACTACCTGCCCGAGGGGCTGCTCGGGCGCGCCGAGTACTCGATCGGGAGGGAGAAGGAGTGACCGCGATTCTCGAGGTCGAAAACCTGCACAAGACGTTCGGAGGGATCGTCGCCGTCGACGGCGCGACCTTCGATATCGAGGAGGGATCGATCACGGGGCTGATCGGTCCCAACGGCGCCGGCAAGACGACCACGTTCAACTGTATCAGCGGCTTCTACGAGCCCGATGGCGGCGAGATCCGCTTTCGCGGCCGGTCCCTCCAGCAGCTGATGGAGCCCAGCCGCGACGAACAGGTCATCTGGGGGAGTGCCTCCGCGTTCATGTTCGGCGTCGCCGGCGGGATCGCCGGCCTGGGCGTTCTCGGGCTGAGCCCGGTTGCGAGTCTGGGTACGCTCGCTGGCGGCGCCGCCCTGGGGGCAGGCGTGTACGTCGGCCAGGAGCGGGTCAAACAGTCCCTCCCCGGGCACACGAACACGCGCCCACACATGCTCGCCCGGGAGAAACTCGTGCGCACGTTCCAGATCACGCGGGAACTGACCGAGATGACCACGCTGGAGAACCTGATGCTCGTCCCCCAGGGCCAGGCCGGCGAGAACCTCGTCAACACCTGGTTCCGGCGCGGAGCCGTGGCCCGCGAGGAGCGGGCGGTCCGCGAGCGCGCCGAGGAGATGCTCGAGTTGCTCGAACTCGACCACGTCCGCGACGAGGAGGCCGGCAACCTCTCGGGCGGCCAGCGGAAGCTGCTGGAACTCGGCCGCGTACTGATGGTCGACCCGGAACTCATCCTGCTGGACGAACCGGTCGCCGGCGTCAACCCCTCGCTGACCGAGAAGCTCACCAGCCGCATCGAGACGCTGCGCGACGAGGGGTACACCTTCTGTATCGTCGAACACGACATGGAGGTCATCATGGACATCAGCGACACCATCATCGTCATGAGCGAGGGGACGAAACTCACCGAGGGAACCCCCGGGGAGATACAGGACGACCAGACGGTCATCGACGCCTACCTGGGGGTGGACTGATGGCGCTGTTGGAAGTGCGGGACGTGGTCTCGGGCTACGGCGACGCGACCATCCTCCACGGCGTCGACCTCGACGTCGAGACCGAGGAGATCGCGACGATCATCGGCCCCAACGGCGCCGGCAAGTCGACGCTGATGAAGGCCATCTACGGCCTCATCGACTGCTGGGAGGGGACTGTCCAGTTCGACGGGACAGACATCACCGGCCTGCGGGCCGACGAGGTGACCGAACGTGGAATGTGTTACGTCCCACAGCGCGACAACATCTTCCCGACGCTGACCGTCAGGGAGAACCTGGAGATGGGCGCGTACATCAAACAGGAGGTCACCGGCGAGGACTTCCGTGAGGTGTGGGACCGGTTTCCAATCCTGGAGGAACGCAAGAACCAGAAGGCGGGGACGATGAGCGGCGGCCAGCGCCAGATGCTCGCCCTCTCCTCGGCGCTGATGATCGATCCCGACATCCTGCTCGTCGACGAGCCCTCTGCCGGGCTCGCGCCGGACCTCGTCGACGACATGTTCGACCGGCTGGTCCAGATCCGCGACGAGACCGACACGGCCATCCTGATGGTCGAACAGAACGCCCGCCAGGCACTGCAGGTCTCCGACCGCGGGTACGTCCTCGACATGGGCGAGAACCGCTTCGAGGGTACCGGCGAGTCCCTCCTCGTGAGCGACGAGGTCGGGGAACTGTACCTCGGGGGCGCGTAGCTCTCGCCACGCCGGGCACCACGGGCACTGGACGACCCCCCGCACAGCTGTCGCCGCTCTCCGGGGCGATGCGATTGTCCCCTCTCTTCGGACCCCGAGCAAGACAGCGTCCCTGCCGGAGGGTCGTGCGGTCGATCCGAAAATGGCGTACAACCGACCGTCAGGCCGTGTGCAACACGGCGGTCGGGAACCGCTCGCGGCGCTCGACGGGATCCTCGGGGAGGTCGAGCGGGCCGACCGGTGCGTTCTCGCCGGCCCACAGCAGCGTGACGCCCTCGAGGTCGCGGTACTCCCCGACGGAGGCGGGCGAGACGCGCCCGACCCGGAGCGTCCGGTCGTCGAGTGCGAGCCGCTCGAGTGGCGCGAACCG
>CAZUVE010000011.1:0-30104 GCA_964623735.1 uncultured Halobacteriales archaeon | reverse complement strand
GTCCCGCCGTCTCCCTCCCGGTCGGCGCCCTCGGAGACGGGGTAGAGGTGTGCGCCGGCGCCCGCGGGCTGGTCGCCGACCGCGAGCGCGACGGCCCCGGTCTCGCGGGCGAGGTCGACTGCGCCCCGCATGTCGAGTTCCGCGGTCTCGATGGCCCTCCGGAGGCGGGCGACACCCTCCTCGACCGGGACGGTCTCCCGGTCCGGGACGGCGTCGAAGACGACCAGGTGGGACCGCTCCCGGCGCGGGTCGTCGCGCTCCTCGAGGTCGAACTCGGCGCGGCGGCTGCCGACCGCGAGGACCTCGGCCCCGGCGACCGGTCCGGGGGTGTCGCCGTCGGCCGGCGCGTGGACGACCAGCCGCAACTCCCGGTCCCAGTCGCGCCGGACCGTCTCGACTGCGACGTACTCGCCCCCGCGTCGGTCGCGGTAGGCCTCGACGAGCGACTCGGGAGTGACACTCGCCGTCGTCTCGTCGAGCAGTCGGGCGAGGAGGTCGCCGTAGGTCTCCTCCGACCCGGCGCGGGCCCGCAACCGCTCGCCGACGTCACCCTCGACCCACAGCAGTGACGGTTCGTCGTAGGCGTCGTCCGGGTACGGCGGTGCGCCCCGGCGCTTGATCGTCTCCTCGGCCCGGCGCATCTTCCGTTCGGCGCGCCGGTAGTACTTCGAGACGATGGTGCGCGACAGCGGATCCCCCTCGGTTGCGCGGCCGATTGCCCAGATGTACAGCCCGATTGCCTCGTAGGAGAGGCGCTGGTGGCCCTCGTAGACGTAGTTCCGGAGAACCCACGCCTGGGCTTCCCGCCCGGCCAGGGTCGTCTCGGAGACGAGTTCGTCGACGTACTCGCCGTACATGTCCCGGAGTGTGTAGCAGTACTCCTCGATCTGGTCGCGCGTCACGTCCGCAGGGAGCGGATCGACGGCCGTGAAATCGAGCTCGTCCGCGATGACGTTGAGCTTCGTCGAGGGCTGCCATCCCGTCTCGAGTTCGACCATGCCGTGCTGTTTGCGTCCGTGCAGTAAACCCGTAGCGGTTGCGGTCCCGTGTGGCGGGTCGCTACCTCTCGGCCTGTCCCGGGAGCTTCGCGCCACAGCGGCCACAGTACCGCTTCGGCGCGCGCGATTCGTCTCGGTCCGCGTCGACTGTGGTCTTGCGCCCGCATTCCTCGCATTCGATCTTTTGCATCAGTCACCTCCGGCGGCCGTCCCCGCGGTGTCGACCGTACGAGCCGTAGGGCCCCATGTGTGGTAAAGGTTCGCACAGGTGTGGCCGGCAACAGGCTCCCCCGCGGACGGGCGGTCGGGCGCAAGGGGTGCTGTTCTCCGGTCTGCGGGCCGACAGCGGGGGAACCGAAACGGCTAACAACGGCGGGGCGATACCCGGTTACGGGCCGAGGTAGCCTAGCCTGGCCAAGGCGCCTGCCTCGAGAGCAGGTGTCCGAGAGGACTCGTGAGTTCAAATCTCACCCTCGGCGTTGCGTCCGGTTTCTCCGCCCGGCGACGGGTCTCGCCAGGAGCGTCGGTCGCGACACTCGGGTGTGAGAGACTCCCTCCCCACCGACGACCAGTCTGTTGTCGGTCGAGTGCTGCCACGAGACTGTCACCGACGCGCTCATGTGACTGACCGCCGGCTTGTCCGTCATGGGGCAGCGTGACACGCCCGGGCCGTCCGTGGCCGCGAGTGACGACGTCGACCGGGTCTGGTGGAAGGAGGCGGTCGTCTACGAGGTGTTCCCCCGGAGTTTCAACGACGGCGACGGCGACGGCCTGGGAGACATCTCGGGCCTCGTGGAGCGCCTCGACTACTTGGACGACCTGGGGGTAGACGTGGTGTGGACGACGCCCGTCTACGACACGCCGGCGGCCGACCACGGCTACGACGTCCGGGACTACCGTGCCATCGCCGGGGAGATGGGCGACATGGCCGACTGGGAGCGCCTGCGGGACGGCCTCCACGCCCGCGACATGCGCCTCGTGATGGACCTCGTGGTGAACCACACCTCGGACGAACACGAGTGGTTCCGGCGGTCGCGCCGGCGCGAACCGGGCTACGAGGACTTCTATCACTGGCGCGACGGGGACCCCGACGGTCCGCCGCCGAACAACTGGGTGTCGCTGTTCGGCGGGCCGGCCTGGTCGTGGGACGACGTGCGCGAGCAGTACTACCTCCACCTCTTCCACGAGAAGCAACCGGACCTGAACTGGCGCACCCCCGCGGTCCGGGAGGGAGTCCACGACATCGTGGAGTGGTGGCTCGAACGCGGTGTCGACGGGTGGCGCATGGACGCGATCAGCGTCATCTCGAAGGCCGAGGGCCTGCCCGACGGCGACCCGTCGGCCGACTGGTTCGGCTCCGGGCAGTTCTTCAACGGCCCGCGCGTCCACGACTACCTCTCGGAACTGTTCGCGGAGGTCATCGACGACTACGACGTGCTGACAATCGGCGAGACGCCGGGCGTCACGATGGACCAGGCCCACGAGTACCTCGCCGACGGCCTCGACATGGTGCTCTACTTCGAGCACATGGACATAACCTACGGCCCGGACGGCAAGTGGCGGGTCGACCACCTCGGCCTCGACACGATCGCGGAGGCCGACGACCCCGACGCCCTCCTCAACGACTGGGACCTGCGGGACCTGAAAGACGTCGTGGACCGCTGGATGACGGGGCTGGGGACAGACGGCTGGAGCGCGCTGTACCTCGGCAGCCACGACCAGATACGCGTTCTCCCGCGGTTCGGCGACGACGGCGAGTACCGCCGCGAGTCGGGGAAACTCCTCGCCACGTTCCTGCTCACGAGCCGCGCGACGCCGATTCTCTACCAGGGTGACGAACTCGGCATGACCAACCCCGACTGGGAGCGCCTGGCGGACCTCGCTGACGTCGAAACAATCGGCCACGCGCGGGAACTGATGGAACGCTACGACGCCGACTTCGCAGACATCGCGGCTGTCGTCCGCAACCGGAGCCGTGACGCTGCCCACACGCCCGTCCAGTGGGACGGCTCGGCCAACGCGGGCTTCACCGACACCGACCCCTGGCTGAAGGTGGTCGACGACTACGAGAGAATCAACGCGGCCGCGGCCCGGGCCGACCCCGACTCCATCTGGCACCACTACCGCCGACTCCTCGACCTGCGGGCGAGCGAACGCGTCCTGATCTACGGCGGCTACGAGGACCTGTTGCCCGACCATCGACAGCTCTTCGCCTACACGCGGACGCTGGCCGACGAGCAGGCCCTCGTCGTGCTGAACTGGTCGGCCGACCCGGCGTCGTTCTCACTGCCGGACTCCCTCGACGGCGAGGGGGCGGAACTGCTCGTCGCGAACTACGACGACGCGCCGTCGACGCCGACAGCCCTGGACCTGCGGCCGTACGAGGCGCTGGTGTACGGGCTCTCCTGACCGGATAACGGCGGCGCTGTCGGCTGGGCGGCCCCCGAGTGTGTGGCGTCGCCGCTGGCCCGGATCGGCGTTCGGTGTCTGTGTCGACCCGGTGTGTGGTCTGTTCGGCCGTCGCCCCGACGGCGTCCGCCCGTCGTCACCCCTACCGGAACGTGTCTCCGCCGTGTTTCCGGTACCAGACGCGCTCGCCGACCGGCGAGTCGTCCCCGTCGATGTCTAGCCGACTCACGAACAGGTCGCGGATGGCGAGCGTGACGACGAGCTCCTCCGTTCCGCCCTCTTCGGACGCGACAGTGACGTGGCAGTGGCCGTGTCGCTCTCCGATCGACTCGATGGTGCCGACCGACCACCGGTCGCGGTGGTGGGTCGGTTCCCGGGCGTGAACGCGGTCGTGCACGGGAACGTCAGGTGTCGCCCGCGGCGACTCCCGCGGCGTGCGTTCCATCTCGCTGCGACAGCGGCTCCTCGATTCCGAGCAGGCTCGCACTCTCCGCCCAGAGCCGCCGGGCAGCGTCCCGGTCCCGGGCAGCCTCCGAGGGCGTCTGTGGCTGGCGGTTCGCGACATACCTGCCTGACACCTCGGCGGTGCGCGGCGAGACGCCGACGAACAGTATCTCCGCGGCCCCGTCGGCGACGGAGGTCACCCCGGGAACCGCCTCGAGTCGCTGGAACAGACCCGGGAGGGGACCGGGGAGGAACCGGCTGAACCCGCTCCCCGGAATCGCGCCCGGGTGGAGGCTGTTCGAGGTGACCTCGCGACCAGCAGCGTCGAGCCGTCTCGCGAGTTCCGCGGCGAAGAGAACGTTCGCGAGCTTCGAGTGGCTGTAGGCTTCGAAGCCGGTGTACCGGTCGGCGCCCCGCACCCGCTCCAGATCCAGCGAGGCCCCCTTGTGGGCCCCGGAGGCAGTCGTGACGACCCGGGCGCCCTCGCTGAGGTGGTCGAGCAGTTCGGCCGTCAGCAGGTACGGCGACAGGTGGTTGACGTGGAACGTGTACTCGACGCCAGCGTCGGTCACTGTCCCGCTCCGGAACAGCCCGCCGGCGTTGTTGACGAGGAGATCGAGCCCGTCGGTCTCCTCGCGCACGGCGGTCGCGAGGTCCCGGACCGCGTCGACGGCCGCGAAGTCAGCCTCGACGAACGTCGCGTCGACGCCGGTCCGGGAGAGTTCTTCGACCACTGCTGTGCCCGCCTGCCTGTCCCTGCCGTGGACGACGACGTCGGCACCGAGTCGGCCCAGCGCCAGTGCCGCCGCGCGGCCGATCCCGCTCGTCGAGCCGGTAACCAGGGCCTGCAGTCCGGTACAGTCGACGTCCGACACTCCCGCGACGGCCTCCGGCGGATCGCTCATTGCACGTAACAGGGGCTCGACGGACAAAACGTCGTCACTTCGTCGTGGCGGAGTCCGGTTAGGCCTCGTGCGTGCGCACGCGCGCGAAGGGAATTTACGCGTTCGACCCCTCGGTACAGGTATGAGTAGTCGGGACACGACTGGTGGTGACGGGAGCCGTCAGCCTGCGTACGACCGGATAGACGTGTCAGTACTGGTGGTCGGGGCCGGCGCCGCGGGCGCCCGCACCGCTATCGAACTCGCCGAGCGCGGCGTCGAGGACGTTCTGGTGCTGGGCAAGCGGAACCACGGCGACGCACACACGACCTGGGCCCGCGGCGGCGTCAACGGGGCACTCGGGACCCGTGACCCGGAGGACTCGTGGGAGATCCACGCCGCAGACACCCTCAACGAGGGACACTTCCTCAACGACCCCGGGAAGGTAGAGACGGTCACAGAGCAGATGCCCGAGCTGCTCCGGGAACTCGACGAGTGGGGAATGGACTTCTCCCGGACAGCGGACGGCAGGATCGACCAGCGGTTCTTCGGCGCACAGTCTTTCCGCCGGACGGCATTCGCCGGCGACCACACCGGCGAGTCCATGCTGGACACGCTCGTCGACCGGGCACAGGAGCTGTCGGTTCCCTACCGCGAGAACGTGATGATAACGAAGTTGCTCTCGGACGGCGAGCGACTCCACGGCGCTGTCGGGTTCGACATGGAGGCCGGCGAGTTCCTGCTGTTCAACGCCGGGGCGGTCGTGCTCGCGGCCGGCGGCTACGCGGCGACCTACAACCGCCACACCTCCCGGGACGACGAGAACAACGGTGACGGCCCTGCCCTGGCCCACGACGCCGGAGCCGAACTGATGGACATGGAGTTCGTCCAGTTCCACCCGACGGGGATGGCAGTCGACGAGAGCGACCCGGAGTGGGAGCCCTGGAGCGGCCGGCTGGTCACCGAGGCGGTCCGCGGCGAGGGTGGCCGCCTCTACAACGCCGACGGCGAGCGGTTCATGGAGCGGTACTCGCCCGACCAGATGGAACTCGACGCACGCGATGTCGTGGCCCGTGCAATCGCCAGGGAAATAACCGAGGGGCGCGGCACCGAGAACGGCGGCGTCTATCTCGACCTCTCACACAGGGACGAGGCGTTCATCCGGGAACGACTGCCCCGGATGTACGAACGGTTCCAGGACCTCGGCGTCGACATGGCGACCGAACCGGTCGAGGTCGCGCCGACGTCCCACTACGGGATGGGCGGCGTCGCAGTCGACGAGCACGGCGAGACGAGCGTCGACGGACTGTTCGCGATCGGCGAGACGATGGCGGGGGTCCACGGCGCGAACCGGCTGGGGGGGAACTCGCTGGCCGAGACTGTCGCCTTCGGCGTCGTCGCCGGCGAACGGGTCGCCGAACGAGCCGACGGACCGGGTTCACTCCCGGAGAGCGTCGTCGCGGACGTCGCAGAACCGCACTTCCGTGACCTCTCGGCGCTGGCCGGACACGACGGCGCCCACGAGGTGGCGGACGTGTTCACCGGCATCCAGAACCTGCTGTGGGACCACGCCGGCATTCTCCGCGACGAGGAGTCGCTACGCGCGGGCCTCGACACGCTGGGGGCCCTGCAGAGAGAGGCGGCGGACATGGACGTCGGTCCGGTCACCAGCCGCTCTTTCGAGTTCGCCGTCGACGTCGGCTTCATGCTGACGGCAGCAGAGGCAGTCCTGCGTGGTGCACTCTCGCGCACCGAGTCGCGCGGCGCACACTACCGGACCGACTACACCGAGACGGACCCCGACTGGCAGCGCAACATCTACTTCGAACCGGCAGACTTCGGCGGTATGACCAGCTACACCGAGCCGACCGGCACCCCCAGCGAGGCCGTCCAGAACGCACTCGACGAGGGACACCAGCTGGATTACCACCAACTCGAGTAGGGTCCCGCCGCGTGTCCGGAAAGGACTCTACTCCTCTAACGCGCTGCCGGCGGCGATCAGAAACCCTGTTATGGCAGTGATGAGGGCCACCGACCCGATTGCGACCGCCCCGATCTTGAAAGCGTCGTCACCGAGACGGTTGGCGCTGAGCAACAGGAACACCGCAGTCACGAGACCGATCAGTGCCATCGTGCGGCCGAACCGGCCGACGTCGATACCCGGTTCGCTAGACACGGTCGAGTACCTCGATGAGAACCCCCTCGTACTCGTCGTCGGTCGCGGCGTTCCCGAGTGAGTGGATCGACTGGCAGATCCACATCCCGGCGGTGAAGTTGATGAAAGCCACCATGGATATCACCCCCAACTGACCCTCGACGAGCAGCCCCGAGATGACTGCGCCGGCGAATCCGAGCGCCATGATGACGTGTGTCACGACCGACCGGAAACCGAAGTCGACGAGCTGTCTGGAGATGCGCGTTCCTACAGCCATACCCCAGAGAAGGGACCAAACTTACATACATCTATTGTCGTTCCCGCGTGAACTCGCTCTCTCCCGACGTGTCTCGCGGTGTGGGTACAGTGGACCCACACCATCATTAGGATGGAGAGTGTGAACGAACACATGGGTCGGTGGGTACAGCCGGAGAGACGCGTCGAGGAGTACTGGGACTGGTTTGCGGTGGCGCTGTTCCTCCTGCTACCGGTAGATATGCTCACGTCGGCGGGCGTGGCGGCCACACACGGGTTGGCCGCCGAGATCAACCCGCTGACAGTGTGGCTGTTCCGCCACAGCCTCGTCGCTCTCGCCGCCGCAAACCTCCTTGCAGCCGTGAGCAGTGCCGGCGCGTTCGCCGGTGTGATTGCGACCCTCCGGCGGACGCCGTCCCCTCACGACACGTACTTCTCCTACCTCATCGAGGTGTGGCTGGGGCTTCTGGTCGCCGCGGGACTGGTCGTTCTCGCGAACAACCTCTCTTTTCTCGTCCACGGCCGGTCTCTCCTCCGCCTGTTCGTCTGAGACGGGTTGCTGTCCCTGTGTCGTACGGCCGCACGCGGTCGTGCGGTCGATCCGGCACTGACGCACGGCAATCCGCATGACGGACCGACTACGGGAGGAGTGTATGATCGCTCTGTGACTGCGCCAAGGTTTTTGTTGACATGTGACGAACACACGGTGCAGCTATGACCGACAGGCGTTCACTCGATGGGGCAGTGTCGATAGTGACGGGCGGTGGCGGCCGGATCGGCACCGGCATCGCGGCGGAACTCGCGGCGGCCGGCAGCGACGTCGTCATCGCAGACGTGGACGTGATGGAATCGGCCTACAATCAACAGTCCTCCGAGGAGATGGCGGGCACCGAGCGCGCCGGGGAAGCGGTCGACCGCGTCGAGTCGCAGGGCCGGCGCGCTCACGTCGTCGAGTGTGACGTGACCAAGCCGGATCAGGTCGAGGCCATGGTCGAGGAGGTCGTCTCCGAGTTCGGCCGGATCGACGTGCTCGCGAACAACGCCGGCGTCATCACCGTCTCGCCGGTCGAGGAGATGGCAGACGAGGAGTGGGAGACCGTGATGGACGTGAACGTGGGGGGCATGTTCCTGGTCGCGCGGGCGGCGATTCCGCACCTGCGCGACTCGGAGGGGGCCATCGTCAACACCGCCTCGATCGCCGGCGAGATCGGGGCTGCCGGACTCGCACACTACTGTGCCTCGAAACACGCGGTGCTGGGATTCACGAAGTCACTGTGTCTCGAACTCGCTCCCGACGTGACGGTCAACGCCATCTGTCCGGGCATCGTCGACACGCCGATGTGGGAGGACGTTCTCACGCCGGCGCTGGACGAACCCTACGAGAAGACAGTCGACCGCGCGATCCCGATGGGCTGTGACCAGACGCCGGAGGACATGGGACGACTCGCGGTCTTTTTCGCCGAGAACCGGAACGTCACTGGCGAGGCAGTCGCTGTCGACGGCGGCATCCGTCAGAACGTCATCTGACGGGAAGTATCTCGCTATCGTCCCCCGGTTTCGTGGCGCTCCAGACGGACTGCTGTGTGTCGTCTCCGGGTCGACCCCACGCTGTCACAGTCACCAGACACAGTCACAGCAGTTCGTACGGACCGGGCACGGTGCGCAGGCGGGACTGCACGGTTCGAGAGTCCCGGTGTGCTAGCCGACAGCGCGAACGGTGTCCGGGCTACCAGTCGACACGGAGTCCGGGACGGAAACGGCAGGGATAGTGGACTCTCACCCGTGAGTCATGTCTGCGGGTGATGGGCAAGCCGATGGTGGATCGGGTGGGAGTCCATGCGTTGGTATGACGGCCTGGTTTGTGAATCTACCCCATGGGTTATCAAGCCGTTTATGAAGGAGCGGTGACAGGTAGGCGAGACACCGCAGCGCGGACCCGGGTCCTCACCTGTCGAAGACGGCAGACAGCACCCGGACGAGCAGCGACCCGTGTTCGCCCATCATGCGCTGGGCTGCCATCTCCGCGTCCACCAGGTCCTGGTACTCCTCGCGTCTCGTGGCCCCGTTCCCGAGGGTGACCCTGTAGCCACCGGTGTCGGTCTCCGTGATCGTGAGCACTGCCCCGGTCGTGTGTTCCCACGTCCGCTCGTCGACGCGGGTCCACCCCGACGGTGGATCGATCATACTGCTGTCTGTTCGTGACGCCGGAAAACAACTGTTGCTGTGGGCCGGTCGAGCGGACGCCGCCCCGGTCCTCTCGCCGCCAGCACCGCTCGCGAGCGACTCCGCGGTGACCGTCGGGCTGTCTCGGCGTTCCCGGACGGACGCGGGTGGGACCGGACGGGTGCTCCGACGGCCGAAGCACAGACGTCCGTCCAGCGGGGCGTTCGACACTGTCCACGCGCTCGCGGCCGGCAGTATCAGAAGGCAGTGCTGGACGCGATCAGGAAGATCAGGAGCGACACAGAGAAGACAGCGAAGACGAACGCCCCGGCAAGCGCCGTCGCCATAGGGACCATCGCGTTGGCGTGGCTGGCAAGCGTCTCGGTGCGGTCGTTGCCGAAGACGGTCACCTCGGCTTTCTCGCTGGCCATCCCGGCCTCGACGGGTTCGAGGTCGTCGACGGCAGTGTCGACCAGCGAGCGGACCAGTCCCACGAACGCCTCCGTGGGGAGGCCCTCGCCGACCTGGTTCTCGGCCTCGACGGTGTTGACGGCGTGGGTGTCGCTGGTCATCACCTCCACGAGATCGACGGCGTCGACGGCCGCGACGACGCGCTCGCGGAGTCCCGGTTCCATGTTGTTGCCGTCGACGAGCACGTACGCGGTGGTGTGGCCGCCGGTCTCGACGACGGCGACGCGCACACCCAGCGGGCCGATGCCGTCCTCGGGACCCCACGGCGTCTCGTCCCAGGCCGTCCCGAGCCTGACGGGGTGCTGGTCGAGGTTGCCCAGCCGCCTGCCCAGACGGCCGGCCCCGTCGATCATGTCGAACGAGCGCTCGCTCCCGGCGACGACGTGGCCCAGGTCGTGGCCCTCGAGCCCGTCGTTGCAGTTGTGGGCGTCGACGAGCAACACGTCCGCGACGCCGGCCGAACTGGCCTCGGACATCGCCGAGAGCCCGACGGCGTACTCCACGTCGTCTGCGGGCGTCGGCGAGAACGTGGTGACGATCAGCGCGTCGTCGCCGAAGACCTGGCCTGTCAGCGTTGCCTTCCCCTGGGAGAGACGGACGCCCCTGGTCGCCGTGTCGGTGTACTCGACGCGCTGGTAGGCGCGCCGGGCGGTTTCACAGACAGTCTCGACCTCGCGCTCGGTGACGAGGTTGAAGTCGTGGCCGGCGGTCGCGTGCGGCGCGAAGCTCAGCCCGTCGGTCGTCCCTGCAATCTGGACAGGGAGGTTCCCGCCGCCGATGTTGCCCATCGGCCCCGGGTGGATCATCGGCAGGACGAAGCGGGCCTTCTCCTCGCCCTCGGGGCGGCGAAAGGAGAGGACCGTCACCGGCACGAGGGCGTCCTCGCCGATCTCCTCGAAGAACTCCTCGAGTTCGCTGGTCCCCTCGGCCACGTACCCGAGGAACCCCTGGACGAAATCGAGGATCGAGACACCGAGGCTCGACCGCCAGGGCCGGTCGATGACCGCCAGGAAGATCCAGACGGCCGCCGCGTGGACCAGACAGATAACCGCCAGCAGGACGAAGTCGAACGGGTAGACGCTGTACTGGAGCTGGAGGGGGGCCTCCTCGGGCCTGGCGAGAAACGTCTCTACAAGCGGCCCGCCGACCTGGAGGTAGTAGAGCGTCCCGCTGTAGACGAAGAGCATGACCGCGGCGACGACGGTCTGGATGCTCGCGGGGATGGCGGTCCGGAGCAGCGACCCCCGCGAGACGGCCATCAGCACGGTCAGCCGGAGAGCGAAGATGGCAGCCAGGGCCACGAGGAGCGCGTCGAGGACGAACTGCTGGGTCAGGCCCAGCAGCACCGACAGCAGTGCCGCGGCCGTCAGCACGACGATGACCAGCACCTCGCAGACGAGCGCGAGCAGCGAGGCGCGGTCCGAGGTCATCTGCCCGCCGAGGCGGCGGTCGACCGGGGCCGTGAGGACGCTCGCGGCGACGGTCGGCAGTCCGACGAAGAACACACCCCGCCAGGCGTCGTCCAGGAGGTACGCCGAGTCGAAGGCCGCGAGGCCGGTGACCGCGGCCGCGGCGAGGGCGACCGTCACGCTGGCGTACCACCGCGGCGCCCCGAAAATGTACCGGGACATCGCTGCGAGGTTGCCCTGGGTCGCCGTCATACTTGGAGTGGTTCGTCCTGCCGTGTAAAATTACCTGTCGGATTGGCTCCGGACACTGGGCTCACTCGCAGAGCGCGAGGAAGTTCTCGAGGACCTCCTCGCCCTCCTCGGTGTGTGCGACCTCGGGGTGCCACTGCACCCCGTAGAGGTCGCGGTCGGCGTCGCTCATCGCCTCGACGGCGCAGACGTCGCTACTGCCGGTCCGCTCGAACCCCTCCGGGACCTGCTTGACCTCGTCGGCGTGGCTGGCCCAGACGCGCGTCTCCGGCGCGAGCGACCCCACGAGCGGGTCGTCGCCGTCCGTGATCTCGACGGTCACGTCGGCGTACCCCCCGTACTCGCCGGGGCCGACCTCGCCGCCGAGTTCGTCGGCGATGATCTGCATCCCCAGACAGATCCCCAGCACCGGGACGTCCAGGTCGAGGTACCCGGGACAGCTGCCGATCCGGTCGATGTCTGGGCCCCCCGAGAGAACGAGCCCGTCGGCGTCGACCTCCTCGGGCGGTGTGTCGTTGTCCACGATGTCGACGTCGACACCCATGTCCCGGAGCGCCCGCTGCTCCAGGTGGGTAAACTGCCCGTGGTTGTCGATGACGTCGATCCGAATCATTTGCAGTCCGTACGCCGAGGCCGGGTATATATCCACGGAAGTCCCGCTTTCTGTCCACGCTCGCACGGACCCCGTGCGCCCCCGAGCCAGGACCGTCAGCCGCATACTTAATATACTCGGAGCAACTGGCACCCGGGTAGAGTGGACCCGCACACCTGTCGCCCGCTTGCAGCCCCGTGACCGAGCACGACGACAGGGCGACCGACCGGTCGATCCGCCAGATCCACCACAGCAATCATGAAACTAGCGACAATCGGCGTCGGCAACGCCGGAAGCAAGATCCTGGATCATATGCTCGAGTTCGAACAGCGAACTGGCCGCAACCTCTGCCGGCACGCCATGGCAATCAACACCGCGCGAACGGACCTCGCGAAGCCGGACCACGTTCCCGACAATCGGCGGTTCCTGATCGGCGAGACCCACCAGCAGGCCAAGGGACACGGCGTCGGCGGCGACGTCGAGGTGGGTGCCGAGGTGGCCCGGACAGACATCGAGGAGATCCGTCGGGCGTTCGACGACGTGGAGATCCACGACGTAGACGCGATCTTCGTGGCCGCCGGACTCGGGGGCGGGACGGGCAGCGGTGCCGGTCCGGTCGTGATCGACGAACTGAACGCCATGTACGACGAGCCGGTCTACGGGCTGGCTGTCCTCCCCGGCGAGTACGAGGGCGGCCGGCCGGCACTGAACGCCGCGCGCTCCCTCCAGTCGTTCGTCGACAAGGTTGACAATCTCATGATGTTCGACAACGACGCCTGGCGCGCCCGCGACCAGACAATCGAGGAAGGCTACGAGGAGATGAACCGCGAACTCGCGACCCGGATCGTGACGCTGCTCGCTGCGGGGGAGCGGGACATCTCCTCGGTTGCCGAAAACGCCATGGATTCGAGTGACATCATGCGGACACTCGACACCGGCGGCGTCTCCTCGATCGGCTACGCCAAGACCAGCGTCGACGAACAGGGCGGGTTTCTGTCGCGATTCCGCAGTGACGAGGAGTTCGACGACGAGGCAAGCGACGCGGCGAAGATCAAAGGCATCGTGCGCCGGGCAGTCAACTCCAGGCTGACGCTGCCCTGCGAGGTGTCCAGCGCCGACCGTGCGCTTGTCGTGCTGTCGGGCGCGCCCGAGGCGTTCTCCCGGAAGGGGCTGGAGAGCGCACGTCGGTGGCTCGAACAGGAAGCCGACACGGTCGAGGTGCTGGCCGGCGACGACCCGCGGGACGGGTCGACCGCAATCGCGGCGGTCGTCCTGCTGTCGAACGTCACCGAGACGCCACGGGTCGACGAGATCCAGGACCAGGCTGTCGACGCACAGGACAAGATCAGGGCACAGGAGGCCGTCCGGGACGAGGAGATTGCCGAACTGATCACCGACGAGGACGACGAACTCGACCCGGTCATCTGATGTCCCGACGGCGGGGCTCTGGGGGGAACTCGTGAAGCTGGCACTCGTCGGGGTCGGCGCCGCCGGCAGCAGAATCGTCGACCAGACGCTCGAACGCGAGGACACCACCGGGCGGAACTTCTGTCGGGGCAAGGCGTTCGCGCTCGACACCTCCACGGAGGCCCTCGAGGAGTGTGACCACGTTCCCGAGGGCCGTCGGCTACTGATCGGTGACACACACCGCGACGTCAGAGGCGAGGGCACGGACGGCGACGTCGACCTCGGGGTGGCCGTCGCGCGTGCCGACGGCGACGAGATCCGCCGGGAACTCGACAGAGCCGAGGTCGGTATGGCCGACGCCATCTTCCTGGTCGCGGGTCTCGGCGGCGGGACCGGCGGCGGCACTGGCGCGGTCGTGCTCGAGGACCTGCAGGCGATGTACGAAGTTCCGGTGTACGTGCTCGGCGTTCTCCCGCACGGAGACGAGGCGGACAGACTGATCCACAACGCCGCCCGGTCGTTGCGGTCGTTCGTTCCGCTTGCAGACAACACGGTCCTGTTCGACAACGACACGTGGATTCCGGACGAACACTCCGGCGACGACTACGGCGACGTGAACCACCGGCTGGCCGCCCGTGTCGTCACCGTGTTCGCGGCCGGGGAACTCGAGTCGTCGTCGGTTGCAGAGACGCGGCTCGATTCGAGCGACATCATCCGTACGCTCGCGACCGGCGGCGTCTCCACCATCGGGTACGCCTCGACCCCGGTCGACACGGGCTCGGGGGGAGTGCTGTCCTGGCTCCGGTCGCTGCTGGGTGACACCGCAGACGAACCCCCGACGGACGCGGCGAACGTCTCGGCGCTCGTCCGGCGGGCGCTCAACGGCCGGCTGACACTGCCCTGCGAGGTGTCCAGCGCCGACCGCGCGCTTGTTGCTCTCTCGGGCCCGCCGTCGGCCTGTTCGCGGAAGGGCTTCGAGCGTGCCAGATACTGGCTCTCCGAGGAAACCGATACGGTCGAAGTGCTCGCCGGCGACGAACCGAACGAGCGCGCGTCGGAACTCACCGCCGCCGTGTTGGTCTCGACTGTCACCGAGGTTCCGCGGATCGACGAGATACAGCGACGGGCTATCGCTGCCGACAACTGACCGGGACGGTGAGCGCTGTTTTTTGTCGGCCGCACAACCCGTGCAACCGATCCGGTACCGGACGACGAGCGTCCCCGTGCCTGTTCCCGGACGCTCGCCCCGTGCTGTCCTGCCGGCGACGACTACCGGCGATCACTCCTCGTCGAACCGTTCGGCCGCGGACTCGAAGCCGAGTTCTGACTGCTCGCGGGCACGGCGCGCCTCGCGCTCGGCAATCGCCTCCGGGTCCGGCGCGATGTCGTCGTCGATCCGCGCCCAGGAGCCGTGGACTTTGGCGTGACACCACCGGCAGAGGTAGACCGTGATCTCGTGTGCCGGGAGGTCGCCCTCCTCTGTGTTGCCGGACCCGCCACCCTCGCGGTCTCCGTCGGCGTACGAGAGGTGGTGTTCCTCCAGCAGGGGACGGTCGTCGTCGTGGGCCAGCCGGACCTCCTCGAGGCCACAGCGGGCACACTCTCGGGCGCGGTCCCGACACCGGAAGTGCGGACAGTCGGCCCACCCCCAGGGACCCGTGGCGCCCGACTCGTCCGGATCGCCGGCGACAGGGCAGCGGTAGTCCTCCCGGCGGCGTGCGCGGGCGAACGCCGGGTCGCGGTCCCCGCGTTCGACCGCGAACCGGCAGCGGCCGTCGTCTGTGAGGTGGTCACACCGGTCGGCGTGCTCGTACGGGTCGTCGACGCCGACCGGTGTCCCCGCCTCGGTCCGCTCCATGCCAGTTCCGTGGGCGCGGACGGACTTGATAGGACCGGCTGTCGTTCTGTCCCGGACCGCGAGACCGTAGACTGTGCTCGGGCAAACGGCCACGGTCGTCCCTGCTGTCCGCGTCGAGGGAACGCTTTTCACCCGACGTTGCGACCTCTGCGTATGCGCGTCGTCCACGAACCGGCAGGGGACGCCGCCGAACGGCGGGTGCTCGCAACGGAGGTCGAGATCGCCGACTCCGCGCTCTCGCAGGCCAGGGGGGTGATGTTCCGCGAGTCCCTCCCCGACGAGTTCGCGCTCGTGCTGGAGGTCGGCGACGGGCTCCTCCCGACCGGGCCGTCCCGACAGAACGTCCACATGCTGTTCGTACGCGCGCCACTCGACGTCGTCTGGCTCGTCGACGACGAGGTCGTCCGGACGGCCCGCCTGTCCCCGTGGACCGGGTTCGCGTCCGCCAGGGCCGACCGCGTCGTCGAACTCCCGGCGGGTGGCGCCGAGGGCGTCTCCGCCGGCGACACGGTCTTCCTCGGGGAGTAGGGCGTGCCACGCCAGGATTACTTTCACCCCCGGGCCGGATATCCTGTCGGCTATATGCGCGTGAGCACTGTCGGCACCTCGGAGTGTGGAATATCTTCACGTAGTTACAGCCGACAGTATCCCATCCGAGACAGCCGGCAGCACGGGACAGTCGGTCCTTCCGGTTCTCCCGTGGCAAATCGGGAAGGTTTATAATCGCTCACGATAGCAGAGAGTAGTAGGGTATCATGTCCCGTGATCGATTTATTCGGGGGTCACCCCGAAACAGACGCACTCAGTGAAGTCGACGACGTACAGTTCCTCGATACCACGCTCCGCGACGGCGAACAGGCCCCCGGCGTGTCGCTGACGCCAGAGGAGAAGGCACGCGTCGCCCGCAGACTCGACGCCGCCGAAATCGACATCATCGAGGCGGGCAGCGCCTGCACCGGGCCGGGCGAACGTGCGACCATCGACCGGGTGACCGACCTCGACCTGGACGCGACAGTGACCAGTTTTTGTCGCGGCCTCGAACGGGATGTCGACCTCGCGGTCGGGTGTGACGTCGACGGCGTCAACCTCGTCGTGCCCGCCAGCGACAGACACGTCACCACGAAGGTCGGCACCAGCCGCGACGAGAACGTCGAGACGACGGCCGACCTCGTCACGTACGCGAAAGACCACGGCCTCTGGGTCGAGGTCATCGGCGAGGACGGCTCCCGGGCGGACCCCGACTACCTCGAGGAGTTGATGGCCGCGTCGCTGGAGGCCGGCGCCGACCGTGTCTGTTATGCCGACACCGTCGGCCACGCGACGCCGGACCGCACTCTCGAGTGCGTGTCGCGGCTGGCCGACCTCGGTCCCACGAGCACACACACCCACGACGACCTCGGGCTCGCGGTCACGAACGCCCTCGTGTCGGTTGCGGCCGGGGCGGATCTCGTCCACGGCACTGTCAACGGCATCGGCGAGCGCGCGGGTAACGTGGCTCTCGAGGAGGTCGCGATCGCCCTCGACCACGGCCACGGGATCGAGTCGATGGACCTCACAGAGGTGTACGGCCTCGCACAGCTCGTGGCGAAGCTGACGGGCATCCCGCTGGCCCCGAACAAGGCCGTTGTCGGGCAGAACGCCTTCACCCACGAGTCGGGCATCCACACCGACGGCACCCTCAAGGACGACGCGATGTACGAGCCCTACCCGCCCGAGAAGGTGGGCCGGGAGCGGCGTCTCGCGCTCGGCAAGCACGCCGGCCGGGCCGGCGTCGAGGCCGCCCTGACCGAACACGACGTCACGGTCGACGACGACCAGATCGACGAGATTGTCGAGCGGGTCAAGGCCATCGGCGACCGCGGCAAGCGCGTCACCGACGCGGACCTGCTGACCATCGCCGAGGACGTCAGGGGCGCAGACCGCGAGCGCACGGTCGAACTGCTGGATCTCACGGCGGTCAGCGGCGTGACTCCCCCCACTGCGAGTGTCAGACTCGAGGTTGCTGGCGAGGAACGCGAGACCGCTGCGACCGGGTCGGGCCCCGTCGACGCCGCGATGAACGCCGCCGAGGCGGCGCTCAGCCACGAGGTCGACGCCTCACTCGAGTCCTACCACGTCGACGCAATCACCGGCGGCACCGACGCCGTGGTCACCGTCGAGGTGGAGATGTCCCGCGGCGACGACAGCGTCACCGTCACCGCCTCCGATTCGGACATCACCTCGGCCTCCGTGTCGGCGATGGTCGACGCCATGGACCGTCTCGTGGCCGGCGAGGGCGAGCGGGTCGTCGCCGACGACTAGCGACCACTTCTTACTCCCTCGAGGTTCCTCGCGCCTCCGGCGCTGCGGGAACCACTCGGTCAGACTTACACCGCTCTACTCGTCCAACAGCCCGACAACCGCGTCCAGACCCGCAACCTCGTAGGTCGGCTCGTGGGCGAGCGATCGATCGCCGTTGTGTCCCCGCCGGATGTACGCGACGTCCAGTCCGGCGCGGTGGCCGGCCTCGACGTCGCTCGGGCTGTCCCCGACGTAGAGCGGGTTCTCGACGGCGAGATCGGCCATCGCCTCCTCGAGGAACGTGGGGTGGGGTTTCTTGCGGTCGAGGCTCTCGAGTCGCGGGGTTCGCGCCCGGACCGTGTCGACGTGGCCTGCGAGGCCGTAGTGGTCGAGGATCGCCTCGACGATCCGTGTCTGGTTGTTGCTGACGATCCCGAGGGGCTGGTCGACGGACGCGAGCGCGTCGACGTCGTCGTAGGGCACTTTCCTGTCCCGCCGGACCTGGGCGAGCAGGGCGTCCCGGACGCGGTCGTCGCGAGCACACCACAGTCGCTCGGGGTCGACACCGTACTGGCGGCTCACACCGTGGAGGCCGTCGCGGTTCGCCCGGATGCTGATCGTGTCGACAGCGTCGGGATCGGGGTCGTCGACGCCGACGTCGCGGAACGCCTCCACTGCGGCACGGTCGAGCGTGGATCCGTCGACGAGCGTCACGACGACCCCGTCGTGATCGAGGAGGAGCCCGTCGTACATTCAGAACGGATCGTCGCCGAACCCGCCGCCGCCCATCTCGGGGTCGTCGTCCTCCGTCTCGAACGCCTCGGGCGGACGGCCGGCCTCCTCGACCACTTCGTCGCTGACGATAATCGGACAGTCGACGCGGAGTGCCAGGGCGATGCCGTCGGAGGGCCGGGCGTCGAAGACCGCCTGCTTTCGCTCGCCGCCGTGGTACTGCTCCATGTCGATTTTGGCGTAGAACGTGCCGTCGGCGAGGTCGTCGACGCGCACGCGGTCGATGGCCGCGCCGAACTCCGCGACCATCTCGACGAACAGGTCGTGGGTGAGCGGGCGCTCGAACGGTTCCCCCTCCAGGGCGAGTTGCATCGACTGGGCCTGGTCGGAGCTGATGAATATGGGGATGAGTTCTTCGCGGGCCTGCAGGACGACGACGGGCGCGCCGGGCCCCTCGTCGCTGACGCCGACGCCGACGCCTTCGACTGTTGCCTCGTGTTCCATGCCAATCGTTAGGGGCGCGGATGTGAAAAGACTGTCCGCACCCGCACACACGTGAGGCGACTGCGACTGCCACCCCCTGTGCTCGTGGTCGCCACCGGGACGGCCGCGGCACTGCCGGGCAACGCGCCCTCGGACGCGCCGGTCGAACAGCCCGCAAACGCAAGCGAGGACGCAGGTGCTGACGACGCGCAGGCGGCCGACGACGCTGCCGGGAACGGTAACGACGAGGACGCCTCCGACGGCGATGACGAAGACACCTCCGGCGACGGTTCGTGAGTCGGTCCTCCACCGAACCGGTCCCCGCTGACGCGCCCCCTCCCACTACGATTTCCCCGCTGACGTCATTCGTCCCACGTCTGTCTGTCGTCCTACTCGAGCAGGTCGTCGACCGCCGCTCGCGCCGCGAGTGCGGCGTCGTCGGCGACCCGTTCTGGGTCCCGGCGGCCGTCGGCGTCGAGGAAGACGTCGACCTCCAGAATCCCTTCCTCGAACGTAACCGTCACGTCGAGGTCGGTAACCTCGGCGTTGTCGAACCGCGAGAACACGACATCTTCGGCCGCCCGTGCGGCCGTCCGGACGACCTCGGCGTCGTCAGGGTCGTCCGCCGGTCCCATTATGCGCCGCCCGCGCCGGGTCCGCCCATCGGGCCGCCGCCCGCGCCGCCGAGCATCTGCTGGAGTTCCTGCTGGAGTTCCTCGAACTGCTGCTGGACGCGCTCCTCCTGCTTTTCGAGCGTCTCGACGCGGAGCTCCAGACTCTCGACTTTCTCCTCGAGATCATCTTGGGCCTCGTCGTAATCAGTCTCGACGAACAGTTCGCCCACCTCGCGGTACATCCTCGTGTCCTCGTCGACGTCCCCGAGTTCCTCGAGGGCCGTCCGGGACTCGTTGAGCTCTGTCTCGGCCTGCTGTTTCTGTGCGGCGACCTGCTGGGCCGTCTCCTGGAGGTCCTGCAGCTCCTCGAGTTTCTCCTGTGCCTCGGGCGGCAGATTACCCTGCATATCCATCAACTGGAGAGCCGACGTGTTAAACCCACGCATCTGGGTCGGCGCGGTCGTCCCGTCCGTCCGGGGCACGTTCAGCGGTCGATACCGCCAGCAGACTCGGCAACGGACGCCAGCGAGAGCCACGTGTTCAGCCCGGCCCGGAGCGCCACGATGTCGTCCGCGTCGACCCGGATCCCGAGGGTCGGACCGTCGCGCTCGAGGGTCACCTCCGTCCGGTCGCTGTCGATGTCGCTCACCTCGGGACGGAGCGACCGCTCGACGCGCCTGGCGCGCTCGGCGTCGGCGTACTCGAGTGACAGGTGGGCGTCGCCCGGGTTAGTCGACGTCGACTTCCTTGATGTCACGGCTGCGCTCTTTCAGGAGGACCCGGTGGCCGCAGTACGGACACCGGACGCCCCCGTACTCGTCGAGGGTGACGTCGCGCTTGCACCGGGAACACTTGTAACTCACACTACTCGTCCTCCCCGAGCGCGGCGCGGATCGAGCGTCCGACAGTCCTGCCTGCGGGCGTCTCCGGGAGGTAGGCGCCGCCGGTGAACGTGTAGCCACAGGCGCCACACTCCCAGACGCCCGTGCCCTGACGCTCGACGCGGTCGTCGCCACACTCCGGACACTCGTGGTCGTCGCGCATCGTATCCTCGATGTCGGCGACGCGGCGCCGGGCGACCCGTCCGTATCGCGCCCCGAACCGACCGGCGCTACCCGTCTCTCCGCGTTTCCTGGCCATACTACCCATCTGCCGAGGGTGCCAATAACACCTGCGATTCGACGGTACTCGCTCCCCGGTCTCCGAAGGTTTACCCGTAAGAACGGGCCCACCCCGGGGTGTGACCTGACAGGAATCGCGGGGCGGGCAGCCGTAGTGCGACACGCCGCCCCGCGACGGAGAACACGTGTCGCCAGTCCGCTACTCCCGGAGGCCGGCCTCGGCGAGCGCGTCGTTGAGGTCGGCCCGGACGCGCTCACCGAGGTCGCGGTCCCGGGCGGTGGTGACGACGCGGTTCTCCTGGACGCTGGAGCCGTCCCGGACGAGCAGGCGGACGTTCCCGTTGTCGTCGGCGCGGGTGGCCTTCGCGCGCAGGCCGGACTGCGAGCCGGACCCGCCGGCGTCGATTGGACCGGGGACGATCTTCTTCACGTGTGGGTGGCCGGCGACGGTCTCCAGTGCCCGCCAGCCCTGTCGACCGCCGATGAGCGTCGAGTGGGCGCCCCCGAGTTTCTCGGCGGCCGACGCCTCGACAACCTCCAGCGGCGAGTCGCCCCGCCGGTCGAGTACCTGCCCGACGGGGTCGTCGGCCCCGACGCGGTAGAACTCGTAGCGGAGCTGTCCGCGCACCGACCGGACGACGTCGCGGTCGCCGGCCGCGTACACCTCTTCGGGGCGCTTGCGGCGCACCTCGTCGGCGATCAGGCCGGCGAAGTTGCGCAACTCCGCCAGACCCCGCTCGCTGTCGCTGGTCTCGGGGGTCGTCGTGACGACGCGGCGCCCCAGGACAGTCTCGTCGTCGAGGGCCGTCACCGTCGCGCGTTCGCGACCGAGGTCGAGAACCACGGTGTCGGCGTTCGGCGTCCGACAGACCAGACAGTAGTCGCCCGGTCTGTCCAGCGGCGACGCACACTGCCGACACTCCATACACGAACGTGGGGTCGAGACGGGCATAAGCAGCGCGTTTCACAGGTCCGCGGGATCGCACTTGAGATACTCGCGGAGCAGGACCGTCGCGTACGACCCGCGGGGTAACTCGAAACCGAAGGTGAGCGGGTCCCGCGAGACCGCAAGGTCGGTCCCCACGAGCACAGCACGGCGGATCCCCTCGGAGTGGAACTCGCCGGGGAGATCGAAATCCCCCGGGGAGACGCCTACCTCCTCGAGCACCGCCCGCTCGATGTCTCCGGGTTCGCCCCCGGCGAGGTCGGTTCCGGTGCCGACCAGCGGCGCGGTCACGAACGCGCGGCCGCGCTCGCAGTGGCGCCGGACCGTCTGGAGACGGCGTTCGGTCACCCGCTGGGTCCGGTCGGCGTCGGGGACGACCAGTCCCGCGGGCGCGTCGGCGTCGGCAAAACAGACCACGTCGCCGGCGACGGGCTCGGCAAAGGGGAGACCGCGCGCCAGCCGCTCGGAGACGATCCGGTTGAACGCGTACGACTGTGCGGCGTTGACGAACAGCCGCTGGAGGTTGGTCGGGGCCGTCTCGAGCGCGGCACGGAAGTCCGCCGGCGCGTTGTCGCCCTCGGCCAACCGGTGGAGCATGGCCCGTTCGTAGCCGAGGTGCGAGGGATACCGCTCCAGTGCGGCCTGCCAGTCGGGGGCCGTCGTCTCCATCTCCGCGTCGACGAGCGCGCGGGCCTCGCGTGTCCGCTCGGGTTCGCGCTCGCCGGGAGTGCCGACGTAGGCCCGCACCGCCCCGCTCCAGTCGCCGCGGACGGCCGCGAGGCCGACCTCGTGGGTGACCGGTCGCAGGCTCCCGAAGCGCTGCTGGCCGAAGTAGTTCGGGACGGCGACGGCCGTTGGACCGCTGCTGTCGGCGCCCGGGGAGCCGTCCGGGTCGGCGAACGCGTACAACTCCCGGGTGATCGCGCCGACGTTCTCGGGCGCGTCGGGGTCCCGGACGGTCACCTCGAAGGCGTTGCCCGCGAGGTCGCCGAAGAGGATGGGGCGGCCGGCCCGCCCGACAACCTCTACCTCGGCGTCGGGGAGGTCCGGCAGGTCCGCGGGCGCGACGCCGTCGACGGAGAACAGCTGGGTCGTGACGGCGCGCTTGTCTTTTGTCCCTGCCCAGGAGACGCGCTCGCGGGAGATACCCAGCCGGTCCGACAGCGCCCCCGCGAAGCCGTTCGTGTCCCAGTCCCGGAGCGTGGCGCGGACGAGCAGGTGGGGGTAGGCGTCGGGGTCGGCTCCGACCGGTTCGGCGTCGAACCACTCGCGCTCGCGTACGCGGAAGTCCCCGGGCACGTCGCGGAGGCGGCCGCCGACACCCGGCGCGTCGCTGACGTAGTGGCCGACACCGACCTCTCGTTCGAAGGGGTGGGCCTCGCGCATCCGGATAGAACAGGGTTAATCGCCCGAGCGGTAAAGAAACGGGGTTCGACGGCGGGGACAGTCGTCTGTGCGATAAGCGGGATCCGGGGGACCGTTGCCGGAACTACAGCAGCGCCTGCGGGTCGTCGTACTCCTCGGTCTCGACGCCGTCGTCGGTGACTGTCGCGAGGACCAGCCCGTTGCCGGAGCCAGTGTCGCGCTCGCTCGCGGCGTGGACCGCGCGGGCCGCGAGCGTCTCGGCTTCCTCGATGGACAGGCCGGGGTCGTACTCGCCCTCGAGGGTCCCGTGTGCGAGTGCCATTCCGCTGCCGGTGACAGTGTAGTCGTCCTCCATCACGCCGCCGGCGGGGTCGATGCTGTAGATGTGTGAGTCCCTGTCGTCGACAGCGTCAGACCCCGTCTGACGGGCTGGCGTACTCTGCACGTCGACACCCCCGAGGATGGGGTTGATAGCGAAAAAAGGGCCGCCCCGCGCGAAGTTGCCCGCCAGCGTCGCCAGCGCGTCGACCGAGAGCGGTTCGTCTCGGCGCTTCTCTGTCAGACTCGCCTCGGCCCGCAGTGACCGGACGAACGACTGGGCGCCTCCGACTGACCCGACGAGCGTCAGAACCGCGGTCGGGTGGACCTGCTCGACCTTCACGACGTTCTTGTTCGAGACGAACCGGCCGCCCAGGCTGGCCCGGCGGTCCGTCCCCACAACAACGCCGTCGTCGGTCGCGAGGCCGACCGTCGTCGTGCCGGTTTTCGCGACCGCCTCCTCGTCTGCCCGATCGGTCGACTCCTGGAACGGGGCCAGTTCCGGCTCGTAGGGACCGCGGGTCGCCCGGCTCGACGGAAAGTCGGTCACGTCTGGTCACCTCCGAAGCCGGCCTCGTCGAGGTGAGCCGCCACGTCCTCGGACGGGAGCGTCCGGTACTGCTCGGTCTCGACGTCGACAGTCGCAACCTCGACGCTGTCGGCGTTGATCTCTTCTTCGACCTGTCTCAGCGCGTCGAGCGCCAGCGTGACGCCCCCGGCGAGATCCATCTCCGGCCGGTACTCGGCCTCGAGGAACGACCGGATCTCGTCGTTGCCGCCGCCGACCGCGGTCGCCTGCCACTCGTACGATGTGCCCGAGGGGTCGGTCTCGAAGAGACGGGGCTCGCCGTTCTCGATCCCGCCCACGAGCAGCGCCACGCCGAAGGGACGGGCGCCGCCGGTCTGTGTGTACTGCTGGACGTGGTCGGTGAGTGCCTTCGTCAGTGTCTCGACGCCGACTGGCTGGCCGTAGCGGAGTTCCTCGACCTGGGCCTGCTGGCGGGCGACGTCGACGAGCTGGCGCGCGTCGGCGACGTGGCCCGCGCTCGCGACCCCGACGTGGTCGTCCACGGCGTGGATCTTCTCGATGCTCTCGCGCTCGATCAGCGGCGAGCGCGTCTGTCTGTTCGCCGCGAGTACCACTCCCTCGGCCGCCCGGACGCCGACGCTCGCGCTCCCGCGCTCGACGGCCTCCCGGGCGTACTCGACCTGGTAGAGCCGCCCGTCCGGCGAGAAGATAGTGATCCCGCGATCGTATGCCTGCTGTTGGTTGTTCTGCATTGGGTTCTGTCTCTTCGCGTTTGTCTATCGACTTCTTCACCTTTGGTAAGTGCTAATCGTATAAAAAAATTCCGTAGCGCGACAGCGGTCGTCAGTACAGGGAGAGGTCGCCGGTGACGGCGTCGATCCGGTCGTCTTCGGCGGGGCCGACAGCGAGGGCGGTGACAGTCCCGGACTCGAGTTGCGTGTGGCCGGCGTCCCGGACGACGGCGTGGGGGAGACCTTTCGTCTCGGCGCTGTCCGCGAGTTCGAAGAGTTGCGATTCACTCTCGGCGCGCAGGACGATTTTCTTCTGACCGTCACCCTTCCAGGCCGACCGGACCCGCTCGTCGGCGTTCTGGTGAGACATCAGCGAGGCGTGGGCGACCTGCGCGGCGAGTTTCCCCTCGCCCATTCCCAGGTCGGCCCGCGCGACGATGGCCTGCTTCACGTGCCTTCTTCGGTGCCGGGCCACATAGGCGTGACCATCCCGCGCTTCCGGATGTCGTCCGGACCGACTCTCCCGGGCGGGTGCGAGACAGCGTCCGCTCCCTGATTCACAAAACGGGGGCAACCGGGGACTTTACGGCCGCCGGGTGGCTCCTACCGGTATGATACTCTCGGACGCGGACATCGCCCGCCGGCTCGAGGAGGGTGACCTCGCGATCGAGCCCCTCGACGACCCGGAGTTGCAGATCCAGCCCGCTAGCGTCGACCTCCGGCTGGGTCGGTCGTTCCTGGAGTTCCAGCGCGCCAACATCCCCTGTATCCACCCCGGGAGCGAGCGCGAGACCGACGAGTACGTCGAGGAGACTGTGGTCCCCGAGGACGGCGAGTACATCCTCCACCCGGGCGACTTCGTCCTCGGGACGACCCGCGAGCGCGTCGAGATCCCGGCCGACCTCATCGCACACGTCCAGGGGCGGTCCTCGCTTGGCCGGCTCGCAATCGTCATCCACGCGACGGCGGGGATCATCGATCCGGGGTACCGCGGGCAGATCACGCTGGAACTCTCGAACCTCGGGACCGCGCCGGTCGCGCTCACGCCCGGGATGCGAATCTCGCAGGTGCTCTTTACCGAACTGTCCTCCAGCGCAGACCGGCCCTACGGCTCCGAGCGCGGCTCGAAGTACCAGGACCAGTCGGGGCCGCAGGCCTCCAGAATCCAGGGGGACGCCGAGTTCGGAGGTGACCGGTGATGGCCTGTGACCGTCGGCCGGGAACGTCACCGAGAAACGAGGACGAGTCCGGCGAGGGCGAATGAACGGGGGACAGCCGTGAGGTTCGTCGAGGAGGTTGTCGTCGAGGAGTTTCTCCCGACGTTCCGGTCGATGCTGGCCGAGGCGCTCCGGGAGCGGGGTCTCACGCAGAGCGAGGTGGCCGACCTGCTGGGGATCAGCCAGAGCGCCGTCTCGAAGTACGTCCACGGCGAGGTCGAGCGCAACGAGCGCCTCCTGCGGAGCGACCGCGTCGCGGAACTGGTCGAGCGGCTGGCAGACGGGCTGGCCGACGGGAGTACGACGCCAGTCGAGGCGTTGATCGAGGCCGAGGTGGTCGTGCGCGAACTGGAGCGGGGCGGCACCATCGCGGACCTGCACGCCGAGGCAGTGCCGGAACTCGCGGAGTACGAGAACGCGTTCGCGGTCCACGACCCCGACAGCCGTCTGCGCGCGGCGGGACAGGTTCGGGCGTCGGTCCGCCGCGGGCTGCGTATCGTCGAGAACACGGGGGGGTTCGGCCGGCTGATCCCGGCCGTCGGGTCGAACCTCGTCGAGGCGCTGGCCGACGCAGAGACAATCGAAGACGTTGCCGCAGTCCCCGGGCGCATCCTCGAGGTGCGCGGCCGGCCGACCGTCCCCGGCGAACCGGAGTTCGGCGTCAGCCAGCACGTCGCGACCGTCCTGTTGACCGCCCGCGAGGCCGGCAGCGACGCCCGCGCGGCACTCAACGTCCGGTACGACCCGGAGACGGTCTCGGCGATCGAGGCCGAGGGGCTGACCGCCGCCGAGTTCGATCCAGACGCGGACGTCGACGAGGCGCTCGCCGCTGCGCTCGCCGAACGGCCGGGCGCAGCGGTGCTCTACCAGACCGGCGCCATGGGCGTCGAACCGATTGTCTACGTGCTCGGCCCCGACGCGCCGACGGTCGCCGGGCGGGTCCGTGCGATCGCCGATGGATAGTCGGACGTTCTACGGCCGGTGGGCCCGCGCCTACGACGCCGTCGCGGCCGCCCCGGGCGTACAGTCGTGGCGCGAGCGAGCCGTTGCGACGCTCGACCTCTCGCCGGGCGACACCGCCGTCGAGATGGGCTGTGGCACCGGCGCGAACGTTCCACACCTCCGCGAGCGCCTCGGGCCCGGGGGACGGGTCGTGGGCGTCGACGTCACGCGCGGGATGCTCCGCCGGGCGCGCGAGCACGACGACCGGACGGGCGCGGGCGTCCACTACCTCCAGAGCGACGCCGCGCGGCCGCCCGTGACTGCGGCCGACGCGGTGCTGGCGACGTTCGTCGCCGGCGTCTTCCCCGACCCGGGAGCGGTCGTCGAGCGGTGGTGTGACCTCGTGGGCCCGGGCGGGCGGGTAGCGCTGTTGAACTTCCAGCGCAGCGACCGCCGGCTGGCAGCGCCGCTGAACCTCGCATTCGAGGGGTTCGTCCGCCTCTCCGCGCCGGGCGGGCGACTGTCGCGCTCCTCGCAGGCGGCGGCCTTCGAGAGACGGGTGGCGACAGCCCGCAGGGCGCTTCGCGGGCGGACCGACGACCCGCGGTTCGAGACGTTCGCCGGCGGGTACGTCGGCCTCCTCTCCGGGCGCGTGACCTGACGTTTGGTGTGTCGGCGCCGTCACCGGGGAACTGCACGATCGTACGCCCGGCTTCCCGTGCCGAGACCGTCGACGCGCTCGCGACCGACGGTATCACTCCCGGTACAGGGAGGCGTGTTCGGGACAGAACCCGGGCTCGCGGAGTTGGGCCTCGACGACGCCGGGTTGACGGTGCGGGTTCGCGAGCCGGCACTGCTCGTCCTCACAGAACGCCTCGCCGGTCGCCAGGTAGTGGTACGTCTGGAGAACGTACCCCTTCAGCGCCTCCGTTGTCCGGGGGTCGTCCGCGACGAGAAAGTCCCCCTCGACCTCGTTCTCGAGCACCTCGCGGGGCGGCGCGTTCCCGGAGACGAGGGCGTGTTTCTGTTTCTCCCTGTAGTACTGTTCCGGTTTCGCGGGCGCCTCGTAGAGGCCCGGAACCGAGACCAGTCCGGGCTGGCCGAGGACGTTCACGCGCTTGTGCCAGCGGCCGTCGTGGTCGCCCCACGTCCCGAGTACGCGGTCCAGCAGCGGGACGTGCAGGTAATCGAGACCGCGCTCCCCGGCGGGGAGTCGTCGCCGGAGCGCGTCCTGGACTGCCAGGCCGTCGTAGATGACGCCCCCGGCGCGCTCGGGGTTGTCGAGGGCACGTTCCTCGTAGCGGACGATCCCGAGCATCGTGTTGCCCGTCTCGCGGTCGTAGGGGTCGAGGACGCGCGCGGCCGCGAACGCCTCGGGCAACCCGTCGTCGGCGGACAGCGAGAGAAAGCGGTCGCGCACCTCGACCCCGGCGTCGACGCGGCCGCGGAGCCAGTCCGCGACGGTGTCGGCGTCGGCCTCTGTCGTGGGCGCGCGGTAGAGCGTGACCGTCTCGACCATACCGACACCACTCGGCGGCGACAAAAACGGTTTGCGGGATCCGACCTCGCTGCCGTCGAACCCTGCGTGGCGCTCGTCGTTCCGGCCAGGTGCTCTCGGACGGCGCTGCGGCGGGCCCTGTCGCTGCCCGCCGGTGCCGGACAGCTGACCGGCGACCGGGGCGCGTTCGATTCCCACGCTGTAGTATCAGTTTTACAATAGTAACGGCGTACAGACAACAGTTATGTGAGATCCAGTTGCACACCCGGTGGGGGAACGTGGATAGCACGTCGAACCTGGGTGGGGTTTCCCCCGTCGTTCACGAGTTCCGTGGCACCCTTCGCCGGGACCCTCCACATTGCCCTCCTCGTGGGAGCGGCCATCACGACGTCGGTGCTGATCGGCTACGCGTGGCGCCACCGCGACCAACCCGGCGCCCTCCCCTTCACCGGCGCGATGTGCGGCGTCACGTTCTGGACCCTGACGGAGATTCTCGCGCTGACACAGACCGGGGCAACCCACCTGTTCTGGGAGCGCGTCCAGTGGGCCGCCATCGCCACAGTCCCGCTGTTTTTCTTCCTGTTCATGGCGGAGTTCACCGGCCGCGAGTCCCTCCTCTCCCGGCGGATCGTCCCACTCTTGTTTGTCGTTCCGGCGGCCACGGTCGCTCTCGTCTGGCCGAACCCGGCTCGTCACCTCAGTTACAGCAATCCGTATCAGTCGGGGGAGTCGCCAGGGGCAGTGGGGAGCGGCGCGCTGCCAGCGGCCTCGCAGGCGTCGACGTAGTCGGTGACCGTCCAGGTCCTCCCGCTGTCGGTACAGGGGTAGACGCCGCGGAGGCCCTCGTCGTGGACGGCCAGGCACATCACCGGGAGCGTCAGCACCTCCTCGCTCCGGCCGACGAGGGTGGTGACGGTCCGCCGGTCGAACGGCGGGGAGACGCTGACGCCGGCGGCCTCGGCCCACGCCCGGAACCGCTCGTAGGTTTCGACGACCCGGGAGTGGCGCGTGTGCTCGGAGATGGCGACCTCCTCGGGCCAGGTCTCGACCTCGAAGCCGGCGACGTGGCCCGCCGACTGGAGGGCCGTCAGGCGGTCGATAATCTCGGTCCGCGGCCCGCAGACCGGCCGGCGGGTCCACAGGACGAGACGCACGCCCGTCGACTCGCCCTCCCCCGACTCGACGGTATCTGTCTCCGAATCGTTTATTTCCTTGGACATCTATCGCTCGTTCAACAACCAGATCGGACCAAAGATTGAAATACCTTTGGAGATTCGCGAAAATTGTCCACGATCGGATTCAGGATGTCGAGGTGAGGTAGACGGCGAGAGCAGCACAGCCCAGCCCGGCGAGTTTGCGTGCCGTGGCGGGTTCCGCGAGCGCGACGATGCCGACGACCGAACTGCCGACGAGAAAGAGCCCGAAGATGGGCGTCACGACGCTGACGGGGCCGATCGAGAGGGAGTAGAAGTACGAGAGGACGCCGACGGTGAGGAACACGCCGGCCCCGGCCGCGTACATCCCGTGCGTCGAGGACAGCGACGGGACCGTCCCGTCGTGGAGGTAGAGGACGACGGCCAGGTTGACGGCCGTGATGATCGCGTTCGCGACGAGTGCGACGACCATGATCGGCAGTTCCTCGGCGGCGAGTTTCGAGAGCGGCGGTACCAGCGAGTACGCCACGAGCGCGAGCACCGCCCAGAGGATGTAGTGCATATGTTTCCCGGTTAGTGGGCGGGCAGATAGTGCTGGTGGAACCGGGCCGGGGTCGGTGCCGGCGACGCACGACGTGACGAGGCTGATCCGTCCGCGGACCGTACACCCGTCCATGCGGGACGACCTCCGGGAGGCGACGTTCTCGGTTATCGAGTCCGGCAGACAGATCTACGGCGGGCGGTTCGAGCGCGCCCTCGGCGGCGCGGCGGCGGGATTCCTGACTGGCTCCGCCGCCACGACCCGGAACTCGAGCTGGTCTCCCACGCCCGCAACGAGCGCATGGCCGACTACGCCCGCAACGAGCGCATGGCCGACTACGCC
>CAZUVE010000010.1:0-37274 GCA_964623735.1 uncultured Halobacteriales archaeon | reverse complement strand
CGTGTTCCTGGACGGCCTTGTCCATGTCACAGAAGATGACGCCCTTCTCCTCCCAGCGCTCCTGCATGTTCTGGTAGACGATTTCCGACTCGTACTGGGCGCCGACCCCGGAGAGGGCGTTCTTCTCGGCCTCGGGGATGCCCAGCTTGTCGAAGGTGTCCTGGATCTCCTCGGGCAGGTCCTCCCAGTTCTCGGCGCCGCCGCGTGTCTCGATGTCCGGGCGGATGTACGGGACGATCTCGTCGACGTCGACCTCCGAGAGGTCGGGCGCGCCCGGCCAGCCGTCCGGCATCGGCATCTGTTTGAACTGTTCGAGCGCCCGCAGGCGCCGCTGGAGCATCCACTCGGGCTCGTCCTTGTCCTCGGAGATGACGCGGATGGTCTCCTCGTCGAGGCCCTTCTCGGCCTCGAAGGCGGACTTCTCCTCTTTCTTGAACTCGAAGCGCTTCTCCGTGTTCGTCTCCTGAAGTTCTTCGGAACTCATGTATTGTGGTTGAACGCGTGTGTGTATGTGTCTGTCGTCCGGTTCATGCGGCCTCGAACGCTTCCTCGCGGACCCAGTCGTAGCCCTCGTCCTCGAGCTGTTCGGCCAGTTCCGAGCCGCCGGTCTTCGCGATTTCGCCCTCGAGCATCACGTGGACGAAGTCCGGTTCGACGTAGTCGAGGATCCGCTGGTAGTGGGTGATCTGGAGGACGCCCGCGCCCTGCTCGTCGCGCAGGGCGTTGATGCCCTCCGAGACGTCCTGGAGCCTGTCGATGTCGAGCCCCGAGTCGATCTCGTCGAGCACCGCGACATCCGGCTCGAGAACCGCGGCCTGCAAAACCTCGTTTTGCTTCTTTTCGCCCCCTGAGAAGCCCGCGTTCAGGTAACGACTCGCGAACTTCTCGTCCATGTCCAGTTGCTCCATCTTCTCCTGGAGAATCGACTGGAACTCCGCGACGCCGATTTCGCCCTCGTCGGCCGGCCCCTCCATCGGGGACGAGTCGTAGCCGGCGGCGTCCTCGTTGGTCGCGTCCGCCGCTTCCTCGTCGGCTTCCTCTTCTTCCTCGAAGAGTTCTTCGCGCTCCTCGAGCTTGGCGTTGAGAGCCGTCCGGAGGAAGTTCACCATCGTCACGCCCTCGATTTCGGCAGGGTACTGGAAGCCCAGAAAGACGCCCAGCGCCGCGCGCTCGTTAGGCTCGAGGTCCAGCAGGTCCCACTCGTGCATGTCTTCGGGGATCTCCTCGTCGAACTCGTCGCCGTCGAGCACGAGCCGGACCTCGCCGCCCGTCACGTCGTAGGCAGGGTGGCCGGCGATGATCTTCGCGAGTGTCGACTTCCCGCTGCCGTTCGGCCCCATCAGCGCGTGTATCTCGCCGCTCTCTACCTCCAGGTCGACACCACGAAGGATCGTCTCGCCGCCCTCCTCGGCGACGTCCGCGTGGAGGTTCTCTATTTCCAGTGTTGCCATAGTTGTCTTAGGTCAACCGAAAAAAGGCCCGTCTGACCCATAATACTTTCGCATTCACGCATACTTCGGTTTGGTAATCGTGAACTATCTTTTTTTCTTTGAAAAGGACCTGGCAGCAGTCCCCGGGAACCGGGGCACCAGCTTACATGTACTGTCCGAGGCCGGTCTGTTCCTGGCCGCTCTTGACCTCCTCCCAGGAGACCTCCAGGGCCTCGAGGATGCGCGCGATCGGCCCCTTGAGGGTCTTGTCGAGCATCTTGTCCCAGTCGACGGCGAACGCCTCGGGGATCTGGTCTTCGTACTCGAAACAGATCACGTCGGGGTTGCGCCGGAACTCCCCGTAGAGGGCGTCCTCCGCCGGGTCGAGGTCCATCTCCGCCTCGACGCGCTCGAAGAAGTCGGGGTGGACCTTCTCGAGGTACAGGCGCTTGGGTTTCGATCCCCGCTGGAAGTTCGTCCCCAGCAGGAGATTCGCGTACTTCGCGCCCCGGACCTGTGCTGTATCGGTGTCGTAGTTGTCCAGGCGCTTGCCGATCCCGCCCGGAATGCCCACCTCCTCCACGGAGACGTCGCCAGCCCGGAAGTCCTCGATGACCTCGTGGAGGTACGACTCGACGTCCTCGATGTCCTCGCCCGTGACGATCCGCTGGATCACTTCGTGCTGGACCTCTTTGGTGATGGGGGCGATGTCCGAGCGCTGGTACTCGAACCCCGTGATGTCGATCTCCGGTGGCTTCAGGAACTTCCCCGGTAGTTTCTCACTCATTGTCAAACACCTTCGGAAGTTCGGATCGCCGTTCCCATGGGATACGAGTGTCACATGGTATCTCAGCGCCGACTACAACGTACGTGTACGAGGGGTATTCCTCGGTAAACGCGTTTGCTTTTCCAACCGAACGTTCATTGGCAAACCCTTTGACTTCGATGACGACCGCATCGACAACAAAATCCGGATAGTAACTGCCGATTGATAGTACGAATTCCTCTTCGGATTCGTACTGAATGTCGTTTTCTACCAGTTGCTTTGCAATTTCTTCTTCCCAACTTGATCTCACGGGATGGGAGAGACCTTCTACATCGTAGGAGGTTAGATATGTCGGTTCAGGCCCTTTCAAACTCTCAGAGACTGCCCGACTATAGGCGTCGGTCTGCAGATACGACGTATCTCTATTCGAAGCAGCCTCCGAAATCTTTTTTCGGTGCTCTTCGCTCACCTCTCGTCCTCTGTTTTTCCGCGCTATTTTCTCCTTTGCTTCGGTACTGAGTTTTTCCCCGGTGGCCGCCTCGCGTGTCTTTTCTCGAACTTCGCTCCGTTTCGCGGGATTCTGTTCGCCGCGAAAGTGTCGTGCTACCTCGTCCCGTTTCATCGGATTGGTTTTACCAGTCAGTGCCTGATCGTGAGTTCGCGTCTCGATAAGGTTGCACACCATATCCGAAGACAACCACTCGTATTCACTGGCGATCACGTCCGATCCCAATCCCCTCTCGTACAGCTCTTCCAGTTCAGTGTCATAGTGTTCATCAACCCATTTGTGCGGATCACAGCCATGGGCAGATCGGAAATGCATGGCCTGTAACCGGGAGCGTTCTTTGTGACAGTCCTCAACGGGACCACGAAAGTACTCATGATTATCTGATCCAGAGTTTTGATCCGGCGTACCGCTTTTTTTTGCCTGCTTGGAAGAATCGCCGATAGAGTTTTTCGAACTCAATCTCAAAACGGTGTTCCGAGGCATTGAGTCGGTCTCGTGCAAAATCGTCGTAAGATTCGTTGATCAAGGTCTCCAACTCAAATCCCTCTTTTACCGTCGCGAACAACGTTTCAAGTTCCTCGCGATCCCTCTCCGGATATTTTTTCTGTAATTCATTTATTGCTTCCGTAGAAAAATCAGTCCCCCTAGACGAAACATCCCCCAGTTCCAACATGACAGAATCCGTATCACCATATATAACTTCGTAATTATTTTCTTTAACTACTTTCTCAGTATATTTTATCACTTCTCTGCCAGTTGCGGTGACAGCGGCCCCCATCTCCTTGTCGTACAGGCGGAACCGATCCCACCCCAAAACGCCGTAAAGGCTGTTCATGATCACCTTCACTGCGGCCTGTTGACGATCGTATTGCTCGTATTCTTTTGTATCAGGCGAGTGTTCGTTCCGGAGCGACTTCTTCTCTTCTCGCTCTGAGAGGAGTTCGTCGACCATCTCCCGGATGATCCCGTCGGGTTCCTTCCGGAAATGGGTCCCGTTGGGCGCGCGGTAGGTCTCGCCGTCGTAGGTCTCGGGATCGACCTTCGTCTCGGGCGAGGCGTTGGTCGTCACCATGCACATGGGATACAAAGAGCGAAGATCTAGTACACTGACATTTTCGCGAACGCCGGTAATGGGATCGAAGACGGCGCCACCCTCGTACTCCTCGCTCTCCTGGTGGCCCTTCGAGGGGAGGGCGTACTCGTCGTGGAGTTTGTGGAGGACGTACATGTCGACAGCGTCGCCGGGGGTGGTAGCGTCCTCGATCTTGCAGCCGACGAACCGGCGGACCTCGTCCCAGAAGTCGACGATGTCCTGGTCGCGGTCCAGTTCGACGCAGAGTTCGACGTCCCGGAGGTTGTACTCCAGCAGGCGTTCGGGGTCCTGTTCCCAGAGATCGCCGATATCGCCGGGGTACCGCTCCTTGCCGACACCGAGTTCCTGCTGGCCGACCTCCTCCAGGCGGTAGGAATCGAGTTCGGTGAACTGCGTGCGCTGGTAGGCATAGAGGAGGTCGAAGACGACTCGACCCTTGACATCGGGGCCCTGCCAGTCGCTGCGCCAGACGGTGTCGACGCGCGAGAGGCGGTTGTAGTCGAGGTTGCGGTCGGTCCCGGCGTCGAGTTCCTCGAGCCTGTCGATGAGGTAGGGAGCGTCGAAGTCCGTGAAGTTCCACCCGCACGCGAGGTCGGGGTCGGTCTCCTCGATGTAGTCCAGGAAGGCCTCTAGCATGGCCTCCTCGGTGTCGAAAGGACAGACGTTCACCTCGACCGCGTCGTCCTCGACCGGGTCGTATCCCTCCAGCGCCGTCGGAGGGTCGGGACCGCCGGGCGCCTTGTACAGCCAGGCGACGTACTCGTCCCGGTAGGAGTCGTGTGAGGTGAGACAGAGGATGGGTTCCTCGCCGTCCTCGGGGAAGCCCGAGCGGTCGTCGACCTCGATGTCGAACGTGTTGACGCGGAGGTCGGCGGCGACGTCGACGGCCTGAACCTCCTCGTGGTGGACCCTGAGTGTCCGCCGGCCGTCCCCGTCGCCGGTCCCGCGGGCGGGCACCCGGACGCCGCTCGTGATGTCCTTGTCGATCAGAAACCGGTTGGGAAAGAGGATGTCCGCCTCGTAGTGCTCGAAGTCGTCGCGGATCTGGCCGACGTCCCGTGGGGTCTGTCCGTAGATTTTCACCAGCCGCTGGCCGCGGATAGACTCGTAGGGCTGGCCGTCCCCGTCGGTCTCCTCCCAGCCCGTGATCCGGTCGTGCTCGCGGAGGCGTCCCTCCGTGACGTTCGCCGCCGGAGCGTAGAAGTACGGCCGGAAGTCGTGGACCCGGGCGTGTACGAGGTCGTTCTCGCGGGTCCGTCCGAAAACGTGGATAACTGGCTGTTCGTCGTCGCCGCGGCCCTCGATGGTGTAGTCGACCTGTGTGACGGCCATCTCGACGGCTGCCTCGACTTCGGCGTACACCTGGTCGCTCGGATCCACGCGGGTGGCTCCGGCGTCGTCGCCCCCGTTGTCCGCGACCGCCCGCGCCTCCGCCGCGACCGGCCTGTCCTCGCCCTCGAAGTCCCCGAGTTCGAACTGACCCATTGGTTCCAGGGGTTTGCGCGCTCGGCCTAAAACCTCCCCGGTTGCTGTCGCCGTGCGGCCGGAAAACGTACCGGGACAGAAAAGTATTTGCTACGGTGTCTCATACCACCCAGACCGTGATGACCGACACTACGGAGGGAGAGACGGCAGGTAGTACCGACACCGGGACGACGACGGCGCAGGACGACGGTGGGGCGGTCGAGGCTGTCGGAACGTACGAGTCCGGCGACGCCGTCGTCTTCTACGACACGGAGAACCCGCTCGCGTGGATCCAGTCGCGGGAGGCGATCCCTCTCGAGGAGGCGGTGTAGCCGGCAACCGAACCCACTTTGTCGCTCGCATTCTTACCGACGCCCGTGTTCGACGGGCCGGGGTCCGAGGACGACCCCGAGGGCGAGTCCCCGGGGTCGTGGCGCGAACACGAACGCGTCGACGAGCAGTACCGCGAACCCGATTCAGAGCGGTTCGACCTCGAACCGGAGGTGCCGGCGCCGCCGGATCCCACCGAAGCGGACGTCGATCCCGGAGTTGCGCGCCGGTTCTGGGCGCTCGTGTTCGTGTTCAACGCCGCGCTCCTGGCTCTCGCGCTCGGCGCCATGTTCCTCGTCTTCGAGGGGAACGTCTCTCTCGGCGGCCAGTTGGTGCTCGCGGGGCTGGTCGCGCTCGGGTTCGGGCTCTACCGCTACCGGGCCGCGAAGGTGTACCTGCGCGACCGTTCCAGCGTCGACGAGCGCGAGCGGAACGGCTAACACGCCGTACGCGCAAGCACAGTGTATGCGAACAGTCCGGGACGGGGACGGCACCCGGTACGTGCTCCTCAACGAGTCCGGTGAGGCGAGTCTGGTCAGGCATCCCGAGACGGGGCGAGAGCGGCACCTCCCGAACGCCGACCTCGAGCGTGTCGAGGGGGAGCCCCCACTCGTTACCGCGTCGCGGGCGGTGTCGGAGCCCGTCCGGCGGATACTGACCGCAGTGCCCGACGACCGCGCGCTGGGCCTCCTGTTCGAGATCGACGCGCGCGGAACTGCGAGCGTCCGTGCGCTGCTCGAGGCGACGGACCTCTGCGAGAGCGACCTGCACGGGTTGCTCGCCGAGTTCCGCGCCGCCGGCGTCGTGACCGAGACCCGCGTGGGCGGCGAGCGCGGCTACAAGACGACGGACCTGGCCAGGACCGGGCTGGCGAGACTGCGTGACGGTGACCGCGAGTAGGGCCAGCCGTCGCTCGCAGCAACGGCGGGAGTGCAGTCCGCGTCACAGGGTCGGTTGTAACGTTTTACCGGTCCGACCGCACGACGCGTGCGGTCGATCGGAAAATGGCTTACAATCGATCCGATCAGTCGCCGGCCTCTGCGAGTAGCGCCTCGTCTACGGACCCGACTCGCTCGACCGTCGAGCGGTTCGTCGTCGCGTCCTTGCGGACCCGCACGAGGTCGTCTGCGGCGCCAACCAGTTCCTCGTCGTGGCTGACCACCAGGATCTGCTCGACGCCGAGGTCGCGCATGGCGCCGACCAGTTCGACCAGCTTCGAGACGTGTCCCGAGTCGAGGAACACCGTCGGTTCGTCGAGGATGAGCGGGGGCATCGGCGCGGTCCCCTCGATGCCCTCGGCGAGCAGTCGGTAGATGGCACACCGCAGACTCAGGTTGAACAGCGCACGCTCGCCGCCCGAGAGCTGGTCCGGGTCCAGCGTCTCGCCGTCCTTCTGGTAGACTGTCAACTCGTAGTCACCGTCGAGTTCGATCCGGGCGTAGGAGTCGTTCTCGTAGACCAGGTCGAAGGTCTCGTTGAGCATCCGTTCGAGAGTCTCGACGTTGCGCCGCCGCAACTCGGCCCGGAGTGTCCCGTACGTCTCCTGTAACTGCTCGGTCTCCCCGTAGAGCGCGTCCAGCCGGTCGACGGTCTCGGCGAGTCGGTCGCGGCGCTCGCGCAGCCGTTCGAGATCCTCGATCTCCCCCTCGACGCGGCCGATCCGGGCCTGGAGGGCCGATCTGCGGTCGTCCAGGTCGGCCAGCTTCCCCGTCACCTGCTCGAGGTAGGTCTCGGCGCGTTCCTTCTCCGCGCGGGCGGCTTCGACGCGCTCCTCGTCGAACGCTTCTTCGAGTTCCGCGCGCCGTTCGCGCTTGTCCGCGAGGTGGTCGCGGCGCTCGTCGTTGACACCGGCCGTCTCGGCGCGCTCCTCGCGCTTGTCCGCGATCCGCTCCTCCAGTTTCTCGATTGTCTCGACGCGCTCCAGCAGCGACTCCAGCCGCTCGATCCGGTCGCCCAGGTCGGCCTTCTCACGGTTGGCCCCGGCAATCTCCTCGCGACATTCCGCGGCCGCCTCGCCCGCTGTCTCCGCTTTCTCGCGTTTCTCCGCAGCCTCCGCCTCGAGATCCTCGGCCTCCTCGCGCAGCACCTCGGCGCGCTCGGCTTTCCCTGTCAGTGTCGACTCCTGCTCCTCGAGCAGCTGTTCGATGTCGGCGCGTCTGGACCGGAGTTGCGAGAGGTCGGCCTCCCGCTCGGCGAGTTCCTCAGCACGGTCGAGGCGGTCCTCCAGCGTCTCCTCGCGGTCCCGGAGGTCCCCGAGGTCCGACTCCAGGGACTCGACGGCGGCCGCGCGCTCCTCGATGGCCTCGACGTGTGGCGACCCCTCGACGGGCTGGCCGCACTCGGGACACTTGCCTGCCTCGCGCAGCTCCCGTGCCTCTGCCAGCTGGTCCCGCGTCGTTGCGAGTTCGGCCTCCCGTTCTGCGCGTTCCTCCCGGACGTCGGCGAGGTCCTCCGCGATTGTCTGTCGGTACCCGGCGGCCTCCCCGACGTCGACCGGCGCGTCCGCGAACGCCTCCTGGCAGGCCTCGATGTCGGCCGCGACCCCCTCGAGCCGGTCGCGCCGCTCCGCGAGCGCCTCGCGCCCCTCCGTCACCTCCGTCTCGAGGTCGTCGGCCGCCGCGCGCTTTTCGGCTGCGGTCTCCTCGAGGGTGTCGGCCTGGTCGGACAGCGACTCCGCGGTGCTGTCTCTCTCCTGTTTCTCGACGCTCAGCTCCCGGATCCGGTCGGTGAGGTCCTCGACGTCGCTCTCCAGTTCGGCGACACGCTCCTCGATGGTGCCGGTGTCCGCGTCCGCGAGGTCGGTCGCGGCCAGCAGTTCCTCGCGGCGGCCCCGTGCGTCCTCGAGCCGGTCGCGTACCTCCCCGATCTCCTCGGCCAGCCGCTCGCGCTCGCGCTCGGCGGTCTCGATTTTCTCCCGTAGGTCCGCGATGTCCGACTCCAGCTCCGATAGTTCCGCCTGCTTGTCCTCGTACTCCTCCAGCACTGCCTCCGCGTCAGACAGGGTCCCCTCGGCCTGGTCGCGGTTCTGCTCGTACCGTTCGATCTCCGACTCGACCTCCGCCAGTTCCGAGCGGAGCGCGTTCACCTGCTCGTGGAAGTTCTGGTCCTCCTTGGCTTCGATCTGGTCTTCGAGTTCCGAGAGAGCACCCTGCTTGTCGTCGCGCACCCGCCCGACGCCGACCCGGGCGTCGCTCGCGCGCTCGCGGTACGCCTCGAGTTTGCCCAACTGCAGCAGGTCGTCGATCACGTCCTGGCGTTCGCCCTGCGACGCCTCGATGAGCTTGTTCACCTCGCCCTGGCGGACGTACGCGCAGTTGACGAACGCCTCGTGGTCCATCCGGAGCAGTTCGGTCACGCGCTCTCTCGTCGCGCGCGCCCCCTCGTAGACGCCGTCCGGCCCCTCGAGAACGCACTTCGTGGTCACAGCCCGCTCGTCGCGGGCGCTCACGCGCCGTTCGACGTGGTAGGACTCGCCGGCGTGCGTGAACCAGAGTTCGACGACGGCGCCGTCGGTGCCGATGGTGACCACGTCCGCGAGTGTTCCGTCGAGCGCCTTCGCTCCGTAGAGGGCGAAAAACGACGCCTCCAGCAGCGACGACTTCCCGCTGCCGTTGAGCCCGTGAATGACCGTCACGCCGCGGTCCAGCGAGAGATCGGCGTCCGCGTAGGGCTTGAAGTTCTCCAGCCTGATCCGGTCGACCCTCACAGGTAGTCCTCCATCGTGACCTGGTCGTCGGGCGCGTCGCCCGCCGTCGCGTCGACGTCCTCCGACGTCCCCCCCGGTGCTCCGCCGTCGGCGTCGGCGGCGCCTCCGTCATCCGCGGAGGCGAACACGCTGTCGTCGCCTGCCTCGACCAGGTCCCGGACGTGGTCCTCGACGGTGTCGGCGACGTTCGAGTCCGCGACCTTGCTCGCGCGGATGGTCTCGTCGATGTCGCGGGCGGCCGGGCTCAGCCCGAGTTCGCGCACCCGCTCGCGGACGGCCTCGTCGGGGTCGGCGAAGCTCACCTCGACCTCCTCCTCCTCGGCAACCTCGCGGTGGTCGGTGACCCGGGTGACCAGCGCCCCCCGCTCGTCGCCGTACTCCTCGACCGCCGCCGGCGTGACGGGGTCGCCGTCACCGTCGATGGAGACGACGACGGCCGCGTCGGTCACGTCGTACTGGCCGACCCGCTCGCGGACGCGCTCGATTCCTTCGCCGGGCCCGAGGTCGACGTCGACGAACACGAACTCCCGGGTATCGAGGCCCCGCCGACGGACGTCGACCCCGTTCTCGAAGACGACGAGGTTGTACCCCCGTTCCTCGCGCTCCTCGGCGCTGGTCCGCTCCGTCGACCCGCAGTAGGTCAGCCACGCCTCGCGGGGCTCCTCGAGCTGTTGCGTCCGGGGCGTGTGGTCGTCGCCCAACAGGACGGCGTCGAACCCGACGGAGGCGTCGGCGAGCACCCCGCGGGCGTCCCAGTCGCCGTGGGGGAACGGCCGGAAGAGCCCGTGGGCCACGAGCGCCGCGTACTCGGCGTCGTGGGAGTCGAACTCGTAGTCGAGGTCCTCGCGGTTCGCGCGGGGAACGAAGTCCAGCCCGTAGAACGCCGTGTTTCCGACCTCGATCGGGTCCGGGCCGAGCCGGGTTGCGAGCCCCAGCGACTCGAAGAGGTCGAGCCACTGTGCGTCCCGCTTTGCCTCGTGGTTGCCGACAATCGCGAGGAACGGCACACCGGCGTCGTCGAGCGTCCGCAGCACCGAGAGGGCGCCCATGATGTCGGGGAGGGTCGGGCGGCGGTCGTGGAACAGGTCCCCGGCGTGGACCACCGCGTCCACGTCGCCCCCCGCGGCGTCCCCGGCCACCTGTCGGAACGCCTCGAGGAAGTCCTCGCGCCGCTCCGGACGGTGGTACTGCTGGTATCCCAGGTGTGTGTCCCCGGTGTGGATGACGCGGGTCATGTACACCCTGGTAGGTCGTCACCCCTTTTCATGCTTAGCAGTCCCGGGTGAAAGTGAAATCCACGACCCTGGGCTGGGCACTCATAGTGATTGCTGTAAGTCAGTGCCGGATCGACCGCACACTCACTGTCGTGCGGTCGGACCGGGACACAGTTACAGCAATCACTATCACTCGATCGTGAGCGTGTAGATGCGTTTGCGGGCGTCGGCGAAAGAGAAGCGCGACTCCACGACGTCGACGTCCTCCAGCCGGCTCAGCGCGTACCGCACCGTGCGCGGGGGGAGGAGCGTCTCCTCGGCGAGCTGGCTCTGTGTCAGCGACTCGTTGTACTCCAGTACCTTCGCGACCAGTTTCGCGCTCGGAGGCAGATCTTGGACCGCCTCCCAGCCGTTCTGGCCCGACCCTGACGAGGCAGGCTCTGGTGCACTCATTCTACCGGATGGGATGGGATACAGCCTAATAATATTTCTCAATCCAGTTTATTACCGTTGAGAATCCCGTTGCCGGTACCGAAACCCGCCGGCGCCGACGGGGAGGGAGGGGCAGTCGGACGCCCGTCGGCGAAATCGGTCCGGGAGTGTACCCGAAACCTCTTATTATCGTATCCGCTAGCAAAAGGTAATGACCGACACCGTGGACGAGGTGGAGTTGCCCTACGACGAGGACGCGTCCCAGCAGAAGAAAATCGAGGCGCTCCAGGAGCGCCTGGAGATCCTCGAGGCACAGAACGAGGAGATGCGGGACAAGTTGCTCGACGCGAACGCCGAGAACAACAAGTACCAGCAGAAACTGGAGCGGCTGACCCACGAGAACAAGAAGCTCAAGCAGTCTCCGCTGTTCGTCGCCACCGTTCAGGAACTCACCGGCGAGGGCGTCATCATCAAACAGCACGGTAACAACCAGGAGGCGCTGACCGAGGTCACCGACGAGATGCGCGAGGACATCGAGCCCGACGACCGCGTCGCGGTCAACAACTCCCTCTCTATTGTCAAGTCCCTCGACGACGAGACGGACGTGAGGGCCCGCGTGATGCAGGTCGACTCCAGCCCGGACGTCACCTACGCGGACATCGGGGGCATCGAGAACCAGATGGACGAGGTCCGCGAAACCGTCGAGATGCCGCTTCGCAGCCCCGAGATGTTCGAGGACGTCGGCATCGACCCGCCCTCGGGGGTGCTGTTGCACGGCCCGCCGGGGACGGGCAAGACGATGCTCGCGAAGGCAGTGGCGAACCAGACCGACGCCACGTTCATCAAGATGGCCGGCTCCGAACTGGTCCACAAGTTCATCGGCGAAGGGGCCAAGCTGGTTCGTGACCTGTTCGAACTCGCCCGCCAGCACGAGCCGGCGGTCATCTTCATCGACGAGATCGACGCCATCGCCGCAAAGCGCACCGAGTCCAAGACCTCCGGCGACGCCGAGGTCCAGCGGACCATGATGCAACTGCTCTCGGAGATGGACGGCTTCGAGGACCGCGGCGAGATCCGCATTATCGCCGCCACCAACCGCTTCGACATGCTCGACCGCGCGATTCTCCGGCCCGGCCGCTTCGACCGCCTCATCGAGGTGCCCAAGCCCGACGAGTCCGGCCGCGAGCAGATCTTCGAGATCCACACCCGCGGAATGAACGTCGCCGAAGACGTCGACTACGCCCGCCTCGCCGGAATGGCCGAGGACGCGTCCGGCGCGGACATCAAGGCGGTCTGCACCGAGGCCGGGATGTTCGCCATCCGCGACGACCGCACCGAGGTCCGCATGTCCGACTTCGAGAACGCCTACGAGAAAATCGAAGACGAGGACCAGACCGAGGAAGTCTCGAAGACCTTCGCCTGACCGGTTCGGCACCCTCTCCTCGCCGCGTGACCGTCTACAGCAGCGTGAAGACCAGGTACGGAACGACGAACAACGCGACAAACAGCACGAGCAGGATGAGACCGTAGCCGACGACGGTGCCGGCGCCCGTCAGCCAGGCGGGGTGGTCGAACGGTTCTGGAAGCGTGACCATGCCTCTTCTGTGTGGCGAATCTCCTTAGAACTACTGGACTTTTGTGTCCGCGGGCCCACGGTACAGTATGTCCGAACGGCAGTACGTGTACACGACAAGTCAGGCGCGGGTCCGCGGAGAGGCTCTCGACAGTATCGAGTCGATAATCAACGAACACGCGAGCGAGGGCTGGCGGTTCGTCGAGACGCTCGACCGGGACGGAACGACAATCGGCCTCGTGTTCGAACAGGAGCGGTGATGGCAGGCAGGCGGCGGCCGGGTCACATCCCCATGTCCGCCGCGGCCTCGGGGACCGGCAACTCGTGTGGGGCGGCACCCAGCAACTCGGCGGCGTGGTCGAGTGCCATGTCGAACCCGTAGTACCGCTCCAGTTCGTCGCCGTCCTGTGACGGTCGGACCTTGAGCATCGCGTACCCCTCGATGTTCTGTGCAACCGCGGCCGTGCGGCCGTCGGCCTCGAAAGCGAGGACGCGCTCGGTCTCTGTCTCGGTGTAGGTGGCCGTGACCGCGTCTTCGGTCGCTGTCTGAGGGCTCTCGCTGTTGGCGTCAGTCATCGACTCAAGGTTGGCAGCCGGCCACATGAACCCTGCGGGTCCGGCCCGGGTCGACGGGCGACCGCAAGGGCCAAATCTCAGGCCGTCCAGGCTCCGGTGTGACGAAGTTCCTCCAGAGCGGCCGGCGGCGTGACATCTGTGCGCTCCTGGCGGGCGACCCTCTCCAGGCGCAGGCCCTCAAGTCGCGCCTGGAGTCCCACTACGACGAGCGCCTCGAACCGAAGTCCTTCTACGGCGCGCTCGACGCGCTCGAGGACGGCGGATTCGTCGAGACACAGACCGAGGGCATCCACGACGTCTACGCGCTCACCGACGCGGGCGAGCAGCGACTGCGCGAACACGCCGAGTGGCTCGGCGAACAACTCGCGTAATACTGTCGGCTATAAGTTCGTGAAGATATTCCCCACCCCGGGATGCCGAAATTGCTCACGCGCCTATGGCCGACAGTATGACACCGCCGACCGCAACTGTGTAGAGGTGTGCATGGGTTGTGCCGGTACGGTCGGCTGCCCGCTCCGAACAGAGCGTTGTTCTCCAGCCCCCGACGTCGAGTGGCTCGCGGCCGGGGGAAAACGAGAGCAGTCGTCGAGCGTCTGCCCGTCAGGTCGTCTGTTCGACAGTCACGACGGGTACCTCTGCGTTGCGGAGGACGAGCTGGGAGACACTGCCGAGCAACACCTTGCCCACCGGCGTCCGCTTCCGGGAGCCGATGACGAGATACGCCGGGTCGACGTCCTCGGCGACGCGCATGATAGTCGACGCCGTCCGGCCGGTCGGCGCCTCCCGCCGTGCGGCCTCCTCGACAACACGAATCTCGGGGGTGATGTCAGCCTCCAGCGCGCCCGCAACAATCTCTTCGATCTCGGTCTCGACCTCCGACTCGTCCATGTTTTCGGGCTTGACGTGGAGGATCACGAGTTCGTGGCCGAGTCCGACCGACAGATCCTCTGCCGTCTCGATGACCTGTGCGCAACCCGGATCGCGGTCGACCGTCGCAAGTATGCTCACGACAGGTAATTATCACGATGGAATATGTTAGTTTCCCCTCGTTGTTCGAGCGTTCTGGCCTGCTAGCTCATCTCCTGCTCGAAATCGGCCATGAACGACTTGTGGAGCCGGTAGAACAGCGCCATCCCGCCGATCCAGCTGAGCAGACCGTACGCGACGTACGCCGCTGTTGGGAGGTCCAGTGCGAAGTACATGTACGAACCGACGGCGAGGTACGCGAGGACGAACGCTCCCAGAACGCGGATACCGCGCGTCGAGACCTGCTGTCGCGGGTCAGCCATACCTCTATCTGTGGTACCACGGTCTTAAATCTTCGATCGTGTGCACTGTTCGCCCCGGCCGTCTCGCAGTCTCTGTACATCCCTAGGTTTATTCACAGTTGGCCTCGTTAATAACAGGTAATTATGACGCAGGTCAGTGTCAACGGCTACGGTCAGATCGGAAAGCGCGTCGCCGACGCAGTGACGGAGATGCCGGACATGGAACTAGTCGGCGTCGCGAAGGCGAGTCCGAACCACACCGCCGACGCGGCGGCCGGCCGCGGGTACGACATCTACGTCCCCGAGTCCCGTCAGGACCGGTTCGACCAGAAGGAACTGGCCTCGGCCGGGCCAGTCTCCGATATGATCGACCGGAGCGAGGTTGTCATCGACGCGACGCCAGAAGGTGTCGGCGCCGAGTACCGCCCGGTGTACGAGGAGCACAACACGCCGGCCGTCTTCCAGGGCGGCGAGTCCGAGGAGGTGGCGTCAGTGAGTTTCACCGCGCGCGCCAACTACTCCGAGGCGATGGGTGAGGAGTACGTTCGTGTCGTCTCGTGTAACACAACCGGACTGAACCGACTGTTCGCCCCGCTGCTCGAGGAGTACGGCGTCGAGCGGTCGATGGTGACCCTGGTGCGGTGTCGAGGCGAACACGCAGTCATCTCCGCCGACCCGGTCAAGCCGCCGTCCCACCACGGCCCGGACGCGCTCGAGGTGCTGCCGGAGATCGGCGAACTCCAGACGATGGGTATGAAGGTGCCGACGGTCCGACACCACTTCCACACGGTCAACGTGGAGCTGGAGTCGGCGCCCTCTGCTGACGACGTGCGCGGGCTTCTGGAAAGCGAGAGCCGGATCCACGTTATCGACGGCGACCTGGAGATGAACTCCGGCTGGGATCTCCAGGAGTTCGCGCTCGACCGGGGCCGGGACCGGATGAACCTCTACGAGAACCAGATCTTCGGCGACTCGATCCAGATGGACGGCAACCAGCTCTACCTGTTCCAGTCCATCCACCGCGAGAGCGACGTCATCCCGGAGAGCATGGACGCAGTCCGGGCGATAACCGAAAGCGCAGACCGAGAGGAGAGTATAGCCAGGACCAACGAGGCACTCGGCATCGGCGACGTCTGGAGCCAATGACCGAGTCGACCACCGGACTCGACGGCGCCGACGGCGAGGAGCTCTGTGCGGGGCTGGGCGCCAGCCCGGGCACCGGTACCGGCCCGGTCCGGCGAATCGACGGTCACGAGGACCTGGACCGCGTCAACGACGACGACGTCATCGTGACGGAGATGACTGCACCGGAGATCGTGCCGGCGATGAAGCGTGCGGCCGCCATCGTGACCGACGAAGGGGGTGTCGCCTGTCACGCGGCCATCGTCTCCCGCGAACTGGGCATCCCGGCCGTCGTCGGAACCGGCGACGCCACGGACGCACTCGCGGACGGGCAGACAGTCGCCGTCGACGGCGAGCGCGGGACCATCGTCACCGCGAGTGCCGGCGCAGACGCCGCTGTCGACACAGCAGGCGAGAACGGCCAGGTCGCGGACCCCGACGCCGGCGTGACCGACTCGGACGCAGACGACACCGGAACGCCGGTCGCGAGGCACTCGCCGGGGCCGACCGCGACGGGGGTGAAGGTGAACGTCTCTATCCCGGAGGCAGCAGAGCGGGCCGCCGAGACCGGCGCCGACGGCGTCGGACTCCTGCGTCTCGAGCACATCCTGCTCTCGATGCGCAAGACCCCGCGCAAGTACGTCGCCGACCACGGCGAAGACCAGTTCGTCGAGAACGTTGCCGACGAGATCGAGCGCGTCGCGGACGCGTTCTACCCGCGGCCGGTCCGGGCGCGGACACTCGACGCACCGACGGACGAACTCGCCGAACTCGAGGGCGGTGAGGAGGAGCCACACGAGCACAACCCCATGCTCGGCTGGCGGGGCATCCGCCGGAGCCTCGACGAGTCTGAACTCGCGAAGCTCGAGCTGCGCGCGTTCAAAACGCTCCACGAGAGGGGGTACGACAACGTGGAGGTGATGTTCCCCCTGCCGAACAACCCGGAGGAGATTGTCGCCGCCCGGGAACTGATGGCCGAGGTCGGCATCGACCCCGAGACCCGCCGGTGGGGAACGATGATCGAGACGCCCGCGAGCGTCCGCCAGATCGACGGCTTCATCGAGACCGGCATCGACTTCGTCGCGCTCGGGACGAACGACCTCATCCAGTACATCCTCGCTGTCGACCGGAACAACGGCAACGTCGCCGACCACTTCGACGCCATGCACCCGAGCGTACTGGAGGCCATGGGCGAGGTCATCGAGGCCTGTAACGAGCACGGCGTCGACACGACGATCACCGGACAGGCCGGCTCCAGGCCCGAGATGGCGCGCTTTCTCGTCAACGAGGGCATCTCCTCGCTCTCGGCCAACATCGACGCCGTCGACGAGGTTCGTGACGTCGTCGGTCGCATCGAACGGCAACTGACCCTCGACGCCGCCCGGTCGCAGCTCTCCGAGCGGTAGACGAGCAGCGCGACGGGCGCTCTCCCGTCTACCACACGGCCGAGTCGGATCGCTGCGGGTGATCTCTCTGCCGAGGACACCTACTGAGTGGAGTCGCCGGCCGTGGAGACGAAGTCTCGCGAGAGAAGCGAGAGCCCTGCCGGAGCCTGTTATGGAGACGGTTGCAGCCGTTTTCGGGGACAACCGCCCGTCGTCGGGCGGGTGATCCGGTACAGAACTACGACCGTCCCTATCAGACGGAGCGGACTGCGTCGGAGTCGCCGCCGGTGGCCCGGGCGGGCCTCACCCGAGCGCCTCCCAGAGACCCGTTCCGATGAGGGCGGCGGCGGCAAACAGCGCGAGCGCCAGGGCGTAGGTCCGCCTCGGCTTCAGATCGGCTGTCTTGACCTCGGTGAACGACATCTTGATCGCGGCGAGATACATCAGGCCGACAGCCGGCGCGAACAGGATGCCCGAGACTGCAAACAGGAACAGCGGTGCCTGGATCACCAGGTTGAGCACGAGCGGGATGGCCGCGAAGAAGACGACGGTCAGCCGGAAGACCGATTCGCGGGTGACATCGTACCTGTCGAAGAGCCCGTGAATCGCGAAGGCGTCCTCCCAGAGCCGGGACATCCCGTACAGCGGGCCGATCAGGGTGGAGAACAGCGCCGCCATCACCGACAGCAGGAACAGCACCGCCGACCACTCGCCGTACACCTCGGTGAAGATGGCCGCCATCTGCGGGACCACCTCGAAGCCACCGAGTTCACCGCTCTCGACGACCGGCGTGCCGTGGAGCGTCGCGGCGGCCGCCGTCCACATGAAAAACGAGAAGACGGCGAGCAGAATCGACGAGACGATGTTCTGCCAGAGGACGATGTCGCCCCAGCCTTTGAGCCGAGCGACCTCCTCGGGTTCGAGGTCCTCCTTCGTGAGGTCGTAGTCGTTTGCCTGCGGTTCGAACATCCCCATCATCTTGTCCTTGGCGAACCAGACGTACGAGACGGTCGGTCCGAACCCGGCGCCGATCCACCCGAACATCGTCGCCACGAAGGCGAACCCGCCGACGCCGAGTCCGTCGACGTAGCCGGGCACCGTCGGCACCAGGCCGGAGGCGAGGCCGCCGACCCAGTCGCCCGCGGTGACGAGCGAGGCCACGGCAACCAGAATCAGGAAGACCCACAGCAGGATGGTCGAGATGCGCTCGATGAGACCGTACGACCGCAGCAACACGACACCCAGTCCGACCAGCACCGTCGCCAGCATCCAGAACTCCGTGCCGCTGAACCCGACGAACGACTGGATTGGCGCCAGGCTCTGTGCGGCTCCGGCGGTCTCCCCGAGGTGTCCAGACAGCCCGATAGCGTAGACGATGCCCCCGAGGAACACGTAGTAGAAGATCCACCGGATCCACGCGGGCTGATCGAACAGCGCACTGAGGAAGGTCTCGCCGCTCATCACCCCGTAGCGCACGAGGTAGTACTGGCCGAAGATCTTCGTGAACGTGATAAGCGGGATGAGCCAGATGGCCTGCATCCCGAGGTACGCCCCACCGACGGGCACGCTCAGCGCCTCGCCGCCGCCGATCTGTGAGGCCGTGAACACCCACGCCGGGCCCATGTACTCGAAGAACTCGCGCAGCGTCGCCGGGGGCTCGGAGATGCGGTACTCGTCGCCCGTCGGCACGCTGGCGTCACCGACGGTGGCCCCCGTTCCCGTTCCCGTGCCGGCTTCAGTCCCCACCTGAACCTCCCCCGCGGACGTCCGCCGTGGCTGTCGGGCCGTGTCTGGGGCAGACCAGACCGGCCGTCGTCGGTTCGTTCACCGTCTTGGACTGATCCCTTGGTAGGACCATGTCTGGTCTAGGTGTTTCCCCATCACATAACGGTAGAGAAACCCGCAAAAATATACATTATAGTTAATGATCTTTTCTCTCTTGGGAAGTGTTCAGTTGTATATAAGGTGATCGATAATGACATATCCGGGACGAGTCGCGCAGACCTGGCCGTTCGTGGTGTCACTCGCCGTTTCGCCACACGGATGGGCATCCCGGGTCGGCGGCACGCACCGGTGCGTGTCTCCGGCCGGTCTGTGCGACGGTGTGTCGGGCACAGTCGACGAGAACAGTCCCCACGAGACCGGTTGTCGCAGTCGCCCTCCGAATCGGGGCGCGTCGCTCCACGGCCGGGTCGGCAGAGAGCGACGCTGGTCCGGGGGCGACGGTCACTCCAGCAACTGGTCGGCGATGGTGTTGCGCAGGATCTCGCTGGTGCCCTCGTAGATCTCGTTGAGCTTGGCGTCCCGGAGGAAGCGCTCGGCGGGGAAGTCCTTCACGTAGCCGTAGCCGCCGTGGATCTGGACACCTTCGTTTGCGACCTCTCGGGAGACCTCCGAGGCGTAGAGTTTGGCCTGGGCGGCCTCCTTGACGAAGCGCTCGCCGCGCATCTTCCTGTCTGCGGCCAGGTGCATCAGCATGCGCGCGGCCCGGGTCTTGGTGTCCATGTCCGCGAGCTTGTGCTGGATGGCCTGGAAGTCACTGATCGGCCGGTCGAACTGTTCGCGGTCCTGGGCGTACTGGAGGGCCTGGTCGAGGGCGGCCTGTGCGATCCCGACACCGCGGGCGGCGACGGTAATCCGGCCGCCGTTGAGCGTCTGCAGCGCCTGCCGCAGGCCGGCGCCCTCCTCGCCGACCCGCCGGTCCCCCGGGAGGTACATGTCGTCGAACCGCAACTCGGCTGTCGGACACCCCTTGTCGCCGAGCTTGTGTTCGGTCCCCTCGACGACGAACCCGTCGTCCTTCTCGGGCCGGACGACGAACGAGGAGATTCCCTGTCCGCCCGCCCCTGGGTCGGTCTTCGCGAACAGGACGACAGTGTCGGCGACGGACCCGTTGGAGATCCAGAGCTTGTTGCCGTCGACCACGTACCCGTCGCCGTCACGCTCTGCGGTGGTTTCCATCGCGGGCACGTCGCTGCCTGCACCGGGCTCAGAGAGCGCGAAGGCGCCGATCTCGCGTCCCTCGGCCAGCGGCGTCAGATACGTCTCCCGCTGTGGTTCGTCGCCGAACTCGTAGATCATGTTGCAGACAAGCGAGATGTGTGCGGCGGCGATCGTCCCGAGAGCGCCGCTCCCCCGCGAGATCTCCTCCAGAGCCATCACGTACGCGTGGTAGTCCAGCCCGGCCCCGCCGTACTCCTCGGGGATCGGCATCCCCATCAGCCCCAGTTCCCCCATCTCCGCGACGAGGTCGGCGGGGAACTCGTCGGCCTCGTCGATCCCTGCAGCGCGGGGGATCACCTCCTCGTCGACGAACTCCGCGACCATGTCCCGGATCTGGCGCTGTTCCTGTGTGGGTGAGAGATCCATGCTCGTGGGTACAGCCGCGTCGCCTATGAGTGTTCTCGTGTCTGTACCGGTACATAGCCGAACGGGGGGTCGTTTCCTCGGAGGGAGCCGCGGCCGAAACTGCCGTAGCCTGCGGCGGATCTGCAGCCGAAATGGGCGGGTTACCGGTGCCCGTCGAGCCCCCATCACCACGGTTGCGGCTTCACCCCACGCACGAACCGGCGAGGCAGGCCCGTCAAAAGAACTTTACTGACACCTGCCGCAGGTGCACACGATCATGCGTTCGTTCGACGACACGCCACTCGCCCGGGACGGGAAGGTGCTCATTCTCGCGTACGACCACGGACTCGAACACGGCCCGGTGGACTTCGAGGACGTCCCCGAGAGCGCGAACCCCGAACACGTCTTCGAGGTAGCAACCCACCCGGCAGTGACGACAATCGCGGTCCAGAAGGGTGTCGCCGAGGCGTACTACCCCTCCTACGAGGGCAACGTCAACCTCCTGGCGAAGCTCAACGGCACCTCGAACCTCTGGATGGGCGAGCCGGACTCGGCGGTCAACTGGTCGGTCGACTACGCTGCCGACGTTGGCGCCGACGCCGTCGGCTTCACCCTCTACGGGGGGTCGAACCACGAGATCGAGATGGCCGAGGAGTTCCGCGACGTCCAGGAGCGCGCCCGCGACCACGGCCTGCCCGTCGTGATGTGGTCTTACCCGCGCGGCCAGGGGATCAAAAACGACACCAAGACGGGTGTCATCGCATACGCTGCCCGGCAGGCGCTGGAACTGGGTGCCGACGTCGCGAAGGTCAAGTACCCCGGGAGCAGGGCGGCAATGGAGAGAGCCGTCCGGGTGGCCGGGAGAACGCAGGTAGTGATGTCCGGCGGGTCCAAACGGAGCGACCGGGAGTTCCTCGAGAGCGTGCAGGCGGTCGTCGACGCCGGCGGCGCGGGACTCGCGGTCGGGCGGAACGTCTGGCAGCGCGAGAACCCGCGGCGCATCCTCGACGCCCTCGAGAAGGTCATCTACGAGGAGGCGTCCGTCGACACCGCGCTCGCAGCCGCCGAGTAGCACATGACCGACACCGTCGACGCAGTCTTCGACGCCGTGGCGGAGACGGCCGGCGACGTCCGCGGGGCGCTGGCAGAACGGCGTACCTACGAGGAAGCCGAGAACCCGAGCGGGGAGCGACAGCTCGCTGCCGATGTCTACGCCGACGACCTGCTCGGGGAGCGGCTGCTCGCAATCGAGGGCGTGGCCAGCTACGCCAGCGAGGAGCGCGAGTCCGTCGTCGGTGCCGGCGGCGGGCCCTACCACGTCGGCTGTGATCCCCTCGACGGGTCGTCGAACCTCCGGTCCAACAACGGGATGGGCACCGTGGTGGGGATCTACGACCAGCCGCTGCCTGCCCCGGGAGACGCTCTCGTCGCCGCGGGGTACGTCCTGTACGGCCCCATCACGACGATGGCGACAGCCCGCAACGGGACCGTCACCGAGTACCTGATCGACGGCGGGAGCCGCGAGGTGCTGACCGGGGACGTCGAACTGCCCGACGACCCGGTCGTCTACGGCTTCGGGGGGCGTGTCCCCGACTGGACAGACGCGTTCCGGGCCTACGTCGACGAGATCGAGGCCGACCGCCTGAAACTCAGGTACGGCGGGGCGATGGTCGCCGACGTCAACCAGGTGCTCACCTACGGCGGCGTGTTCGGCTACCCGACGCTCGAGGGGCGACCCGAGGGGAAGCTCCGCCTCCAGTTCGAGGGGATCCCGGTCGCCGCCGTTGTCGAGGCTGCCGGCGGCGCCTCCTCCGACGGCGAGCGGTCGTTGCTGGCGGGCGAGCCGTCCACGCTCCACGAGCGGTCGCCCGTGTTCGTCGGCAACGAAACGCTGATCGACGCCCTCGAGGCCACGCTCCGAGGTCCACAACCCTGAAGACATCCCGCGGAGTAGCCCGACCCGATGGACGTCAGCATCGTCGGGAGCGGCTACGTCGGAACGACGGTCGCGGCCTGCCTCGCGGATCTGGGACACGACGTCGTCAACGTCGACATCGACGAGTCGGTGGTCGACGCGCTCAACCGCGGCGAGGCGCCGATCCACGAGCCCGGACTGGACGCGCTCGTCTCCGCATACAGCGGAAGCCGCCTGCGTGCGACGACTGACTACGCCGCCGTCGCCGGGACGGATCTGACGGTGCTCGCGTTGCCCACGCCCAGCAACGAGGACGGCAGCATCGACCTCTCCGCGATGGAGGCCGGCGCCAGGTCGGTCGGCGAGGCGCTCGCCGGCAAGGAGGGCTACCACCTCGTCGTCGTCAAGAGCACCGTCGTCCCCGGCACGACCGAGGACGTGCTCGCGCCAGCCATCGCCGGGGGCGCCGGAGAAACAGAGGGCAGGGGCGGAAAACTCGGCCTCGCGGTCAACCCCGAGTTCCTGCGGGAGGGGTCGGCGGTCGACGACTTCACCAGTCCGGACAAGGTCGTCCTCGGGACGGACGGCGACGAGCGGGCGCTCGACTTGCTGGCCGACCTCTACGAGCCGATTGTCCTGGAGTGGGACGTCCCCGTCGTCGAGACGGGCCGCCGCGAGGCCGAGATGATCAAGTACGCCAACAACGCCTTCCTCGCGGCGAAGGTCAGCCTCATCAACGATATCGGGAACATCTGCAAGGAGTACGGCGTCGACGCCTACGAGGTTGCCGAGGCCATCGGCCTGGACGACCGCATCGGCGGCCGGTTCCTCCGGAGTGGGGTCGGATGGGGCGGTAGTTGCTTTCCGAAAGACGTCGACGCCATCCGTGCGGCGGCCCGCGAGGCGGGCTACGAACCGCGGATGCTCGACGCCGCGGCCGAGGTCAACGACCGCCAGCCCGAGCGACTGCTCGAACTCCTCGGCGACCACGTCGACGTCGAGGGCCGGCGCGTGGCCGTGCTCGGACTCTCGTTCAAGCCGGGGACGGACGACATCCGGAACTCGCGGGCCATCCCAGTGATCGAGGGACTCCGTGAACGCGGCGCGACGGTCGCCGCCTACGATCCCGTCGCCGGCGAGGAGATGCGCGAGCGGTTCCCCGGCGTCGAGTACGCCGACAGCGCAACGGCGGCACTAGAGGAGGCTCGCGGCGCAGTCGTGGTCACCGGCTGGGACGAGTTTGCCGCCCTCGACACGGAGTTCGACGCGATGGCCGAACCGGTCGTCGTCGACGGCCGGCGCGCTGTCGAGCCCCGGGACGGTCTCGTCTACGAAGGCCTGACGTGGTGATACTCTCGGCTGTGAGCCGTTCGCGAAGTTTCCCACACACGTCGCGGCTCTCTTCTGCCCCGGTACCGCCGGGCAGAGGCCGTCCGTACCGCTTAAATCCGGGCGGGCGAACCCTGATCCATGCGCCAGTTCGTCGTCGTCGGCCACGACGCCCCGACCGACGCGGAGTTCTCGCTCGACGACCTCCCGGGTGCCGGCCGTCTCGACGTCCTCTGTCGGTGTGTCACAGCGGCGCTGCTCCTCTCGCACGACATCCGCGAGGAGGTCCGCGTCCGGCTCGTTCTCGGCGACGAGTACACGCTGACGTTCGAGGGGGGCGCCCTCCGCCGGCTGAACCCCGACGAGCGCTCGACCGGGGCGCTCGTCCGGAACGCGCTCGAACAGCGCGAGGAGGCCATCGGGCGGATAGCCGTCGAGACCTCGCCGGGCGTATCTATCGTCCGCGGCGGCTTCGAGGCAGCACTCGACGCCGTCGCCGGGGAGGGGACGGTCGTCGGACTGTGCGCCGACGGCAGGCCGGCCGTCGAGGCCGACCCGCCCGCAGATCCGGTGTTCGTGCTGTCGGACCACCGCGAGTTCTCGGCAGCCGAGCGCGAGGAACTCGCCGGGGCGGCGGCCGACCGGCTGAGTCTCGGCCCCCGACTGCTCCACGCCGACCAGGCCGTCACGGTGGCACACAACTGGCTGGATACCCGGGGATACCGCCAGTGGTAGTCCGGAAGCGTTTTACCCGCCGACAGGTATCTTCCGGGTGCCGGGCGGGCCGGTAGGGTAGCTTGGTATCCTTCGGCCTTCGGGTGGCCGTAACCGCAGTTCAAATCTGCGCCGGCCCACTTACTCTCACCCGTACTGAAAATTCGAGCGACAGCGCCCGAATTTGGGGGTTCAAACCCTGCTCTCGAATCGAGAGTTCACTTAGCTTTGATGTGGGGGTCCGTTCCGTCATGCGATTCCAAGATCCGACGAAGTTTCGCGCACACATCTTGTTAATGAGATGTATCAAACGTTACGTCCACCGGTATAGTTAGCATTCTCAGACGCTCCGTCACTCGGCTTCTCTCTTCTGTGGCCTGTCCGTCGGTTTGGGGGCCCCGATAGCGTCCGCGACGAGGCATAATCGATACTCTGCGTTGAAGATGCGTCCTGTGCTGAGAGTATCAAGAACGGTCTAAGACGACAGACATTCGGAGATGAGATCTCCATTCGGGTTCTCCGGGTAGTGCTTTGACGACTCGTCAGACATCTTTGTGAACGAGAGGATCTTACCGTCGATGAAGTCATCACTGGTGTCATAGAAGAGTTCGCAAGGTGGTTGATTTCAGAACTGCCGACGATGAAGTCCCTGTCAGTAGGTCTGCAGACTGACCGCTAAAGAAACTGACAGATAAAACGATATTCGTGCTGGTATGCAAAATGGAAGGCGCATATCCAGCACAACCGGTTTCGACTCGGTGGCTCGCTGCGTCTGACCGAGGGACGAGTTTTTAGCGTACGCTGCCTGAATTGATCGTGTATGAGTAGCAATACTCACGTAGTAATCGCTGGCGGTGGACGCGTTGGCTTTCGAGTGGCTCAATTTTTCGAACAACGTGGAAGCAGAGTGGTGATTATCGAGAAGGATCCAGACCACTTGCCCGAGGAGGGATCGGACGATATTACGATTGTTGCAGGTGACGCGACGAATCCGTCCGTGCTATCGAGTGCTCTCACGGACGATACGACCGTAATCGGTGCGCTGACGGATAGTGACAGCACCAACCTCGCAGTCTGTTTGGCTGCGCGAACGTTCCAACCCGATATCCGAACGGTCGCGCGGATCACCCATGCCGATGCCGATGAATACAAACAACTTGTCGACGAGGTCGTGTTCCCGGAGCGTGCCAGCGTCAAAACTGCGGTGAACGCACTCAGCGGGAGTGATGTGCGAACGTTCGAGGAGGTTACCGGTGAGATGGAAGTGTTCGATATCCGCGTCGCCTCCGATTCAGCGGTAGCAGGACAACGTCTCGACGATATTGATCTTCCGGACGGAAGCCTCGTGATCTCTGGAGCCGGGGGGGACCGGACAGCCACCTCCGAAACGCGGCTGGAGGCCGGCGAACGGTATATTGTTGCGGCCAATCCCGACGCCTCAGATCCTGTTGTTTCCGCCTTTCAAGCGAGCTGAAAGCAACGGAGTCGCTGTGCTGACTACCCGCGGAACAGTTTCTTCAGATCGTCAGCTACGGTTGGCTTGGTCGCGATCAGATACCGGTCTCCGGGTGTGACAACCATCTCCCCGTCAGCGAGTTCCTCGCTGTCCATGTCGGCGATGACGGTTGCTTCGGTCGGAATCAGGACGTCTGCGAGCGCCTTGCCTGCGGCCGGAGCGTCCGCGGTCGCCTCGAGCGCCACCACCTCCAAGTGGGTCGTGAGGTCGGCAATCGGTTGTACCGGGGCACCGAGTGCCAGGTCCACCGCCACTCGGGCGCCGGCGTGCTCGGGGAAGACGAACTCGTCGACGTGGTCGGACTCGTCCTCCTCGGTCGGTTCCCGGTGGAGTCGGGCGACGGTCCGGACCGAAGGCACAAGCTCACGGGCGCTCTCACAGATTGCCACGTTCGTGCCCGTCGTCTGCGTAAGCGCGAGCACGACGTCCGCCTTGTCAATACCGGCGTCTCGGAGTGTGTCTTGCTGGACGGCGTCACCTCCGACAACCGTCGTGTATTTTGCCGTTCCGTCTTTCAGGTCCGCGACCAGATCGTCGTCCCGTTCGATGATGACCGGTTCGTGTCCGTAGTCGAGAAGTAGCTCCGCCGTCTTCCAACCGACCCGTCCACCACCGGCGATAAGAAGCCGCAGGTCCGTGTCACGATACATACCTGGTTTAACAGTTATGAGGCAAAAAGGATACCGGCACCAGGGAGGGCCGACAACCCGCGGAGCTGGGTAATGAAACGACCACCGTCACGGGCCACCGACAGCTAATCCCGCCGAGCGTCGCTGGAATTAATACATTATGAGCCAATAACAAAGATGCCGACGAATCGCCCCGCTCCTGCGCGGACGTGGGCCGGGTACCACGAGTGTACGCGCCGACATCCGTCCACGCGCGAGTGGGTATCAACGACCGAACCGCACGCATGATGTTGATACCGAACGAGCGAACAGCGGAACAGCACGCCCCGGTGGCGAACTGACCGATGAGCGAGCAGAAACTCGGATTAATCGGTGCGATGTCCATCTCCGTCGGTGGGATGATCGGTGGTGGGGTGTACGCCGTCCTCGGGGTCGTCGTGCTTCAGGCTGGCGCCGCCTCGTGGCTGGCGTTTACCGGCGCTTGTCTCATCTCGATGGGAGCGAGCTACTCCTATATCAAACTCAACAGGATCAGCGGGAAGAAAGGCGGCTCAGTCACCCAGATTGAGGCATTCACAGGCCGGTCGACCCTGGCCGGGATGATCGGCTGGACGCTTCTGTTCGGCTACGTCGGGGCAATGGCGATGTACGCCTTTGCTTTCGGCGGGTTTACCGTCGAACTCCTCCACAGCTCGGAACTCATCGAGACGGAGTCGGTACTGGCGATCCCGTTACAGCCGCTCATTTCGGTCGGCGCGATCGGCCTGTTCGTGGGCCTTGTCGTCGCCGGGACGCAGGTGACAGGCTGGGTTGAGACGGCGCTGGCGACCACGAAAAGCATCATCATTCTTGGGTTCGGTATCTGGGGGTTCGCGTACGGGTTCGGAACATTCGGCTTCGACCCGGTCGGTCCCGTCCAGTTCGGCTTCGACCGGCTGACGACACCTGTCCCGATCATCATCGCAACCGCAATCTCGTTCGTCTCGTTTCAGGGCTGGCAACTGCTAGTCTACGATCAAGAGTCGATCCGGAACCCGGAACGGAACGTGCCGATTGCGATCTACGCCTCAATCATTATCACGATCATTCTCGATGGGATGATCGCAATCCTTGTGTTCAGTTACGCCAGTATCGACCAGATCGTCGCCAACCCGGAAGTGGCCGTCGCGTTCGCCGCGGAGACGTTCATCGGCCCGGCCGGTTTTTTCATTATCGCGCTGTCGGCGTTGTTGTCGACTGGGAGTGCGATCCTTGGGACACTGTTCTCCTCGGCCCACTTCGCCAAGGGGATGATCCGGGCCGGGCTCCTCCCCGACCGCACCGGCAACACCGACGTCGGCGGCGCCCCAGCCCGGACGACAGTAATTCTCGGTGTCTTGACCGCTGTCCTCGTGATGATCGGAGGGCTAGAAGGGATCATCTCGTTCGGCTCACTGATGTTCATGGTGGTCTTCGGAGCGATGAGTTACCTCGCATTTCAGCAGCGCCACCGAGACAACGTCAACCCGATCCCTCCACTGGTCGGGACTGTCGGCTCGTTCGGGGCGTTTCCGATCCTGATCTGGCACATGTACACGAACGAACCGGCTGTGTTCGGAACTGTCGTGGTGACAGCAATCGCGGTGTTCACCGTCGAGTCGCTCTACTTCAGCCGCGAAACCATCTGGTCAGGGATGGAGCGGGGTAGCCGAGCGCTCGCCGACTTCGCTGCCGACCGCCAATCGAGCGCGGACACACACACGGACCCGGAGTCCGGTGAGAGACAGGGCAACAATTAGCCGCGCTACAAAATACCGATGACAGATACTCCGAACGGACCGCCATCGGACCGGGCACTGACCTACGACACCGTACTTGTCCCGACGGACGGGAGTGAGTGTGCACGGGTCGGGGCCAGACACGGCGTCCGCATCGCACGCGAGTTTGACGCGACAGTCCACGCCGTTCATGCCCTCGATACGGGGGCTGGGCTCCGCTCTCTCGACCTTCCCCCGTCGGGGCAGGGGCGAGACCAGCAGCGCGCTGCCGGCGAACAGATCCTCTCCGATGTCGCGCAGCTCGGCGACGAGTTCGGCGTCACCGTTACGACCGACCTACTGGAGGGAGACCCGGCCAAGACGATTACCGACACTTTAGTCGACGACGGGATCGACTTCGTGGCCATGGGCACCCGCGGCCGGAGCAACTTGGAACGGCACCTTCTCGGGAGCGTCACCGAACGGGTTGTCCGGACATCACCGGTTCCAGTGTTGACCGTCCGGTCTGAGACGGAGCCCTCGATCCCGGTCGGCCAGGGATATACGGATGTACTGCTCCCGACCCGCGGCGGCGAGGGATCCGAACTCGCGGTCGAACACGCGGCCAGTATTGCCGCACGATTCGATGCGACGCTGCACGCGATGTACGTCGTCGACGTCCGCTCGCAGGCGGCGAAACACGACATCTACGATCTCGAGGCCCTCGTCGACGAGCTCAAAACGGCGGTTACTGACACGGTGCTCGACCGAGCTGACGCGGCGGGCGTCGACGCCCGGGCAGTCGTCCAACAGGGGACCCCGCACAGCGCCATCCAGCGGTACGCCGACAGTACCGGCATTGACCTCATGATCATGGGCACCCACGGCCGTGGCCCGGTCGAACAGTTCCTCCTCGGGAGCATCACGGAACGGACAATCCGGACCGCTGACGTCCCGGTGATCACCGTTCGACTCGACGAGTGGTTCAGTGCCGACGGAGTCAGCCTCACAGCCTGATCTCGGACACCCCGAACGACGCTCCGGGGATACGGATCCGGTCTGATAGTGTTTCGTGTGACTGGTTACCGGTGCCTCACCACCTCGGGGTGGTGAGAGACCGGCAATGACTCACACGAAACACTATGAGTGGCTGACCAAACGGTTGTACAGGTGGTGGCGCGAAATAATCGGTAGCTGAACTGTTGCATAGACTCTCTGCATGTTTCACCGGCTTTCTGATGGATTTCAAAGAGGTTCCCACTCGTCGCGGTACGTGTGTGCCCTGGATTGAGCGATTCGGGAGGGCAGAAGATGGGTGTGCCAATGGTCCTATGACCTTCTGGAAGTCATCACAACCGACCCGACAGCACACTACAGGTCCAGTTCCGGGTTCGGGACGTCGTTCCGGAAGACGAGGAGGCTGACGCTCACCCAGATGACGAGTTCGACGTAGAACGACGTCGTTCCGACGTACTGGACGGCGAACGGGACCGGTCCAGCGTCTATCGAGTCCCACTCGTCCACGACGGGCCACAGCAGGAAGACAGTGTTCTCCGGGCGTCCGTTGAGTACGATGTGTGCGGCGTCGGCTACGAGATGACTTCCCCAGCCGAGTATCACCGCCGTGACACGCTCGGTTGTCGGAACCCCGCCACGCCGCCCCACGAGCAGGAGTGGGACGAGGAAACCGAACCCGAACAACGCAGAGTGGACGACAGAGTGGTACGTGGGGATCACCCCCGCCATCGCCAGCGGCTTGTCGACGAGGTCCGGCAACGCGGCACCGGCGACGATCCAGGCCGTCGGGAACCTGCTCCTGCCGAGACCGACCGCGACGACGAGGTGTGTCGGAAAGAGCATACGCAGTGTACGAGCCCTGCGGGGGTGTTTCTTGTCCCCGGTTGCCGACTCCGCCGGTGTCCACCGCGACACAGCGAAGCGGCCAAACGTGGTGAACCCAACGCTGAACTATGAGGCCGCCCCGAGTCGTGCTGACCTGTCTGGTGGTTGTCCCGCTTGTGGTGACTGTCGCAACGCACCCGGTACTCGTGTCCACCGATCGGCAGTACTCACCCGACGGGGCCGGCTCCGTCTCCGGACAGACGGCGATCACTGGGACGGAGTTCGTCGTGGTCGACGGGGACGGCACGGTCGACTACCGCGAGACACGACGTGACGAGTACTGGGATGTCGACCCGGTCCCGAACACGTCCAGCGTCGTCGTCTCGACTGTGACACACAGCCCGGCTCGGCTCGACTGTTCGGACTGTGTGGTACAACGCGTCGAGCGAATCGACATCTCGACGGGCGACCGGACGGTGCTGTACAGCGAGGTCACACCCGGAAAGCGAGACGTCGAGTGGCACGACGTCGACCGGATCAACCGGACACACTACGTGATCGCCGACATCTCACAACACGAGGTGGAGATCGTCGACGTCTCGACGAACACGACGGTCTGGGAGTGGAGCGCGTACACGACGCTGAAGCCGGGCTCCGGCGGCGCGTTCGACGGCGACTGGACACACCTGAACGACGTCGAACTCGTCCGCAACGGGCAGTACGTGGCCGCGAGTCTCCGTAACCACGACACTGTGGTGTTCGTCAACCGGACCTCCGGACGGGTGAACGAGACGCTCTCGCTCGGAACGGACGACGACCACTCGATTCTGAACGAACAACACAACCCGGACTACGTTCCCGCGGCCCGCGGCGGGCCGGCGATGCTCGTCGCCGACTCGAACAACGACCGGATCGTCGAGTACCGACTCGGTGACGGCGAGTGGGTCGAGTCGTGGGTCTGGCAGGACGATCAACTCAAGTGGCCCCGCGACGCCGACCGGCTCCCCAACGGCCACACGCTCGTCACGGACACGAACGGCAACCGCGTTCTCGAAGTCGACACACGGGGACACGTCCAGTGGTCGATCTCTACGTCGATCGACGTCTACGAGGCCGAACGACTCTCGACGCCCGACGAGAGCGGCGGCGGGACGGCGGCCGCTGCTGCAGGGCTGGAGTCACGAACCGTCCAGCCCGAGACTGTGCCGGAACGGCTCCAGGCCACCGTGGAGGCGATTCTCGGCCCGCGCCTCGTGAACGGGATCATCTGGGTCACCCCTGATTGGATGCGACTCCCCGAGTTTGCGACCATCCTCGTGAGCGTCCTCTCGGTGGTCGCGCTGGTCGGGTACGAGGTGTCTGTCCGCGGGCTCCTCCCGTATCGGTAGCTGTGCGGGGACTCGACGGATCGACGAGGGCACCGGCAGACGACCGGCGCTCACTCGAATACGCAGTCGCAGACAACCGCCGGACCCGAACGAACGGGAGACGGGACTGCGACGCGGTATAGGGATGTTCGAAAGCGTTTACCAGGTCGACCGCACGCATTCTTGCGGTCGATCCTGTAATGACTTTCGAACATCCCTATAGTCCCCGAGTGTCTCCTCCGGCGACGTATCGGTGCGGTCGTGTACTGGTGACGTGGTAGCTCACGGGAGCCCACACTCGGCAGCCGGGGACAACGACAAGCGGCCACAACCGCGGTTCACATCTGCGCCGACCCTCTCCTCCCGACGCACTGCCCGGAGCGTGACCGACGGGCGTCTGCTGATAATGACTGGCAGGATCAGCAGATCAGACGGCCGGCCGGTCAGGCCATCGACCGGGTTCGGTCTGACCCGGCGTAGAACTGTCCGTGAAATCCGTAGGGAAGCCGGTGGGGAAGCAGCGCACGCGCTCGTTCGGACAGCGTCTCGGCGTCGAGACACAGTAGCACCGACCGCTCGGCGCGACCGTCGAGCGCGAGCGAGAGCAGTACCCCGTCGTCTTCGGCTGTTGGCGACGGCTCCGGGACGAAGATCGCTTCGCCGGGATGGAAGCCGGGTTCGGACCACCTGCGGGTCGTCGTCCCGTCGACATCGACTTTCGCGATTGCGGTCGGAAGGCCACCGTAGTCGGTAGCTGCCAGGTACGCGTACCGGTACCGTCGACCGTTGTATCGATTGTAGTGAATCGTCGGAAACTCACAGGGGCCCCGGAACAGCAGTTCCCGCTGTGCGGAGCCACCTCGGAGCGGAAGCCGGAACCGGACGAAGTCTCCACACGGAAGGTCCGGATCAGCGCTGCGGAGATTCGCGAGTGTCAGTCCAGTTATCGCCGCCGTGTCCGAAAAGGCCACACAGTCGACGATAATAGTGTTACCGTCCTCGTAAGCGTTGGCGAAATGGTAGATGAAGAACGGATCTGCCCGGACAGCAGCGACGTGCTCGCCCGTCGTACGGTCGAGAACGTGAAATCGCGGCGTGGTCTCACGGGGAGCGAACGCGTCGAGGAACGTGCCACCGCGTGGCGAGTCCACGAGGAGACGGCGGAAGTCGACGCCGAAGGGAGCCTCCGGGACGACGGCATACTGTTCGGTCACTGCAAACGCGTGGATGTACGGTGGATGGTTGTCGAAGACGAGCCGACTGATCTGGTCCGGCGAGCCACCAGCCCCACGTCGGAACAGGGTGTAGGTGCAGGTGTTTCCGAAACTGGCAGCCAGCCCCCACTGGCGTCCGTCTTCGACGTGGGTGTGGCCGAGCGTGATATCACCGTCCAGGCCAGCCGTGAGATCGCGCCGTCCCGTCGCGTGGAGCGTGTCGATGTCGATCTCGACTCCAATCGGACTCTCCGTGACGGCGTAGACTGTGCCGTCCAGGTCGACAACGCCGATTGCAGGGTTGTCCTGGAGCGTTCCCGTCAGGGTCTGATACAACCGCCCGAGCACTGACCCGTCAGCGGGGGTCCCGGGGAGTGACCGACGGACTCGGTGTTCCTCGCGGGCGACCCGGAAGTCGTCACTTCGGACGAATCGGTTCGTGTACCGCACCGTATCGTGATCGATCCGGACGCGCCGCACCATCGCCAGCGCGTCAAACCAGTGTGTGAGGGGAGTGTCCCCGACTTCGAACTGTCCCGGCCCGTTGCTGAGGAACGTGCCGGAGAGCCACTCGGGAAAGGTCCCCTGGACATCGAGTTCAACCTCGTGGAGTTCCTCGCGCTGGGTTTGCAGTCCGGTCCGCCAGGTGTTATCCATGGGTTTCCAGTGCTAGTTCGGGCCGAGCACGTAAATGGCAGCCATACCGTCCGGGTCTGCTCGCCGCCGAGAGAAGACCGTCGTAGCCGTGTACCGGTATTCGCCGATTCCGGGCCGACGGAGGACCCGGACTACAACAGATCTTACACTGTCGGCTATACCGACGCGAAGATATTCCCCACCCGGGGTATCGACACTGCTCACGCGCGGAGAGCCGACAGTATCGTACTGATTGCTGTGAGTCGTTGCCGGATCGATTGCACGACGGCGTACGGTCGTACCGGGACACAGTGACAGCAGTCAGTATCAGTTACCGCAACTGGAGCGTTCCCTCGTAGTGATGTGTCTTGTCGACTGTGGACGTGTGCGTGTACGCTGGCGGCGGATCGACGCCCCACGACCGGAGCCGTTCGTCGACACCATCGACGATTGTCGTCACGTACGGTCCACGGTCGCGCAGGACTGGCGGGGCCTGCGTGTGTTCGGTTTTGTACCGACAGGTAGCGGTCGTCGCGTCGACGGGACGGATACCGACCCGGAGATCCTGTCTCAGCTGTCCGCTCGCGCGAACGGGGGTTCCAGTCAGGAGACTCCTGCCAAACTCGTCGATGGCGTCCAGCACATCCCCCGGGACGTGGTTCATCTACTGTTCGATACTTGTCGGTGGCTACTGAGACTGTCGGCTGCAGGCGCGTGATACTGTCGACTCTAACTGATACGGATCGCTGTCACTGTTTCCCGGTACGACCGCGCGCTGTCGTGCAGTCGATCCACACCGTACCCGCGCGAGGGAGGTCATCCTCGACCGTCGGCGAGGCCGGTGATCGCCACGTACAGTCCGAACGTGGAGATGATGGTTCCGGCCAGTTGGGTGCCCGCAGTCGGCAGGAATCCGATACCGGTGTACAGCAACGGCGCCAGCATGAACCACCCACCGAAGATCGTCGTGAGGACCGCGGGCGGAAGGCTCGGTTGGCCGGTCGCACGGAGCAACTGGACGTTCCGGACAGTGAACACGAGTCCGAGGAGTCCACTCGTCGTGACGCTCCCGGTGAACGCGCGGGACGCGCCTGTCGCGACTGGAACAAGTACTGCCCCCAGACACGCCAGAACACAGACCGTGGCCGAAAGTACCACGAACCGTGACGCTGTGTTTTCTGACATAGCTTCAGGTTCGGACCCCACTGATTAGTCCTTTTGCTTGCCGGTGCCGGTCACGTCGCGCTCCCATCTCCAGCGTCTCGTCTACGACAAGATACGCGCCGACACCGACCTGCACTCGGATCTGTGCGTGGGCGCGGCCGACCACGCCGCCGATGCCCTCTCGACGTGCGTCGAGAAGACGAAAGACGGTGAGCGAACGTCCAAACCCGTGTTCACATCGAATACGACCGTCTACAACACGAACCTATATACGACACAGTTTCGAACCGTCAGAGCGATGCGTACCCTCGGCAAGGCTATCGTCTCGTGTGCGGTCACGGGGGCGATTCACACACCGACGATGTCGCCGTATCTCCCCATCACACCCGAGGAGATAGCAGACGAAGCGATCGACGCGGCCAGGGCCGGCGCGAGTATCGTCCACATACACGTCCGGGACCCCGAGACCGGGAAACCGGTCAACGACTGGGATCTCTTCCGGGAGGTGGCCGAGCGGGTCACTGACGCCTGTGACGTCATCGTGCAACCGACGACGGGCGGTGCGCCGGTGGATCCCCCCGAGAAACGGGTCGGGGTCGTGCCGGAACTCGAACCGGAGATGGCCTCCTGTAACATGGGCTCGATCAACTTCGGGCTCTACCAGTTGCTCCAGAAGTACGACGACTTCGAGTACGAGTGGGAGGCTGAGTATCTCGAGGGGACGCGCGACCTCATCTTTCAGAACACCTTCGCCGACCTCGAAACGATCCTCCCGGTCTTCGCCGACCACGGGACGAAACCCGAACTGGAGTGTTACGACGTGGGCCACCTCTACAACGCGAAACACTTCGTCGACAGGGGACTCATCGACCCTCCGTTACACGTCCAGTTCGTGCTGGGTATCCACGGCGGGATCGGAGCGTCGGCCGGGAACCTCACACACATGGTCCGGGTCGCCGACGACCTCTTCGGCGAGGAGTACTCGTTCTCGGTCATCGGGGCCGGTCGCAACGAGTTCAGTATGGGGTGTCAGGCCGTCTCGATGGGTGGCCACCCCCGGGTGGGTCTCGAGGACAACCTCTACCTCGGTCCCGGTACGCTCGCCGAGAGCAACGCCCAACTGGTCGAGAAGATGGTTCGACTGACGGACGAACTGACGGGCCGGGAGCCGGCCACGCCCGACGAGGTACGGGCGTTTCTGGACCTCGAGGGCCTCGACGCGACGGCGATCTCCTGAACCGATGTCCATCGAACACGTTGCGGTCGTGGGTGCTGGTCGAATGGGCCACGGGATCGCACTCGCGTACGCGCTCGACGGGCGGTCTGTCGCCCTCTACGACGTCGACGAGGACGTCCTGGCGTCGAGTCGCTCGCGGATCGCCAGCGTCCTCGAGACGTTCGTCGAGGCCGGGCACGTGACCCGGTCCGAGGCCGAGACCGCACTCGGCAACGTGGCCCGTGCCGACAGCTTCGAGGGGGCCGTCGGGGACGCGGGGTTCGTCACGGAGGCTGTCGCAGAGGACATCGCCGTCAAGCGTACTGTCTTCGAGCGCCTGGACGAACACGCGCCGGCCGATTCCGTTCTCGCGACCAACACCTCGGGCCTCTCGATCGACGACATTGCGGCCCCTGTCTCGGACCCCTCGCGCGTACTCGGTACCCACTGGTTCAATCCGCCGTACGTCGTCCCCCTCGTGGAGATAGTCAAGGGAACGGAGACGACCGACACCGCGGTCGGAGCTGTCCGTGACCTCCTGGATTCGGCCGGGAAGACCCCGGTCGTCGTACAGAAGGACGTCCCCGGGTTCATCGGCAACCGGATCCAGGCGGCCATGTCCTACGAGGCGTTCTCCCTTCTGGCGCGGGGCGTCGCGACACCAGCAGACATCGACAAGGCAGTGACGGCCGGTTTCGGTTTCCGACTCCCCCTCATGGGGATCTTCGAGAAGGGAGACCAGTCCGGACTCGACATCCACCACGCGGTCGAGAAGCAACTCATGGCCGACCTGGACCGCGGGACGGACCCGAACCCGGTCATAACGGAGTTGCTGGCGGAGGGCGCGACGGGGACCGACGCAGGCGTCGGCGTCTACGACTGGCGCGGCGTCGACCTCCCGGCGGTCCAGGACCGGCGAGACCAGGCCCTCCTCTCGATGCTCGAACTGTACGAGTCTGTCGACCACGACACGCCCCCCGCGAACTACGACCGAACCTGATATAGTGATTGCTGTCACTGTGTACCGGTGCGACCGCACGACAGCGTACGGTTGATCCGGCACTGACTTACAGCAATCACTATACTGTCGGCTCTACCGACGTGAAGCTATTCGCCGAGCTGTAACCGACAGTACGTATAAAACCCCCTGGTAGCTAATGGCAAACACTTATCAATCGTAAAGATTTAACGCAAGATACGTAGAGATGGCTCAGTCCAACGACTCCGCGGCTGCCGAAACTCCGGTTGGGCAAAAGATCGAAGACCACCTCTCTCAGGCCCTCGAAACGGAGAGTTCGGAGAAAAAAAATTACCACATCCGGAGCGCGCTTCAACTCTACGTCGTCTCGAAAGCCGGCGCAGAGAGATAACGCTCGTCCGGACTACTGTGGGAGAACTCACACTGAGTGGTACGTCAGTGCCGGATCGACCGCACGAGACCGCACGAGGGGGTGCGGTCGTACCGGGACACAGTGACAGCAATCAGTATATTACACACTACCGCTTCCCGAGCGCGCGCTCGAAGGTCCGCTGTGCCCGTTCGTACCCCTCGTTGCGGTCCACGATAGGGTGTGGGTAGTCGGGCGCCAGGCGGTCCCGCTCGTCCCGGGAGAGCGTCGGCCAGTCGACGACTCTGTCTGCGGGTACGTCGCCCAGTTCGGGAACGTACTCGGTAACGTAGGTGGCGCCGTCGTCGTACTTCGACATCTGTGAGACGGGATCGAAGATCCGCACGTCGACGCTGTCGGTGCCCGTCGAGGCCGTCCACTGCCAGTTCGCGT
>CAZUVE010000009.1:36156-37530 GCA_964623735.1 uncultured Halobacteriales archaeon | reverse complement strand
TCCCGGACCATCCCGACGAACGCCTCGTCGCGCACCCGCAACGCGCCCATCGCCGGCTGCGTCCCGAGCGGTTTCGTCAGGTACAGCCGGTCGCCCGCCCGGGCGTCCCGGGTCGTGAGCAACTGGTCGGGCCGGGCTGTCGCAGTCACCGCGCCGCCGGCGATTGGCCAGGGATTCAGTGTCGTGTGCCCGCCCGCGACGACGCCGTCGACGGCCGACAGCGCGTCGGTCATCCCCGCCAGGATTGCCGGCGCGACGTCCGCCAGCGCACGCGGGAGCGCCAGAACGGCCAGACAGCTCACGTTCGCCGTCGCGCCGGTCGCAAAGGCGTCGCTCGCGGCGTTGCAGGCCGCCACCCGCCCGAAATCGTAGGGATCGTCGGCGATGGGAGTGAAGAAGTCGATCGTCTGCACCAGCGCGAGATTCTCGCGCAACTGCCGTGCTGCGGCGTCCTCGCCGACGCCGAAGAGGAGGTCGCCGTCGCGTCCGTCGAGACCGGCCTCGGCCAGCAGTTCGTCGAGGTCGCCCTGTCCGACCTTGCACGAACAGCCGTGCAGTTCGGCGTACTCGGTCAGTCGGGGGTCGTCCGCGTCGCTCGCCGCCGTGTCACCGCCGGGGTCGGTCGTCATCGGATCGTGGCCCCGTCGGTCACCCTGATCCGCAACTCGAAGTCCTCGCCGTCGCCTCCGGCCCGCGAGACCTCGAACCCGTGTTTCCGGCAGGTCCGGCGGAGGTTCTCCTCGGCGGGCGGGTAGTCACCCCGGACCAGCAACTCCTCGCCCGCGTCGAGACCGGACAGGCGACGCCGGACGATCAGTGCTGGCCGCGGACAGACCTCGCCCGTGACGTCGACCTCGTGCATGCTCACAGCTACCGTTCGCGCCCGCATAACAGTTAGGGCAACGCTCTTTGTGACGCCCGCGCACGTCGACCCATGGACCTCGCGGCGGCGCTCGGACTCGGCGACAGCGAACTGGTCGCGTTCGTCGGAGCAGGGGGCAAGAAGACCGCGATGGCCCGCCTCGCGGAGGCCGGGAGTCGCGGCCTGTCCGTGGGCTACACCACGACCACGCACACGCCGCCGCCCGGAGACATCCCGCTCGTGGTGACCGGCCCGGACTCGCCGGTGGCAGCGCTCGCCGGAACCGGGTCGCCGGTCGCGTTCGCAGCCGAGCGAGTCGACAGTCCGGAGCGTGCCGCGGCGAAGGTCCGCGGGTTCGACGCCGGCGTGATCGACACCGTGTTCGCGTCCGGGCGGTTCGACTGGCTGCTGGTCAAAGCCGACGGCGCCCGCCGCCGGGAGTTCAAAGCACCCGGGCCCGACGAACCCGTCGTTCCCGGGGCCACGACCCGGGTCGTCCCCGTCGCGTCCGT
>CAZUVE010000009.1:0-36056 GCA_964623735.1 uncultured Halobacteriales archaeon | reverse complement strand
CCGACGAACCCGTCGTTCCCGGGGCCACGACCCGGGTCGTCCCCGTCGCGTCCGTGCGGGCTATCGGACGACCCCTGGACGCGCCGTCGGTCCACCGTCCCGAACGCGTCGCAGACATCGTCGGCGGCGAGGTCGGCGAGACGGTGACCGCGGAGAGCGTGGGGCGTGTGCTGGGCAGCGAATCCGGCGGGCTGAAAGCCGTTCCCCGTGGCGCGTCCGTGACGCCGGTAGTGAACAAGGCCGACACGCCCGGAGACCGGGAGCGGGCACACGAGGCGGTCCGGACCGCGCTCGGCGCCTCGGACAGGCTGGATCGGGGGCTGGTCACCTCCTTCGAGACCGGGTACTGCGAGGTCGTCGAGGGGTGATCGACCCGGCGATGACTCACAGCACTGTCAGTCTGCCTCGCGGCTGTAGGACTGCAACAGGGCAGACGGGACCGCGAGCTGGTCGCTTTTCGTCCGGATGACCGCGTACGAGAGCACCACGATCGTGGCGAGGTAGGGGTAGGTCGCCATGATCGTCGGGTGGAAGACGAACTCGAAGGCCGGGTTGAGCAGGCCAGCGAGGGGTGTCTCTGCGCCGAGCGTCAGGTCGAGACTCTGGGAGCGCAACTGGAGTGCGTCGAGCAGTCCGAACAGGTACGCCCCGATCAGGATCCGCTCGGGACGCCACTGGGCGAAGATGACCAGCGCGACCGCGATCCACCCGCGGCCGGCGGTCATCCCCGGCACCCACAGTTGCGAGAACGCAAGCGAGAGGTGGGCCCCCGCGGCACCGGCAAAGCCCCCGCCGACGACGACCGCGAGATAGCGCATCCTGAACACGTCGACACCCATCGTGTCGGCCATCTCGGGGTCTTCGCCGACCGAGATCGTCTCCAGCCCGAGGTTCGTCCGGAACAGGAAATACCAGACGACCGGAACCAGCAGTATCGCTATGTAGTCGGTGGCAGTGCTCCGGAACAGCGCCTCGCCGAGCAACGGAACGTCGACCAGAACCGGGATCGCGATCTGGGGAAAGCCCTCGATCGACTCCTCGACCCACCCCTGGCCGAAGAAGGTCGTGATCCCGGTTCCCAGCAGGGTCAGCATGACGCCGCTTATCACCTGGTTGGACTTCAGCGAGATACAGAGGAACGCGTGGACGAACGCGAGTGCCATCCCGAGCACGATACCGACGCCGAACCCGAGCCAGTAGCTCCCCGTGAGGACCGTCGTGATGAACCCACTCAGGGCACCGACCAGCATCATCCCCTCGACGCCGAGGTTCAACACCCCGGCACGTTCGCTGATCACCTCGCCGAGGCCAGCGAGCATCAGCACCGTCGCCGCGCGGACGGTCGCGTCGAGGAGGCCGGCGACAAAGCCCGCCATCAGGCGTCACTCCCGGTGCGTGACGGGGGCGCCCCACTCGGCCCGCGGTCGACGGTGACGCCCACGCGGTAGCTCTTGAAGAACTCGGCGGTGATCAGAAAGAGGATGACCAGCGCCTGGATCACCTCGGTCAGCGCAGCGGGGACGCCCAGCGCGACCTCCATGCTCGTGCCGCCGACGATGAGCAACGCGAAGAAGAAGCCGGCGAGCAACACCTTCAGCGCGCCGTTGCGCCCGAGGAGTGCGATGACGATGGCAGTGAACCCGTATCCCGGCTCGAAATCGGCGCGGAACCGTCCCTGGACCCCGGCGATTTCGCCGATGCCGGCCATGGCAGCGAACGCGCCACCCAGAACGAACACGAGGACGTACACCTTGTACCTGCTCATGCCCGCTTGCGTGGCGGCCTCGTGGTTCGACCCGACGAACGTGATCTCGAAGCCCAGCCGGGTCTTCCGCATCAGCACGTACGTCACGGCGACCATGAGCAGCGCAACGACGAGGCCGGCGTGGACGTTCCCGAACAGGTTCGGAATCGTCGCGGCGGCCGAGAACTGGTCGGTCTGTGGGAACGTCCCGGCCCCGCCCTGCATCGGGCCGCGGATGAGGTAGTTCTTGAGGTTCAGGGCCACGAACGTCAACAGCAGCGTCGTAATGATCTCGTTGATGTCGTAGCGCGCGCGGAGCCAGGCGGGAATGCCGGCCCAGACTGCCCCGGCGACGGCCGCACCGAGAAACATCGTCGGGAGCAACACGTACCCCGGCGCGGCGAGGTTGAGCCCGATCCAGGTCCCGGCGAGTCCACCCAGGATCAGTTGTCCCTCGGCGCCGATGTTCCACAGCCCCGCCTTCAGCGGGAGGTAGACCCCCAGCCCCGTCAGTACCAGCGGAACGGCCTTCACGGTCGTCTCGGTCAGCCCGAACCCGCTCGTGAGTGTCTCGACGAACATCGTCGTGTAGGCGGCGACCGGGCTCACGTCGAGCGCGAGCAGCGCGACCGCACTGACCGCGAGCGCCGCGAGAACGGTGAACACCGGCGTCCCGTAGGCCAGCCACGCCGGGACGTCCTCCCGGGCTCTCACCTCGAGTTCGACGTTCACGAGGGTTCACCCCGTTCCTTCGCGGCCGGTTCGCTCCTGACCACCTCGGGCGGCGGCGACTCCTCGCCGGTTGTGCTCCCGCCCGTCATCTCCAGACCGACGCGCTCGCGGTCGGCCTCCTCGGGGACCGTCTCGTGGACGAGTTCGCCCTCGTAGATGACGAGGATCCGGTCGCTCAGGTCGAAAATCTCGTCGAGGTCCTCGGAGATCAGGACGACGCCGGTTCCCTCTGCCCGCTGTTCGAGAATGGAGTCGCGGATGAACTCGATGGCACCGACGTCGACACCGCGGGTCGGCTGGTTCGCGACCAGCAGGTCCGGATCCCGGTGAATCTCGCGGGCGAGAATGAGCTTCTGGAGGTTCCCACCCGAGAGATCGCCGGCCGTCGCGTCCGTGACGTCGTGGACCCCGCGGATGTCGAACTCCTCGACCAGCGTCTCGGCGTACTCGCGCAACCCGCTGTAGTCGAGCATCTGCCCGCCGCCGAACTCGCCGTTCCGGAAGTCCTTCATGGTCGCGTTGTGCATCACCGAGAGATCTTTCGCACACCCGTAGCGCAACCGGTCCTCCGGCACGAACGAGACGCCGTTCTCGACGAACCGCCTGGGCTTTGCGCCGGTGAGATCGACCTCGTCGACGACGATCTCCCCCTCGGTCGGGGACCGCAGGCCGGCGATCACCTCGGCGAGTTCCTTCTGCCCGTTTCCGCTGACGCCGGCGATTCCGACCACCTCCCCCGACCGCACGGCGAGGTCGACACCGGAGAGTGCCTCGATCCCACGCTCGTCCTCGGACCGGAGTCCCCTGGCCCGGAGGACGGGCTCACCCATCTCGACGTGTTCCTTGTCGATCTGGAACAGCACTTCCCGCCCGACCATCATCTCCGCGAGGTCCGCCCGGGTGACCTCCTCCGTCTCGACGGTTCCGACCTTCGATCCCTCCCTGAGAACCGTCACGCGGTCCGTTATCGCGCTTATCTCCTTGAGCTTGTGTGTGATGAAGATAATCGAGATCCCCTCGCGTGCGAGCTGTTCGAGTGAGTCGAAGAGCCGTTCTGCCTCGTTGGGGGTGAGAACGGCAGTGGGTTCGTCGAGAATGAGCAGGTCGACGTCGCGGTACAGCGCCTTCAGGATCTCCACGCGCTGTTGCTGGCCGACGTCGAGTTCCCAGATCTTCGCTCCGACGTCGATGTCGAACCCGTACTGGTCGGCGAGGTCCTGGATCCGCCGCTGTGGCGTCTCTAGCCCGAGCGAGAACCGTCGTGCGAGACCACGGACGAGCGGGTTCGTCCGGAGCGATTCCGGGAGCCAGCCATCCTCTCCCCTGAATCCGCTCGCTGGCTCGCGCTCGCCGAGAGCGATGTTCTCCGCGACTGTCAGCCGGGGGATGAGCATGAAGTGCTGGTGGACCATCCCGACCCCGGCGTCGATCGCGTCCTGTGGGGACCCCGGCGCGAGACGCTGCCCGTCCAGGTAGATGTCTCCACCGTCGGGCGAGTAGAGCCCGTACAGGATCTTCATCAGGGTACTCTTCCCCGCGCCGTTCTCGCCGAGCAGACCGTGAATCTCCCCCCGTCTGACCGCGAGATCCACGTCGTCGTTGGCCACGACTCCGGGGAACTCCTTGTGGATGTCCTCCATACGGAGGAACGGGTCCTCGCTCATGGCTGGAAGTTACCATGTGTCCCGAACCCACGATTATAAGGTTTTACAAAATGGCGATTTTGCTGGCCCCGGGCGGTGTCGGCTCGTTCCGATACAATCAAATATTGACATTAATAGTCATGCTTATCTTTGGGCCCTGACCAACTAGAAGTGGATACCCGCTATGAAACGGAATCTCTCACGGCGCGACGCGCTCAGAGCCCTCGGTGTAGCAGGGATGATCGGCATCGCCGGTTGCGGCGGCAGTACGGACGGCGACAGCGGCGGCGACACGGAGGACGGCGGGATGGACACCGTCAGAGCGGCCTGGGTGTACAACTCCGAGGTCGGCGACCTCGGGTGGTCGTGGGCCCACAACGAGGGCCGCAAGGCGACGGCCGAGGAGTTCGACTGGCTCGAGACCGACTTCACGGAGGCGGTCGCGCCGGAGAATTCGGAACGCATCTTCCGGCAGTACGCCAACGACGGTTTCGACGTCGTGTTCGGGTGCACGTTCGGGTACCAGGACCCGATGGCGTCGGTCGCAGAGGACTTCCCGGACATCAACTTCGAGCACAACACGGGCTATCTGACCCGCGAGAACATGGGCCGGTACATGGGCCGGATCTACCAGGCCCGGTACATGGCTGGCGTGGCGGCCGGGATGGTCACCGAGACGAACACGCTGGGATACGTGGCGGCGTTCCCGATCGCGGAAGTCGTCCGCGGGATCAACGCCTTCACGCTCGGGGCGGCGTCGGTCAACGACGACATCTCGACGAAGGTGCGGTGGACGAACACCTGGTTCGATCCGCCGACCGAACAGGAGGCCGCGAACTCGCTGATCGACGAGGGCGTCGACGTGATGGCCCAGCACCAGGACTCGCCGGCGGCGGTCCGGGCCGCGAACGAGGCCGACATCTGGGCCACGGGCTACGACGCGCCGATGGGCGAGTTCGGCGGGGACAACTACCTCACCTCGCCCATCTGGCACTGGGAGGAGTTCTACCGTCCGACCGTCGAGTCCGTCCGGGAAGGCACCTGGGAGGCCGACGCCTACTGGAAGGGACTGAACGCGGGCATCGTCGACCTCTCCGAGTGGGGACCGAACGTCCCCGAGGAGGTCAAAACGGACGTCGCGGAGGTCCGCTCCCAGATCGAGGGCGGTGACCTCGACGTCTGGGCGGGATCACAGTTCGAAGGGGAGAGCGACGAGTTCCTCTTCCAGGAGATGGGCAGCTACGTCGAAGAGGTCGACGGCGAAGTGCCGAGCTAGCCCGGCAGGGCCGGTCCCCGTCACCCCCTCCTCGCCCGTTCCGGTAACTACTTTTGAGCGGCGAGACAGATAGCGTGCATGGGACGTTCTCAGAAGCCACGCGAACGTACTGCGACCGCGGACATCCTCGAGTGTATCGGCGACACGCCGCTAATCGAGGTGACCAGCGCCAGCGAGGAAGCCGGCGCGACCATCTACGGGAAACTGGAGTTCGTAAACCCCTCCGGCAGCATCAAGGACCGCATCTATCGCGAGATGATCACGGCAGCCATCGACCGTGGCGACCTCGCACCCGGCACGGAGATTCTGGAGTGTTCGACGGGCAACGCAGGGATCGCCTGCACCTTCGTCGGGACGTGCCTGGGGTACGACGTGACGATCGTCATGCCCGAGGGGATGAGTGAGGAACGGAAGAAGGTCATCCGCGCCTACGGCGGCGACCTGGTCGAGACGCCGGGCGGCGAGAGCGACGTCGACCTCTCGATGGACCGCGTCGAGGAGATGCTCGAGGAGTCGCCGGGCCAGTACTGGTTCCCCAACCAGTTCTCGAACCCCGACAACCCGGTCGCACACGAGACGACGACCGGCGTGGAGATCGTCGACCAGCTGGGCGGCGCCCCCGACGCGTTCCTCGCCGGGCAGGGCACCGGCGGGACCCTCACGGGCGTGGGCCGCACCCTCCGCGAGGACAGTCCCGGGACGGCGCTGTACGCTCTCGAACCCGCGGAGGCGCCGCTCCTGTCCTGCCGACAGTGGGGGACCCACGAGATCGAGGGCATCGGCGACGGGTTCGTCCCCGAGAACCTCGATCCCGAGTTGATGGACGGCGTCGTGTCCGTCGGGAGCGAGGCGGCAATCCAGCGCTCGCGCGCCCTCGCCAGCGAGGAGGGGATTTTCAGTGGGGTCTCGAGCGGCGCCAACGTCGAGGGCGCGGTCCGTCTGGCCGAGGAACGCCCGGAACTCGACGAGATCGTGACGATCATCTGCGATACCGGCCACCGGTACTTCACCACAAAACTGTTCGAACCCGACCACGAGATCGACGTGCCCGACCGCGACCACCCCCTCGACGAGTACTCGAAGAACGTGCTGGAACAGTACCAGGACGACTGGCACATCGTCGGCTGAGCGATGGCACGGACCGTCGGCGGCGTCCTGCTGGCGGCCGGCCTGGGTACGCGTTTCGAGGGCGGGAACAAACTCCTCGCAGAGATCGACGGCGAACCGATCGTCCGCCGGGCCGCGTCGACGCTGGCCGGGACCCACCTCGACGGAATCGTGGCCGTCCTCGGACACGAGGCCGAGGCCGTGAAGACGGCCCTGGAGGGACTCGACCTCACAGCCCGGCACAACGAGGCCTACACCCGGGGACAGAGCACCTCCGTGGCGACCGGTGTCGAGGCGGCCCGCGAGCGCGGCTGGGACGCGGCCGTGTTCGCGCTCGGGGACATGCCGTTCGTCGACCCCGGAACCGTGGACCGGCTGCTCGCGGCCTACGCCGACGGGACCGGGTCGGTGCTCGCTCCTGCCCACGAGGGCACTCGCGGGAACCCTGTGCTGTTCGACAGCCGGCACTTCGAGGCGCTGGCGGACGTCACCGGCGACCGGGGCGGCCGTGACATCGTCGCGGACGTCGGTACGCTCGTTGCCGTCGACGACCCGGGCGTTCGGCAGGACGTCGACCGGCGTCGTGACCTGGACACGTGAGACGGATTGCTGTAACTGTTCTCCGGTACGACCGCACGACAGCGTGCGATCGATCCCGCAATGACGGACAGCAATCCGTACGAGACGACCAGGCGCGGACCCAGCCCGGACGTGACCGACGGGGCGGAGAGTTCAGAGGCGTCCAGCGCGTCCGAACCCACCGGCGGAACGGAACGGCTTTAGTTTCTGTGGCAACAATCCGATTCCAGGTACGCAGGCATGGGAACGGACCACGGAGGTACGGCGGATCCGTCGAGAGACGCCGCGTCGAACTACGACTACCGCGGGGACGGGGTGGCCAGGCCGGACCTCGTCGACGCCCTGGCAGCCCGGGTCGAGGGGGAGGTCAGGTTCGACGAGTACTCCCGGCAGCTGTACGCGACGGACGCCAGCGTCTACGAGGTGACCCCTCTCGGGGTCGTCTTCCCGCGGTCGACCGCGGACGTGGCGGCCGTGATGGAGTACTGTGCCGGCCGCGACATCCCGGTTTTGCCGCGGGGCGGCGGGACGAGTCTCGCCGGCCAGTCTGTCAACGAGGCGGTCGTGCTGGACTTCACCCGGTACATGGACGCACTCGTCGAGACGCGTCCGGGGGAACGCCGCGCCCGCGCCCAGCCCGGGATCAGGCTGGGCGACCTGAACGCCGCGCTCGCCGACGAGGGGCTGAAGTTCGCCCCCGATCCGGCCTGGGGGGACAAGTCGGCCCTGGGCGGCGCTATCGGCAACAACTCCACCGGTGCCCACTCCCTGCAGTACGGCAAGACCGACGCCTACGTCGAGGAGTGCGAGGTCGTCCTCGCAGACGGTACCGTGACGACGTTCGGCGAACTCACCCGCGAGCAACTGCGCGAGCGCGCCGACCCCGACGGCGACCTCGAGGCGCGGATCCACGCACAACTGGACCGGATCATCGAGGAGGCGGCCGACGAGATCGAGTCACAGTACCCCGATCTCAAGCGGAACGTCTCGGGGTACAACCTCGACTGGGTCGTCGAGTCGGTCCGCGAGAACGGGACGGTGAACCTCGCGTCGCTGCTGGCGGGCAGCGAGGGGACACTCGCGATCGTCACCGAGGCCGAGGTCTCCCTCGAGGCGGTCCCGGAGAGCAAGTCGATGGCGCTGCTGGCCTACGACGACCTGATCGACGCGATGGCCGACGTGGCGCCCATCCTCGAACACGACCCCGCCGCAGTGGAGATACTCGACGACGTGCTCGTCGACCTGGCACGCGAGACCGCCGAGTTCGAGGACGTCGTCGCGATGCTCCCCGAGGGGACCCGGGCGGTCCTGCTCGTGGAGTTCTACGCCGACACCGACGCGGCGGGCCGGCAGGCGGTCGCGGATCTGCTCGCGGATCGCGTGCCCGGCGTGGATCCACGGGCCGACGTAACTGACGACCCGGTGGCGACCGACGCCGAGACACTGGCGTTCGACGCCATGGAGGCCCACGACGCCGAGACGCGCGCGCGGTTCTGGAAGCTCCGCAAATCGGGGCTCCCGATTCTCCTCTCGCGGACGACCGACGAGAAACACGTCTCGTTCATCGAGGACACCGCCATCCCGCCCGAACACCTGCCCGGCTACGTCGCGGAGTTCCGGGAGTTGCTCGACGAGCACGACACGTTCGCCTCCTTCTACGCCCACGCCGGCCCCGGCGTTCTCCACATCCGCCCGCTAATCAACACCAAGACCGTCGAGGGCGTCGAGCGGATGGAGTCGATCGCCGAGGAGGTGACCGACCTCGTGGTCGAGTACGGGGGCAGCGTCTCCGGGGAGCACGGCGACGGCCGGGCGCGAACCCAGTGGAACCGGAAACTCTACGGCGACCGGCTGTGGGAGACGTTCCGGGACCTGAAGACGGCCTTCGACCCGGACTGGTTACTCAACCCGGGTCAGGTCGTCTCCCGCGAGGGCGACCCCACGGACATGACAGAGAACCTCCGGTTCGACCCGGACTACGACCTCGACCTCGGGTTCGAACCCGCGCTGAACTGGGAGAACGACAACGGCGCGGCCGGGATGGTCGACCTCTGTCACGGCTGTGGCGGGTGTCGGGGGGGACAGGAGACGACCGGCGGCGTGATGTGTCCCACCTACCGGGCGGCCGAGGAGGAGATCACCACCACCCGCGGCCGGGCGAACATGCTCCGACAGGCGATGAGCGGCGACCTCCCCGACGATCCGACCGACGAGGAGTTCATGAACGAGGTGCTCGACCTCTGTATCGGCTGCAAGGGCTGTATCAAGGACTGTCCCAGCGAGGTCGACCTCGCGAAGCTCAAGGCGGAGGTCACCCACGCCCACCACCAGGACCACGGCGCGAGCCTCCGGGACCGGCTGTTCGCGAACGTCGACACCTTCGCCCGCGTCGGCAGCCGGTTCGCGCCCCTCTCGAATCTCCTGCCGGAGCTCCCCGGAGCCCGGCTCCTGATGGAGCGGACGCTGGGCATCGCCAGCGAGCGCTCCCTCCCGGAGTTCCGCCGGGAGACAGTGCGCGCGTGGTTCGCCGACCGCGGCCCGCAGGTCGCCGAGAGTGAGGCCGACCGGAAAGCGGTGCTGTTCCCGGACACGTACACGAACTTCATGCACCCGGAGGTCGGCAAGGACGCGGTGCGCGTTCTCGAGGCAGCCGGAGTCCACGTCCGGCTGGCCGACCGGACCGACAGCGGCCGCCCGGCCCACTCCAAGGGGTTCCTCGAGAAGTCACACGCGACCGCCAGGGCGAACGTGGCTGCGCTCGCGCCGTCGGTGGCAGAGGGGTGGGACATCGTCCTGATCGAGCCCTCCGACGCGGTCATGTTCCAGCACGACTACCTGGACCTGCTCTCGGGTACGGACGTCGAGCGGGTCGCCGCGAACGCCTACGGGGTCTGTGAGTACCTCGATGCCTTCGGGCTGGACGCCGGCGTCGACTGGGACGCCCCGGCGGAGACGCTGACATACCACGGCCACTGCCACCAGAAGTCGACGAAGAAAGACCACCACGCCGTTGGCGTTCTCCGGCGGGCCGGCTACGGGGTCGACCCCCTCGACTCGACGTGCTGCGGGATGTCCGGCTCGTTCGGGTACGAGGCCGAACACTACTCGATGAGCCAGGCGATCGGGCGGATCCTGTTCGATCAGGTCGGGGACAGCGACGGCGAGACGGTGGTCGCGCCCGGGACCTCCTGCCGGACGCAACTGGGTGACTGGAACGGGACTGACGGGGAACCGCCCCACCCCGTCCAGAAGCTCGCCGCGGCCCTGTAGCGGTCCGCGAGGGGTCGTCGGCCACACTGCGGCTTCGTTCCGCCGGGTCGGTCTCGCGTGACAATACTCCTTCGGTGCCCGGGCGTACAGTCCCGCACCGGCGCGAGCGATGGTACACACGTGTACACCGCCAGCGAGCTGATACTGCCGGCTATACGTCTCTACAGAATTTCGAACCCACGGGGTGCGCAGTATCTTTCCAAAGGGATAGCCGGCAGTGTGAACTGGCGTCGAAGTGGAATCGTCGCCCGTCGGCGGATCACTCGTCTGTGTGTCCCGGCTCGTTCGCCTGTGGGTTGGAGCCTGTCCCCGACTGGCGTCGCCGCGGAGTGTCGGCAGTTATATATAAAAATATAAGTAAGGAGAATCTCATCCTCATTCCATGTCAGACGATGGCGCACGCTGGCAGGGAGGCATCGACAGACGGACACTCATCAAGGGCGCGGGCGCGTCGGGGATGATTTTCCTCGCGGGCTGTGGCGGCAACGGCGGCGACGGCGGCGACGGCGGCGGCGAAGACGGCGGCGACGGCGGCGGCGAAGACGGCGGCGACGGCGACGATATGGAGGACGGCGGCGACGGCGGCGACGGCGGCGACGGAGGATCGACAGACGGCGGCGGCGGGACGATCACGCTGGGTTACCTGAACCCGTTCAGCGGCGGGTTCGGCTGGATCGGGTCGAACACCCGGCCTGCGGTCGCGACGGCGCTTGCCGAGATCAGCGAGCAAAGCGACGGCGTCCTCGACGGGATGACCATCGAGACCAACGAGCAGAACACGGAGACGAACCCGCAGGCCGCGATAAGCGGGTTCGAGACGCTCGACTCGGCGGGCGTGCCGGCCACGATCGGGCCGTCAAGTTCCGTGATGCCGAACCTGATCGAGCCGATCCAGAGCGCACAGCTCCCGCTGATCACGGTGATGGCGGGCACAATCCAGCTCGACGACGTTGGCGGGACGTGGCTCTGGCGGAACGTTCCGAGCGACGCGGTGGGCGGTGCCGCCTCGGGCAAGTACAACTTCGAGGAGGCCGGCCACGAGTCGATGGCGCTGTCGTTCAAAAACGACAAGGGCTCACAGAGCTTCGCGGCGTCGGTCGGCGAGGCGTTCAGCAACCTCGGGGGCGAGATCGTCGCCGAAGTGCCACTCGCGATCAACGCCAGTTCCTACCGCAGCGAGATCGGAACACTCCAGGACGCCGATCCGGACATTGTTCAGATGACCGCTGGAACCGAGGTCAGTACGCTGTTCGTCAAAAACTACTCCGAGCTGGGCGGGAAGGAGAACTTCAACCTCGTGCTGGGCAACGACGTGCTCACCGAGGACTTCATCTCGGATGTCGGGTCCGACGTCGCCGAAGGATTCCTCGGACAGGCGCCCGCACCCGGGCCCGCCTTCGACGAGTTCACCGAGTCGTTCCAGAACGTGAACGGCGGTGAGCCCGGGACGTTCGCCGGGGAAGCCTACGACGCGGTCAACCAGTTCGCGCTGGCCTTCGAGGCCCACGGCGCGGTCGAGCGCCAGGCGATCCCGGACCAGCTCAAGACCATCTCCAACCCGCCCGGCACCGAGGTGACGACGTTCGCCGAGGGCAAAGAGGAACTGGCAAACGGCAACGACATCAACTACATCGGCGCGGCCAACCCCCAGAACTTCGACGACAACGGCAACGTGGTCGGTCCGTTCAGTATCCTGCAGGCCACGGGCGGCACCTGGGAGTCGCTCACGACCTACGAGGCACAGGCCCTCGCGGAAGTGTACGAGACGGGCTAACCGACCCCGGAGCCCGTTCGGCGAAAGATACGTTATCGCGGCACGAACCACGTGGACACTATGACAGACCGAACCGGAATACGGCACCGAAGCGGCCGTCACGTCGGCCGGAGGGAGGGATAGGAGATGGCGTTCATATCGTTCAAGCTGGTGATGGTCGTCGGAATCATCATGGGCGTCTACTCGCTGCTGGCGATCGGGATGAACATGCACTGGGGGGACACGGGGCTGTTGAACTTCGCCCACGCGGGCTTCTTTGCGGTCGGCGCGTACACCTCTGCGATCCTGACGACGCCAGTTGCGGAGACGGGACTGCTCGCAAACCGGATCGTGGGGTTCGGGTTTCCCATTGTCGTCGGGATGGCCGGCGCGACGGTGACCGCCGCACTCGCCGGGGTGCTCCTCGGGATCACCAGCGTCCGGCTCGAGGGTGACTACCTCGCGATTGTGACACTTGCTGGCGCCGAGATACTGCGGCTGATGATCTCCAACGAGGCGTGGCTGACCAGCGGCGAACAGACGCTCAGAAACATCCCCCGGCCCCTCGAGGGCTCCGTCAGCGGCGTCGTCTCCTACGACGTGTTCTACTTCGGGCTCGTGGTCCTGTTCGTGGCCGCCAGCTATCTGCTGTTCAGACGCCTCGCGGACAGCCCGTTCGGGCGCGTCCTCCACGCGGTCCGGGAAGACGAGGACGTCCCGAAGGCGCTCGGCAAGGACACGGCCCAGTTCAAGCTCAAGTCGTTCGGCATCGGGGCCGGTCTCGCCGGGCTCGCCGGCTCGCTGTGGGCACACTACGTGTTCGCCATCCAGCCGACGATGTTCCTGCCCAACCTCACGTTCTCGGTGTGGGCGATGGTCATCGTCGGCGGTGCCGGGAGTTACCTGGGTGCGATCGTCGGTGCGGTCCTGATCACGAGCATCCGGCAGGTGACCCGCTTTCTCCCCAGTGACATTCCTCTCGGGAACGAACTCCCGTTCATCCGGCTCATCATCATCGGTGCGCTGTTGATCCTGGTGTTGTACTACCGGCCACACGGGCTGCTCGGCGACAAGGAACGCGCGATGGCGGGCATGGGAGGGAGTGAGTGAGATGGTCACGCTCGACCCCCAGTTCATCTGGAACGGTGTCGTCACCGGGAGCCTGATCGCACTCGCCGGGCTCGGGCTGACGCTCCTGTTCGGCCTGCTGGATTTCATCAACATCGCCTACGGCGACTACATGGCGATGGGCGCGTACGTGGCCTTCGCGGCCGACGCAGCCGGCGTCCCGCTGATCGGCGCCATCGCCATCGGGGCTGTCGGCGGGGGAGTGACCGCGCTCGTCGCGGACAGGGTCGTCTTCCGGAACTTCCAGGACCGGAGTCCGGTCGTGTTGCTCGTCGTCTCGATCGGGATCGCGTTCATCCTCCGGAACCTCATCAGGATCGTCTGGACCGCCGACACGCGGTACTACGAGGTCCCGATCGAGGCCGCACCCCAGTACTTCGGGATCGCTATCCTGCCGGTCCAGGTCGCAATCGTCGTCCTCAGCCTGGTCGTGCTGGGGCTGGTGTTCCTGTTGCTCAACCGGACCCGGATCGGGATCGCGATGCGGGCCGCCTCCGACGACACCGACCTCGCGCGCCTGCGCGGGATCGACACCAAGCGGCTGGTGATCTACGTCTCCCTGCTGGGTGGCGTCATCGCCGGGATGGCGGGCATCATGCTCGGTCTCGACGCCAACCTCAGGCCGAACATGGGATTCGTGTTCCTGATCCCGGTCTTCGCTGCGGTGATCCTCGGCGGGATCGGTGACCCCGTCGGGGCCGTCGTCGGCGGGTACATCCTCGGGATCGGGACCGAGGTGAGCGTGGCCGTCATCCCCAGCGAGTACAAACCCGCCTTCGCGTTGCTGTTGCTCGTGGTCGGGTTGCTGACCCGACCCGACGGGCTGTTCGGGGAGGCGACGCGATGAGCGGGGCGGCGATTCTCGAGACGGAGGACATCACCAAATCCTTCGGCGGGCTGACCGCCGTCGACAACGTCTCGGTCAGCGTCGAACAGGGACAGATCACCGGACTCATCGGTCCCAACGGCGCCGGGAAGAGCACGCTGTTCAACCTCATCAGCGGCTTCTACGAGGCCGACAAGGGAACCGTGACCCTCGACGGCGAGGACGTCACTGACCTCCGGCCCGAACAGCGGGCGGTCCGCGGGCTGATCCGCACGTTCCAGATCACGCGAGAACTCTCGGGGATGACCGTGATGAACAACATGCTGCTCGCCGCACAGGAGAACCCCGGCGAGAAGGTGGTCCCGCTGCTCACCAGCCCCGGCACGGTCCGGGAGTACGAGAACGAGCAACGCGACCGGGCCGAACAGCTTCTCAGGTATCTGGAGCTCTGGGAGCTACGCGAGGAGTACGCCGGCAACCTCTCGGGCGGACAGCGGAAACTGCTGGAACTCGGCCGGGCGCTGATGTCCGACCCGGAGGTGCTGTTGCTCGACGAGCCGATGGCGGGCGTCAACCCCGACCTCACGGACCACCTGCTCGAACGGATCACGGCACTCCGTGACGAACAGAACAAGACGTTTCTGGTTGTCGAGCACGATATCCAGACCATCATGGACATCTCGGACACGGTGATCGGAATGCACAACGGCCGGATTCTCGTGGTCGGGGAACCAGCGGAGGTCCAGCAGGACGAGCAGCTGATCGAGGCCTATCTCGGCGGTGGTCGGGTGTGACGCTGCTGGAAATTTCGGGTCTCGAAGCCGGGTACGGCGACCTGAAGGTCGTCCACGGCGTCGACATGACTGTCGATGCCGACGAGATGGTGTCGATCATCGGCCCCAACGGGGCCGGGAAGTCCACGCTGCTGAAGAGCATCGTCGGGTTGACAGACATCGACGCCGGAACCATCGAACTCGACGGCGAGAACATCACCGGCGTGGCCCCCGAGGAGGTGATCTACCACGGCATCTGTCACGTCCCGCAGGTGGACAACATCTTCCCCAACCTGACAGTGCTGGAGAACCTCAAGATGGGCGCCTGGGCGCTCGGTGACTCGGAGGTCGCCTTCGAGGACCGCGTCCAGGAGGTCTACGAGCGGTTCCCCGTGCTCGAACAGCGACCCGACCAGACGGCCGGGACGCTGAGCGGCGGCCAGCAGCAGATGGTGGCGATGGGCGCCGCGCTGATGCTCAATCCCGACCTGCTGATTCTCGACGAACCCTCGGCGGGACTCGCCCCACAACTGGTTGATGACGTCTTCGAGAAGATCGTCGAGATCCAAGACGAGTCCGACACGGCGGTCCTGATGGTCGAACAGAACGCACGGCGTGCCCTCGGGGAGTCCGACCGTGGCCTCGTTCTCGACCTCGGCGAGAAACGCATGGAGGGGACTGGCACGGAACTCCTCGACTCCGACGAGGTCCAGGAGCTGTACCTCGGTGCCTGATGGGGACGGGGACGGTTGTAGTTCTGTACCGGATCACCCGCCCGACGGGCGGTTGTCCCCGAAAACGGCTACAACCGTCCCTACGAGACGGAGTGCTGTGAGTCAGTGCCGGACCGATTGCACGCGTGCAATCGCGCCGGGACACAGAAACAGCAGCCGTGCGAGCCACGGGGCTTCGTATCAGGTTCGATACTGTTGTTCGAAGGTACACTCTTTCCGAGACGACACTGAGCCGGTGTACTCGACAGCAAGCCGGCGGAGCCAGCGGGGAGATCTGGGGCAAGCCCGGAGTATCTGGAGTCGACAGTGCCCGAGCAGGGTGAAGAGAGCCCAGTTCGGCCAGGAGTCCGATCGACGGCGATACCTACAATCGAAACAATGTGTTCGAACGGGACACATGCGGTCGACGACCGATCGAACCGTCGACAACATCCGGGAGACGACCGTCGACACAGCGGGGCCCGAACGGACCGGGGTGGTCCACGAGAGCCCGGCGGACGCGGGGCGGGGACAACCGACGGGCTCGGCGGCGGCTCCCGGCGGCCGTTCCGCTCCGAAGGTTTTTCAATCCGTTCGTCGTTACCCGGCGTATGCGACTGTATCGCAGGGACATCAGCCAGGACGTGTGGGAACTGGGATCGATGGTGGGAGACGTCATCTCCGAGCAGACCTCGGAGGAGGCCTTCGAGACTGTCGAGGGTCTGCGGACGACGGCAATCGACTACAGGGAGGGGGAGATCGACACCCGGGCGCCCCTCGAGGAGGCGCTCGCGGCGGCCGACGACGATCAGTTGCTCGTGGTCGCGCGGGCGTTCACGACGTTTTTCGAACTCATCAACCTCGCGGAGGAGCGCGAGCGGGTCCGCGCGCTCAGGGAGCAATCACAGGCGACAGTCCCCGACGACGGCCTGGAGGAGGCGGTCGCGGAACTGGCCGGGACCGGCGCCGACGCCGACACCGTGCAGGGTCTCCTCGACGACGTGCTCATCCAGCCGACGTTCACCGCCCACCCGACGGAGGCGCGGCGCAAGACCGTCAAGGCGAAGCTCCGGACGGTCGCCGAGCACATCGAGACACTGGACGAGCGGCTGGTGACCGACAAGGAACGCGAGCAGATCGAGCGCGACCTGCGCGCGGAGGTGACCAGCCTCTGGCAGACCGCCCAGATCCGCGAGCGCAAGCCCGAACCGACCGACGAGGCGCTGAACGTCCAGTGGTACCTGGAGAACGTCCTGTTCGACGTGACCGGCGAACTGTACGACGAACTCGAGGAGACCCTCGGCGAGGAGTACGGAGAGGTCGACGTCCCGAAGCTCTTCGAGTTCCGCTCGTGGGCCGGCAGCGACCGCGACGGCAACCCGTACGTCACGCCGGAGGTTACCGCGAAGACGCTGGAGCGCCAGCGCCGTGTGGTTCTCGACCGCTACCGCGAGAACCTCGGGGAACTGATGGGGGCGCTCAGCCAGGACGGCGCCCGCGTCGACCTGGGCGGGGAGGTCGCACAGTCGCTTGAGGCCGACCGCGAGTTGCTCCCCGCCACGGGAGAGGAGGCCGTCGAGGAGTACCCCACCGAACCGTACCGGCGGAAACTCCACCTCATGCGCGAGCGGGTCGACCGTGTCGGCGACCTCCGGCCGGGCGGGTACGGCGACGTCGACGAACTGCTGGCCGACCTCGAGGCCCTCGCGACCGACCTGCGGCGCAACGACGCCGGGCGGATCGCCCGGGCACACGTCGACCCGCTGATCCGGCAGGTCGCCACCTTCGGGTTCAACCTCGCCAGCCTCGATCTGCGCGACCACCGGCAGAACCACACCGACACCGTGGCCGAAGTGTTCGGCCGCCAGGGGATCGACTACAACGCAATGGACGAGAGCGAGCGCGTCGACCTGCTCACGGAGGCGACCCTCGGGGAGACGGTCTACCTCGATCGCTCCGACACCGGGGGGCTCTCCGAGACTGCGACCCGCGTCGTCGAGCGGTTCGACGCGCTGGCGGGCTGGCAGACCGAGTACGGCGTCGACGCAATCGACACCTACTGCATCAGCATGTGCGAGGAGCCCAGCCACGTCCTGGAGGTCCTCTTCCTGGCCTCGGAGGTCGGCGTCGTGGACCTGCCGGGTCACTGCGGGCTCGACATCGTTCCCCTCCTCGAGACCGAGTACGCCCTCTCGGGCGCGCGGCGCATCATGGGGACACTGTTCGAGAACGAGGCCTACGCCGCGGCTCTGGAGGCCCGGGACCGCGTCCAGGAGATCATGATCGGATACTCGGACTCGAACAAGGAGAACGGCTACCTGGCAGCCCAGTGGTCGCTGTACCGCAACCAGAAGCGCCTGTCTGCGACCACGGACGAGTACGGGATCGAACTCCGCCTGTTCCACGGCCGCGGTGGATCGATCTCCCGGAGCGGCGGGCCGATGAACGACGCCCTCCTGGCGCTGCCCAACGAGACCGTCACCGGCGAGGTGAAATTCACCGAACAGGGCGAGGCCATCTCCGAGAAGTACGCCAACGACGTCATCGCCGAGCGGGAACTCGAGCAGATGCTCAACGCCCAGATCCGGGCCCGCCGCGAGGCGCTCGAACACCCCCGCGAGCCCGTCGAGGAGAGGTGGATGGAGGCGATGGCGACTGCCGCCGACGCCGCCCGGGAGGCCTACCGCGACCTGCTCGACACAGAGGGGTTCGTCTCCTACTTCGAGCAGGCGACGCCCATCACGGTCATCGAGGACCTCAACCTCGGGTCGCGGCCGGCCTCCCGGACCGGCGAGCGGACCGTCGAGGATCTCCGCGCGATCCCGTGGGTGTTCTCCTGGACCCAGGCCCGGTGTATCGTGCCGGGGTGGTACTCCCTGGCGTCGGGGCTGGACGCCTACCTCGAGGACGGCGGCGAGGTGGCGACGCTCCGGGAGATGTACGAGGAGTGGCCCTTCTTCCGGACGATGCTGGACAACGCGGCGCTGTCGCTGACCCGGACGGACATGGAGATCGCTGCCGAGTACGCCGCACTGGCCGACGAGGACCTCCAGGAGCGGATCTTCGAGCCGATCCGGGCCGAGTACGAGCGGGCCTGCGACCTCGTCTGTTCGATCGCGGACAGGGAGTCGGTGCTCGAACCGGGCTGGCTGGTCGAGAGCCTGGAGCGGCGCAACCCCTACGTCGACCCGCTGAACTACGCCCAGGTCCGTCTGCTCGGGATCGACGACCGGACCGAGACCGAGGAGCTGATCCTCCGGCTGACGGTCAAGGGTATCGCCGCCGGAATGAAAAACACCGGGTGATCCCGGGGGCGACGCGCGCACCGGTGGCTTTTACGCGCCGGCCCGCGAGCACCCGTACATGACACGGGAGTACCGAACCGAACGCGACAGTCTCGGCGAGATGCAGGTACCTGCGGACGCCTACTGGGGGGCCCAGACCCAGCGGGCGGTCGAGAACTTCCCGATCAGCGACGCAACCTTCGGCCGCCGGTTCGTCCGTGCGCTGGGCGTCGTCAAGAAGGCCGCGGCGCTCGCAAACCACGACCTCGGTCTCCTCCCAGCGGAGAACGCAGAGCCGATCGTCGAGGCCGCAGACGAGGTGATCGCCGGCGAACACGACGACCAGTTCCCCGTCGACGTCTTCCAGACCGGAAGCGGCACGTCCTCCAACATGAACGCGAACGAGGTCATCGCCAACCGCGCGACAGAACTGGCCGGCGACGAAATCGGGTCGCGGTCGATCCACCCAAACGACCACGTCAACTACGGCCAGTCGAGCAACGACGTCATTCCGACCGCGATGCACGTCGCGAGTTCGGAGGCCGTCGAGACCGATCTTCTGCCTGCCCTCCGGACCCTCCGGGACGCTCTCGCGGAGAGGGAAGACGAGTTCGCCGACGTCGTCAAGACGGGCCGCACCCACCTCCAGGACGCCACGCCGGTCACCCTCGGACAGGAGTTCTCGGGCTACCGGACGCAGGTCGAGAAGGGCCTCACCCGCGCCGAGAACGTCCTCCCGCGCCTGACGGAACTCGCGCTGGGCGGCACCGCTGTGGGAACCGGCCTCAACACCCATCCGGAGTTTCCCGAGCGTGCTGTCGGGTACATCGCCGAGGAGACGGGGATCGACTTCCGCGGGGCGGACAACCACTTCGAGGCCCAGGCCGCCCACGACGCGATGAGCGAGGCCCACGGGGCGCTCCGGACGGTCGCCGGGAGCCTGAACAAGATCGCCAACGACCTCCGCCTGCTCGCCTCGGGCCCGCGCAACGGTCTCGGCGAGATCGACCAGCCCGAGAACCAGCCCGGCTCGTCGATCATGCCCGGCAAGATCAACCCCGTTGTCGCCGAGGCCGTCAACCAGGTCCACACACAGGTGGTCGGCAACGACGCCGCCATCTCCGCGGGCGCGGCGGAGGGACAGATCGACCTCAACCTCTACAAGCCCGTCATCGCGTACAACTTCCTCCAGTCGGCAGAGCTCCTGGCCAACGCCAGCAGGGTCTTCGCCGAGCGGTTCGTCGCGAAACTCGAGGCGAACCGCGACCACTGCGAGGAGCGGGTCCGGCAGAGTATGGCCCTGGCAACCGCGCTCAACCCCGCGATCGGCTACGACAGGGCCAGCAAGGTCGCAAAGCAGGCCCTCGCAGAGGGCCGGACGGTACGCGATGTCGCCGTCGAGGAGGGCTACCTGACAGAGGCGGAGGCCGACGAGGTACTCGACCCCGCGGAGATGGTCGAGCGGGCCATTCTGGGCGAGGACTGATACGGATCGCTGTAAGTCAGTGCCGGTCTCTCACCACCCCGAGGTGGCGAGGCACCGGCAAACAGTCACACCGAACACCGTGCTACGGACTGCTGTGCAACCGCGAGCGACTTCGGCTGTGGGGTCGCGGCGTGTCTGACGTGGACGGGGGGTCTTCAGACGCGGTACGGAGCAACAGCCGTTCCTGTGACGTCCGGGCCGGCGACGTCCCGCGACGGGGGTGAGAGTCGCTCAGCGCGACGCGACCCGGTCGTCTGCGAAGGCGTCGGCACAGTCGTCGCCGCAGAAACAGACCTCCGACACCGTGCCGTCGGCGTCCCGGACGGTCAGACACCGGTAGCGGGTGCCCGAGGCGATGGTGGTCCCACAGGCACGGCACTCGCGGACACCGCCGTTGAGGAGCACCCGGGTGGAGACACTCTCGACGGTTCCCTGCAGAACGGCCGACACGCTCGAGACGTCGGCTCCCGCCCAGTCTGTGGTGCCGTGACGCGGTGACATGTAGCGTGGTACCAGCGCGTGGTTGTTTGACAAGCTTGCGACATATAAACCTGGCGAGTACTCACTCTGTCTCGTCCGACGCCTCGGCGTCGTCGATCGTCTCCACGCTGGTCTCCTCTGTCGGCCAGACGACACTCCCGAGGAAGGGGACGCCGATGCGCTGTGCTGCCCGGGAGATCATGTGCGCGCCGGTGGGTACTGTCAGGAACAGGAAGAGGACGCCCACGAGTGACGGGAGGCCGCCCTCGCCTGGCCCGAAGTGGACGAAGCTAGCAAGAAAGATGGCCGCGGTCCCCAGGGTCGTCGGCTTGCTCGTGGCGTGCATCCGGTTGTAGACGTTGGGCAACCGGAGCAGTCCGATGGTGCCGACCGTCAGGAAGAAACACCCGACAGCGACCAGCGCGACGACCACGAGCGGCCGGACCCGCACGGGGACCGTCGCACCGACGAGGGCCTGGAGCACGGTCACTCGCGCCTCACGATGATGTCGCCCTCGGTGACGTACTTCGCGACCGCGACCGTCGAGAGGAACCCGATGATCGCGAGCACGAGGCTGACGGTCACGAACAGGCCGCGGCCGGTCTTGAGTGCGAACAGGACGGCGATTGCAACGACGTTCGTCGCGATTGTATCCAGCGCCACCACCCGGTCGGGCGTGGTCGGTCCCCGAACGACCCGGTACCCACACAGCAGGCTCAGCAACGCCACGAGGACCAGCGCGGCGTCGGCGGTTGCCACCACCAGCGCCGTCTCACTCGCCATCGCCGTCACCTCCCCCCGGGCCGTCGTCCGTCCACTCCTCGTCCCTGGATTCTGCTTCCCCCTCCCGGGGTTTGGCCGTCTGCGCGGGCGGGCCGCGTCCCGTGTCCAGGGCCTCGGTCGAGAGACGCACAGTCTTGGGGTCCGGCGGGGCGTCCTCTGGGGTCATCCTGACCGGCGGTGCGGGGTCGTCGGGCGACAGGTCCTCGTCGAAGAGCGCCAGCGCGTAGTCCTCCCACTGTCGGATCGGTTCGACTACCTCCTCCGGGTGGCGGCCGTCGATGATGTGGACGTACAGGGCGTTCTCGTCGGGGTCGTGGTCGAGCGTCACGGTCCCCGGCGTCAGGGTGATACTGTTGGCGATTGTCGTCACGCCAACGTCCGTCCGCACCCGCAGCGGCAGGTACATCACCTCGGGTTCGATTGGCATCCCCGGCGCGAGCACGCGGTATGCAACGTCGAAATTCGCGACGACCACGTCCCTGAGAAAGACGGTCACGTACAGGACGGCGTACGGGATCGACGCGGCGGCGCTGCGAAGTTGGACGTCCTCGCTGTACATCCGCCGGAAGACGTACGCCACGGGGAGGCCGACGAGTGTCCCCGAGAGCAGGCCGGCGGCAACCGCGTCGGGGGTCGGGTCGACGCCGCGGACGAGCACCCAGACGGCGCCGAAGAGGACGCCCGCGACCGGCCAGCGCCGGGTCACGCGCTCCCACCCCCCGCCGGTCCGACCGCCTCGACGTAGGCCCCGCGGTCCAGCGCGGCTTCGGCGGCCGTCCCGGCGAAGTCCGCGACCGGTTCGAAGCCCAGCCCGACGCCCACGACGGCGGCGGCGACGGCGACGAGAATGGCCACCTGTACGGGGTCGACCGTCGCCGCGCGGACCTGTTCGGACCGGACGCCCCAGAACCCGCCGATCCAGGCGCGGGTCACGTACAGGATGGTCAGTACCGCCCCGACCAGCAGGACGAGCAACACCAGCGTCCAGCCGGCGCCGCCGGCGGCCGCGGCCCCGGACGTGGCGGCGTCGAGCACGAGGAACTTCCCAAAAAAGCCCGACAGCGGCGGAATGCCGACGAGCGAGAGCATCCCCACGAGGACCGCACTCGACAGCACGGGTGACTGGCGGCCGAGTCCGCCGAGCTCGGCGAAGCGGTTTGTCCCCGTCGCCCCGCGGACGGTCGCCGCCGAGAGAAAGAGCATCCCCTTCGCGAGGGCGTGGTGGAGCGCGTACACGAGGGCAGCGACCAGTCCCAGCCGGCGGACGGTCGCGGACTCGGTCGCCGCCGCCAGGCCGACAGGGACGGCGATGAACCCCACCTGACCGACGCTGGAGTAGGCCAGCAACTCCTCGAGACTCGGGCTCGCGACGGCGCCCAGCCCGCCCAACAGCACGCTCGCGACACCCATCGTCAGGAGGACGGGTGCGAGGAAGGCGAGCGGGGACCCGCCGTCGACCAGCGGGAGGTCGACCGGGACCGCGGCGCCGGCGAGGACGGTGAAGTACACGCGGACGATGGCGTATATCCCGACTTTCTTGGTCGCGCCGGCGAGCATCGCCGCGACGGGCAGCGGCGCGGCCCGGTAGGCGCCGGGCACCCAGAACTGGAAGGGGACGAGGCCGGCCTTGAGCGCGAACGTCGCGAGCAGGAGCGCCGACAGCCCGACCACCGGCAGTGGATCGATCCCGTAGGCGGGGGCGTCGGCCAGCCGGCGGGACATGTCGGCCATGTTGAGCGTACCCGTGACGGCGTAGAGCCCGCCGACAGCGAGCAGGAACGTCGCGCTCCCGACCACGTTCAAGACGAGATACCGGAACGCCGCCGCAGTGTGCTGTGCGCCGCCGTAGAACGAGACGAAGACGTAACTCGCCATCAGCATCACCTCGAACCAGACGAAGAGGTTGAACAGGTCGCCGGTGAGGAACGCACCCGTGACGCCGAGCAGGAGGAGGTGAAAGAGCGGGTGGTAGAAGACCCGCTGGTTGGCGCGGTCGACGAAGCGCACCGATACCCCGATAGCCGGCACGGCGACCGCGGCGGCGACGACGAGCATGAACGCCGACAGCCCGTCGAGAACCAGCGTGATGCCGAACGGCGCGGGCCAGTTCCCGACCTGGTAGGTGGCGGTACCCGGGGCGTCCGCTCCGAGCACCACCGTCCAGACCGCCCAGCCGACAGCGCCCGCGTAGACGAGACCACCGAGGGCGCTGACCGGGCGCTGGATCCGGGGGGACCGGCGGGTCACGAGTGCCGCCAGGATGTTCGCGAGCGCGACCAGCAGCGGTGCGATCACGACGTTCACTGTGCCCACTCCGTGACGTCGATGGTCTCGTTCTCCTGGTAGGCACGGTACGAGAGCGCGAGCGCGAACGCCGTGGTGCCGAAGGAGATGACGATGGCCGTCAGCACGAGCGCCTGCACGAGCGGGTCGGTCGTCGGGGGGACCTCGCCGCCGTGGACTGCCAGCACCGGCACGAGGTCGTGGCTCCCCTCGCCGACGCCGCCCATCGTGATGATGTAGACGTTCGCGGCCTGCGAGAGAATCGCGAGCCCCCAGACGACCCTGACGACGTCCCTGCGGAGGACGAGGAAGGTCCCGAGCGCGAACAGTCCGCCGACGACGGCCGCGAGCAGGATCACTCGGCACCCACCACCGAGAGAATAGACAGCAGGGCCCCGACCACGACGCAGTAGACGCCGACGTCGAAGACCAGCGCGCTCGTGAGTTCGATCTCGTGGTACAGCGGGACGCCCTCGACGGAGACGAACGTCTGTGTCAGGAAGGGAACCCCGAAGAGGAGGCCGGCGGCGCCGGTACCGACCGCCAGGACGATTCCGGCGACGACGAGCCGCCGGTAGACTGCAACGGTACGGTGGTCGAACGGGCCGGCCCCGGGATCGACGTCCCGGTCGAGGACGCCGACCTCCAGGTAGTCCAGCCCGTATGCGACGTAGACGAGCGCGAAGGCGGCCGCCGTGAGGACGCCCCCGATGAACCCGCCGCCGGGACGGTTGTGTCCCTGGAGGAGCAGCGAGACGGCGACAACGAGGACGATCGGCACGACAATCCGCGCGGTGGTTCGCACAATCACTGAGCTCATCTCATCTCATCTCTGCTCGACGCGGCACGTGGACTGACATGCCCGGACTGTGGAGAGTGACACCGGGACAGGCCATGGGAGCGACAGAGATACAGGAAGCCCGTGCGAGTCGGGCTAGCCATCGTCGTTGAAGGCGATTTTGCCTCACCTTCAAATAGCGAGAAAGCCCCCACGGGCTCGACTCCCGGGACTCGCTGCGCTTCTCGTCCCTCGCACGCTGTTTCTCGCACGCGCCACCGCACGGCCGAGAGCGCGCTGTATCGCGCGACCCGGGGAAGGGCAGGCCTGCGGTGGCCGTCGGGTGGGGATGAAAGGGGCCGGCAACGATCCCTCCCGGGCGCGGTAAGTAACGCAGGGAGCAACGCGACCGAGTAACGCAGCAAGCCCCGGAGGGTCGAGCGGCCGGACGTTTTCTGTCCCGTCTCGACACTCACACCGGAACCCCCGATCACGACGTCTCACCCCGGTTGCGCATGGTCACGAGGACGAACACCGAGAGTGCGGCGATCGAGACGACGAGCAACTCCCCGAGCGTGTCGAACGCCCGGAAGTCCACGAGGACGACGTTGACGACGTTCGTCCCGCCGGCGCCGGGGACGGCCTGCTGGACGTAGAAGTTCGCCGTCTCGGTCAGCGGTTCGTCGGGGCCACGCGCGGCGAGCAGTACGGAGACAAACGCCGTCACCCCGACCAGCAGCGAGAGCGCGGCGTCCCGGACCGCCACCACGCGGCCGGGTTCGCCGTAGAACGCGGGCAGATCCTCGAGGACGAGCAGGAAGATCAGGAGCAGGAGCGTCTCGACGACGAGCTGGGTCAGCGCCAGGTCGGGCGCGCTCGCGAGGATGTAGAAGACCGCGATCATGAACCCCAGAATCGAGAGCGTCAACACGCCGGCGACGTGCGAGGGCGCGACCGTCACGGTAGCGGCGGCACCGACGGCGACGGCGAGCACGAGCGCCATCGCAAGCGGGACGCCGAGCCCCGACAGTGCCGGGAGGCCGGCCGCGGCGGCGTAGCCTGCGAGCGCCAGCCCGAACGTGGTTGCGAGCGACCACGTCGCGTACGTCCGGACCCGCCCGTCGTGGACCCGGGGCTGGAGCCACGCGCTCGCGGTCCCGGTGCCGCTCACCAGCCGCCAGTACAGCGACGACGGCTCGAGAGCGGATCCGAGCGTCGTCGCCCGGCCGACGGCCGCTCGGAGGCGGTTGTCGACAGTGTAGGCGGCCGCGCCGCCTCCCAGCGAGAGGGCCGACATCGCCACCGCCGGCGAGAGGGCTGTCGGGAGGCCCGTGTGCAGGTCCGTCGGCTCCACGGCCGTCGCGTCCAGCGCCGCCTGAGCGATGGCGTCCGCGGCCAGGTCCGGCGCGACGCTGACCACCGCGGCGAGGGCCGCGAGGACCGCGGGGGGCACGACCAGCGCGACCGGGGGCCGGTGGACGTCGCCGACGGTGTCGGGACGGTCGCCGAAGAACACGGAGAGAAAGCGCAGCGAGTAGACCACCGTGAACACGCTCGCGAGCACTGCAGCGGCGGGGTAGAGCCACGCCAGCCCGCCGGCCTCGTGTGCTGTCTCGTAGGCCGCCTCGAAGAGCAACTCCTTGGAGTAGAAGCCGTTGAACGGCGGCACCCCGGCCATGCTCAGCCCCGTCACGGCTGCGATAGCGGTCGTGATCGGCAACGTCGTCCGGAGGCCGCCGAGTTCCCGGAGGTCCCGGGACCCGGCCTCGTGGGCGACAATCCCGGCGACGAGGAAGAGTGCGGCCTTGAACAGCGCGTGGTTGAGCAGGTGGAAGCTGCCGGCCTCGGCGCCGAAGTGGGTCGCGAACCCGAACCCGGCGATCATCAGTCCGAGGTGACTCGCTGTCGAGTACGCCAGCAGCCGCTTGATGTCGGTCGCCAGTACCGCGAGCACTGCGCCGGCGGTCATCGTCGCCAGCCCCACGGTCGCAAACAGGAGCGTCCACTCCTCGCCGAGCAACAGCGGCCGCAGGCGGCCGACGACGTACACGCCGACCTTGACCATCGTCGCCGAGTGGAGGAACGCGGAGACGGGCGTCGGCGCGACCATAGCGTTGGGCAGCCAGAAGTGCAGCGGGACCTGCGCCGACTTCGCGCCCGCGGCGACGCCGATCAGCAGGAGTGCTGGCGTGTACAGCCCGCCGTCGCGCAGCGCCGCCCGCATCGCCTCCGGGTTCTCGAGCATGGCCGCGAGGTCGAACGTCCGGCTCCCGAGTGCGGGTCCGGCGGCAATCGAGAGGACGACCACCCCGACCAGCAGGCACAGGCCGGCGCCGACGGTGACGACCATCGCCATCCGGGCTGCGTACTGCGATTCCACGTCGTCGGTGTAGTGTCCGATCAGCACGAACGAGCAGACGCTCGTGAGTTCCCAGAAGACGAACAGGACCACGAGGTCGGCCGCGAGCGCGACGCCGAGAATCGACCCCATGAACGCGAGCAGCGTCGCGTAGTAGCGGGTCTGCCCGGGTTCGCCCCGCATGTACGACGTCGAGTACACGAACACGAGTACGCCGATTCCCGAGGCGAGCAGCGCGAACAGGAGCGCCCAGCCGTCGACAGTGAAGCGGACTGCGACGTCGAGCGTGGGGATCCAGGGAATGGAGACAGTCCCGACGGCCCCGCGCTGGGAGGCGAGCAGCGCGAACGACGCGAGGGCGGCGAGCGCGCCGAAGTAGCCGACACGCTCGCCCACAACACGATGGACGAGGGGAACGAGCGCTGTGCCGAGAAAGGGCAGTCCGACCGCCGCGAGGACCGCCCACGGTTGCGGTTCCATCGAACAGTTCGAACCTGTCCCAGACCGAACTTAACACTACGGGTCCGGACCCGCCGGTGGGTGAAACTGGCGTTTGTTCTTCCACAAGACCCTTGCTCGCACCGGTGTCACTGCTCTCGTATGGTCTCCCGCAGGACCCTCCTCCATCTCGGCGCCGGCGTTCTCGCCGCGGCCGCCGGCTGTCTCGGCACCCGATCCTCCGACTCCGGCGACGGCGGGACCGCTACGTCCCGCGACGACACACCCGGACAGACGCCCGGTTCGACGCCGGACGGGGCCGACGACGCGCCCAGACGGACGCCCGGCGACGTTCCGGAGTGGGACCCCGAGTGGACGCTACCCTTCGACGGCTGGGGTGTCCTGGGGCTGGACGCCGCCAACGGACGCGTCTACGCGACCCTGAGCAAGCAAGACGGTCCCGCAGCGGTCGCGGCCGTCGACCCCGCCGAACGGGACGTGCTCTGGGAGACGCGTGCGGAGGGCGGGGCGGTGGCCGGGTCCCGCGCCGCCGACCGACAGATCGCCCGGGGGAAGTGGGGCGTCACGCCGACCGACGAGGCCGTCTACGCCGTTGCCGGCCCTGTCGAGGCGCGCCAGTGGAGCGCGGTCCACGCGCTCGACCCGGCAAGCGGGGAGCGTCGCTGGTCGGTACAGCGGGAGCGGGAACTCGCGGTTGCCGGCGTCGCGGACGGGCTGGTCGCCGCCACCGGCCTGGAGTTCTTTCCGCCCCCGCGCGAAACAGCCGGACCCGGCGGCGAGACGTCGACGCCCGCACCCACCCACACGACGCCGGAGTCGCCGCTCTCGACTGTCGTCTACGGACTCGACGCGACCGACGGGACAATCCGCTGGACGCGGGAGTTCGTCGACGTCCGGGACGTGGCCGTCGGCGACGGGGGCGTCTACGTCGCCGCCGGGGACCGCCTCGCCAGCCTCGGCCTCGACGGGTCGCGACGGTTCACATACGACCACGGCCCGGCCACCCGTGTCGCGGCCGGGGACGGACGGGTCTTCTACCTGACGGGCGAGGAAGAGACCGCGACGCTGCACGGGGTCGCCCCGAACGGCGACCGGGACTGGCGCCGGGACGTCCCGGCCGAGGAACTCCTGGTCGGCGGGGAACGCGTCTACGCCGGCGGGGACGCCGTGTCGGGGTTCGAGGCCGACGGGACCCCCGTCTGGCGCGACACCGCCCACGGACAGTGGCTCCTGCTCGCGCCCGGTGGCGAAACGCTCTACACCCGCTCTGGGGGACAGGCCGACGCAGCGGCGGCGTACGACGTCGAGACGGGAAAACAGTGGGTGTTCGACCCGCCCTCGAACAACGCCTGGCCGGAGGCGGCGACACGGGACACGCTGGTCGCCTCCGCGATCAACGAGGGCGGCAGCGACGAGCCGTTTCTCACCGTCTACGTCCTCGACAGTGACGGGCACGCGATGGCTTCGCGCGGGACAGAGACGGTGTTCGACGCGCTCGGGCTCGACGGGACTGTCTACCTCGCGGACGGCGTCTCGGAACTGGTCGCCGTGGAGCCGTAGACCCCTACGCGTGCAGTTTCTCGCCGAGGTCGCCGCGCTGCTGGTACTGTTCGAGGATGTCGCTGCCGCCGACGAACTCGCCGTCGACGAACGTCTGGGGGATGGTCTCGCGGTCGCTGTGTCGTTCCAGCGCCGCGCGGTAGGCGTCCAGGGCCGGCAACACGTCCACCGTCGTGACGTCCTCGCGGTGTCGCTGGATCAGCGCCAGCGCCTTCCGGGAGTACCCACACTGGGGCATCAGTTCGGTACCCTTCATGAACAGTACCACCTCGTTTTCCTCGATTGTTTCGTCGACGTGGTTCTCGACTTCCTCCGGCGTGACCTCCGGGTCGGGTTCGAATGCCATACGTGTCTCTCTGCTCCCGCGAATAAAAGGACTTGTCCCGGCGGGGGCTACTCTTCGCGTTCGTCTGGCGTGTAGGTCATCAGTTCGATGGCGTGGATCTCCCCGGGCATGTACTCGTCGAGAGCGTCGTGGACGCGCTGGTGGCGGTCGACGAGCGATTCGCCCTCGAAGGCGGGCGAGACCACGACAGCGGCGAAGTGTGCGTCGTCGTCGGGGTTCCGCGGCGTGGTCACCTCCGCCCGTGCCTCCGGGACGCCCTCTTCGATGAGCCGTTCGACAGTCGGCGTGTCCATGTCCGCAGTCACGGGCGGGGGGCTCAAAACGCTTGGTTCATAGGGTCGGTTGCAAACCATTTTCGGATCGACCGCACGACGGCGTGTGGTCGGACCGGTAAAACGGTACAACCGACCCGATCAGAGGTCTGCCTGGACCTCGCTGACAGCGAAGGTCTCCGTGTAGACGCGGTCGCCGGATTCCGTGTCGTAGAGAGTGACGGTAACGACGTGGCTCTCGTCGATGTCGTGGTTTCCCGGAGAGGAGTAGTTCGTCCACGCGCCGGTCGAGTCCGTGGCCCCGTTAAATGTGAAGACGACGCTGTCCGAGGCCGTCATACCGGTGCCGGCGTCGGGCGGGGACGACCGGTAGGTCGAGCCGTTGATCTCCCAGACGATGCGCGTCCGGTCGGAGTAGAGGGGGTCACCGGCCTCGTGTTCGAGGCCGATCCTGTCGTCGGCGGCGTCGACCTCGACAGCGACCGAGGTCTGCGGGGCCGGTTCGTCGTTCCCGGCGGTCGTCTCGAGAATCAACACCCCCGCGACTGACGCCAGCACCACCACGATTGCGACAATGAGGACGATCCCGATAACGGGCGTGACGGCGCGCGTGTCCCGGGTCGGCCTACCATTCTGTCCTGATACCCCCCTGCGAGCCATGTCCCACCAGAGGAGGTAACCTCTGAAGAACCTTTCTGGCGTATCGCGGCTCGATACGGATTGCTGTGCCCGTGTCCCGGTACGACCGTACGCCGGGGTGCGGTCGATCCGGCACTGACTTACAGCAGTCACTACACTGCAGCGATCTGTAGATACGGAGCAGACGCGGGGGGATCCAGTTGGTCGATACCGCCACCTGTACCGAACTTGTGCGGGGAGCCGTCCCTGTCGGGATCGGAATCGCCCGCGGGCGGATAGCCGTCAGTATAAGTAGCCGCCTCGCCTTGAGCCGTCTGTGACCGAGATACTGCTCGTGCTGGGGCTCGGGATGGCCGTCTTCGTGGGATACAACATCGGCGGGTCCACGACAGGCCCGGCGTTCGGTCCCGCGGTCGGCGCCGGCGTCGTCTCGAAGCTCCTCGCAGCGGCACTGATGTCGGTGTTCTTTTTCGCGGGCGCGTGGACTATCGGCCGGCGGGTCGTCGACACGCTGGGGCGTGACCTCGTGACCGACGCGTCGGCAGTGTTCTCACTCGAGGCAAACGTCGCCGTCCTCTTTTTTATCGGCGGAGCGTTGTTCGTCGGCAACTACGCCGGTGTGCCCGCGTCGACCTCGATGACCGCGGTGGGGGCGATCGCCGGGCTCGGGCTCGCCGCGGGCCAGCTCGCCTGGGGAGTCATGGGACGGATCGTCACGTGGTGGATCGTCGCCCCGATTGTCGCGTTCTGGGTCTCGGCCGTCATCGGCCGGTACTTCTACGCGAAGCTCAACCGCCGCGTCGCGCTCGACCGCAGCGACGGGCCGTTGCTCGAGTTCGACCGCTCCGGGGCAGTCCCCCGCCCGCGACCGGGGCCGAACACCACCCGTCGCGAGCTGGCCGGGACGTTCGTCGTCGTCGCTATCGGGTGCGTCATGGCTTTTGCCTCTGGCACGTCGAACATCGCCAACGCCATTGCCCCGCTGGTCGGCAGCGGGAGCCTCGACATGGACGCGGGCATCCTCCTCGGCGGGGTCGCGGTCGCCGTCGGCGCGTTCACCATCGCGCGCAGGACACTCGACACGCTGGGCAACGACCTGACCGATCTCCCGCTGACCGCGGCCATCGTCGTTGCGACGGTCAGCGCGACGCTCGTGACGCTGCTGTCGGCGATCGGCATCCCCGCGAGTTTCGTCATCATCGCGACGATGAGCATCGTCGGCCTGGGCTGGGGGCGTGCCACCCGGACGACGACGGTCGCAGAGGGGGTCCGCGGCGAGGGGGCGACCGTCTCGGTCGGGTCGCTCGTCGGCGACGAACCCGGCGAACGGCTGCCCGAGATCGGCGAGGAGGACCCCGCGGACATCCCCGAGGCGACCGAACTGTTCGACCCTTCCACCACCGCGCGGGTGGTCGTCATGCAGAACATCGTCCCCATTCTCGCGACCGTCGGCGCCTACACCACGTTCCGGTTCGTCCCGCTGTTCGGGTTCTGATACTGCCAAACAACCGACCCTATCATACTGAGTGCTGTCAGTCAGTGCCGGATCGACCGCACGACAGCGCGGTCGTCCCGGTACACAGTTACAGCAATCAGCGTCAGACGACAGCCAGGTCCAGTTCCTCCGCGACGTGTTTGACTATCTTCTCCTCGGCCCGGTGGAGCGTCTCGCTTGCCGTCGACTTGGCGATGTCGAGGGTCCCGGCGAGTTCCGTCAGCGAACACTCCCTGGGAGTGTCGTAGTACCCCTGCTCGATGGCAGCCCCGACGACGCGGCGCTGGCGGTCGGTGAGGAGTTGCTCCTCGCCCAGCCGCTGCTGGACGTAGTCGACGGCAAAGGAGATGCCGAACGTCTCGAGTTGCGACCCGAGTTCAGAGAGCCGGTCGGTCGGGGCCGTGACCTCCCAGACTGCGGTCCCGTCCTGGATCTCGAACGGCATCTCCAGCGGGACACCGGAGTCCCTGGCAGGCAACAACAGAAGCGGCATCGTCGTCTCGAGCTGGACGAGCACGTCCTCGTCGGTCCGCTTGAGCAGGTCGACGGATTCGACGTCCTCGTAGGCCCGCATGGCCGAGACGACCGCGTCCAGGTCGGGTGCTGCCACCTCCGCGAGCGCCACGCCCGCCTGCTCGTCGGACAGCGCAGCCAGGATCCGGAACTGCGCCTCCGGGTACCGACGCGTCAGGTCGCCGATCCAGACCCTGTCCGGGATCGTCAGGCGGAGTTTTGCGAGAGGCATGTGCGAACATATTCGCCCGGAACGGGTATAAATACGCGCGAACGTGTTCGCCACAGCACCCATCGGGCAGGTCCGCGAAGCGGACGCATGGAGACGGTAACGCTCGAGCGGACGGTGGCGGCGCCCGAGGCAGCCGTCAGGGAACTCGTGACCGACGTGAAGCCGTTCATGGAGGCGGCGGGGTTCGACGGGGTGACCGTCGAGGGGGACGAGTTCGGCATCACGAACAGCGTGGGGTTGCTCACGATCGAACTGTCGCTGCGCCTGCTCGATACCGACGACGTGCTCGCGTACGAGCAGGTCGAGGGCGTCTTCGAGGAGATGGTGACCCGGTACACGGTCGAGGAGGCAGCCGGCGGTGTCGTCGTGGCGGCGACCACGGAGTTCGCCCTCGACGTCGACCTCGTCGGTCCGATTCTCGACGGCACCATCATCGCCCGCCAGCGCAGAAAGGAACTGTCGGCACAGTTCGACTACCTCGAGGAGCGGGCCGGGACCCCCGGACAGGATCCGAACGGCGCGTGACGAGCGGACACGCTCCCGACAGTCCGCGCGGGGGTAGAGACAGGACAGCGCGGGACGCCGGGATCACTCACTGTCCGTGTCGTCGCCGTCCTCGATGTCGTCTTTGATCGACCGGAGTTCGGACTCGACGTCGATATCGACGCCGGACTGGTCCTCCGACGGTCCCACGGGGCTGTCACCGGGTTGGTCGTCGGTGCGGGCAGCGTCGGTGTCGGCCGCCTGCAACCGGTCGTCGATCTCCGTCCGGAGGGCCCGCGCCTCGTCGAGCAGCTCCCGTGCCGGGTCGTCGGGCGGACGCCTGTCCAGGGCGTCCTGGAGGTCGGCAAGCACGTCGTCGAGCCGTGACAGGGACCTGCGCCCGATGGCCTCCGCACGCTCGCGGGCCTGCGTCGCCTCCCCGCTCCGGGGATCCTCCCCGGCAGCGAGGCGGAGCGCCCGCTGGAGGAGTTTCAGGACTCGGACGTTCGTCTCGAGCGCGAGGACGATGGCAGGGATGGTCACCTCGCTGGTGAACCGGGCGAGGTCCCGCGGTGACGGCGGCCGGAGGGACGGCCGGGCGTCGGGTTCCAGATCCGATTGCAGTTCCTCGATTGTCTGGGCGAGGTCCCCGACCAGTGCCGACACGTTCCGGGGAGAGTCCCGCCGACTGTCGCTCATACAGGCTGGTACGGGCCGGGACCTCAAAAACCCGTCTTCGCGGTCGGTGGTTTAGGCCTTCCAAAACTCTTATGTCTTTAGGGGTGCCTAATCCAGATTATGACAGTCCTCGACGAGGGTCCTCCGGTCGGGAGCGTGGACGACGAGCAGCAGACGGCGGCGCTACCGGACGTTTCGGTGACGGCCCATCGGAGTGCCCCCGGACGGATCGTGTTCGTCGAAGAAGGTAACACCGACGGCTGGATTGCGTCGAGTCTGACCGTCGATCCGGATCGATAAAAACTCGATTCTCTGGCGTCAGTTCATCGCGCCGTCGAAGACGAGCGTGTCGTCCTCGAGGTAGTGTTCGATGTGGTGGGCGTCGTCCTCGGTCTGGACGAGGATCTGGCGGAGAATCTCGGCGGTCGCGTGGTCGCCCAGGTTCTGGGCGAGTTCGACGTGGTCGCGGATCGCCTCGATGATGTCGCCGTACGTTTCCATGTCGTTTTCGAGCGACGTCCGGATGTCGAAGACGTCGTCGCCCTCGGGGTCGACCGTGGAGAACTCCTGCAGGTTGCCCATCGCCGAGACGGGTGTGCCACCCAGCGCCTGCGCGCGCTCGGCGAGTTCGTCGGCGGCCTCCTCGACGTTCTCGGCGGCCTCGCCGAGGAACAGGTGCAGGTCGCGGAACTCCGCCCCCTCGACGTTCCAGTGGTGCTTTTTCAACTGGTGGTAGAGGACGTAGGCGTCTGCGAGGTCCGTGTTCAGCGCGTCGATGATCTGTTCCGCCTTCTCCTCTTCGAGGCGCAGTGCCGTACTCTCCTCGACGGTGTCGAACTGCTGGTTGACTGTCTTCTGGGCACTCATTGCAATTCACTCTACGTCGTCGTTCCACTTAAAACCTCCTATTCTGGAAAATTTTTTTGCACAATAGAAAATATCGTACTCGTTTAGGAAAGACAAACTCGCAGTTCTCGTGAGACGGGCGGTTCAGGGGCGCGTGAGCACGAGCGCGGGATCGCTGTCCAGTCGGTCGGTGGCTGCAACGAGTTCCCGGGCCTGGCGGTCGTGGACCTCTTCGAGCGCCGCGCGTTCCTCGGCCGAGATGTCCATGCGGTCGGCGAACTCCTCCCAGACGTGATCCCGCAGTGCGAGCACGTACACCGCGTCGGTCCGGCCGACGAGCGGATCCATGTGGAAGTGGTTGCGCCACTCGTAGACGATGTTGTCGACGCCCGGGAGATCGCGGACGCCATCCTGATGGCGCCGGGCCAGCTCCCGCAACTGTCCGGCGGTGAGTCCGGTCCCGTCGGCGACTGACTCGAGGATTCCGTCGTCGAACGCCGCGAGCGGCGGTCGTGAGTCGGTCATACCCGTGCCTTCGCGAGCGTTCGCAAATGCCTTTTCTTCCGGGCGGTACTCCGCCGGTGTCGATGGGGTTTAGTCGGCCGACGGCCCATCCACGGGTATGCACCCGCGAGCCGCCGAGTTCACGGAACGAGCGCGCGAGGAACTGGGGTTCGAAGTCGAGGTCCGGGAGTTCCCAGAAGGAACCAGAACCGCCGAGGACGCAGCCGAGGCGATCGGCTGTGACGTCGCCCAGATCGCGAGTTCGATCGCGATGGAAGCCGACGTGCTGGTGGTCGTCGTGACCAGCGGTGCCAACCGCGTCAGCGAGCAGCGCCTCGCTGACCTCCGCGGCGCCGACCCGGATGGAATCCGACTGACCGAGGCCGACGAGATCAAGGAGACACTCGGGTGGTCTATCGGCGGTGTCCCGCCCTTCCTCCACGACACCGAGGTCCCCGTCTACCTCGACGAGACGCTCACTCGATTCGAGACGGTCTGGGCTGCCGCCGGTACGCCCGAGGCCGTCTTTCCCGTCTCGCCGGAGCGCGTCCGCGAACTCTCCGGCGCGACCGTCGTCCGCGTCGTGGAGTAATACTGTCGGCTGTAACTGAGAAAAGAGATTCGCCACCCCGGGGTGGCGAAATTCTTAACAGACGTACAGCCGGCAGTATAACCCCCGCCCGTCTCGTTTCCGGTTCCGTCCCATCAGTACTCTGATGACTGTCAGACACACTTATTTTATGTGAGATATTAGAGTGTGATGGAGCCAGTTGGCTCCGTAGTGTCACACGCGGGGGCTTCACGCCCCTTCGTTTCCTCTCTGTCACGCTCGACCAGTCGCCACCATCTGCCAGGGTGTGACCCGGCGGGTACCGATGGCTTTAACAGAGGTCACTGAATACGGACTCGTGCGTTCACGGGCTCGTAGATCAGTGGTAGATCACTCCCTTGGCATGGGAGAGGCCCCGGGTTCAAATCCCGGCGAGTCCATACCGCTTCCTACGTCGGTACACTGGAGAGCAGTTCGGCAAT
>CAZUVE010000008.1:0-37619 GCA_964623735.1 uncultured Halobacteriales archaeon | reverse complement strand
GTCCCCGCGTGAGACGACAGTCCGTGCGGCCGACGACTGATACTGCCGGCTGTAAGTCTGTAAAGAATTTCGCGACCCCGGGGTCGCGGATATCTTAAAACAGTTACAGCCGGCAGTATGAGCGCTCCCGATACTGTCGGCTGTAACCACGTGGAGAGATTCCCCACCGGATGCCGACACTGCTCGCGTGCCTATAGCCGGCAGTATCAGAACCGACAGTATGACCCGGGACGCTCGGACGGGACCGATTGCTGTCGGTCACCTCCGGACCGACCGCACGACGGCGCTCTACCGGGACACAGTTACAGTAGTCACGGCTCGGAGCGATCGGTACGAGCCGCCGCTGGATTCGAACAATCGCCCCTCCGGGGCAGGTTGGCGGCAGCCACGGAGATCAGCTTCGATTTAGCGCTTGCCAGTACCGAGCAATAGCAGCAGCGTGTCGTTCGTCAGGTTCGGCAACCCGGTTCCCGTGTTTGTACACTTCATGAACCATCGACGTGAGTGGCATCGCGACGCCGTCTTTCTGTGCCCCCGTTCCGTGGCCATACTCAACAGCGTACCCCAGATCTTTGTCCCAGGAATCCAGTGCACTCAGGCCTTCGCCGTCTTGGGCGTACTCGCCGGTAAACAGCGCCTCGTCAAGATCCATCCCCAGAACCGAGTTGAGCGGTTCGGCGTCGAACCCGACTGTGTTCGCGATTTCGACGATCTCCGCGTCGATTGCGATCCGGGCAGCGTACCGGATCTGCATGAGATACTTGAACACCATCGTCTTCTCGACGTCATCGAAACGGTAGTGTCGGGTACTGCACGCCTCGATTACCTCGCTCGCTGCCTCGATACTCGCGTCGTCGCCGCCGGGAAACATAATCAGTCCGCCGGACGGTGCATTCGATGTCCACGGAGCACTGACCCAGTGAATGTCTGCCTCGGCGCATCTTTGCTGGTATTTTACTGCCGTCGACACTTTGATTGTCGACGTATCCAGAATGATCTGTCCGGACTCGGCGACATTCAAAAGACCGTCGTCCCCTTCCATTATCGTTTCAACGTTCGACGAGCCAGTCACGGAAAGAACAATTGCGTCCGTCCGCTCTGCAACTTCGGCGCGTGTCGGGACGATGGTGGCTCCCTGTTTCTCGGCGTAGTCAATCTGGTGTCCTCGATCGTAACAGGTGACACCGTAGCCCGCCTCCATCAACCAGTCCGCGAACCTCGCACCTGCTTCTCCAACGCCGATAAGCCCGATTTCTTCCATAACACCCACACCGTCTCAGCCCACAGTACTAAATGTATCGACTGTCCGTGCCCGCGTGCAGTACTGTCGTTGCCAGACGCTTGTTGGAATTTCTGAGGCGTCCCGATCGACTGTCCGGGAACAGTCTTTAACCGCGACAGACTCCCTGTTGGAACCGGGTTTCATTGCTGTATGTCAGTGCCGAATCGACCGCACGACGTCGGCGGTCGATACCGAAATGACTTACAGCAGTCACTATCAGTCGTCGGTGACGCGTGCCTCAGACCCCGACATCATCTCGAGAACCTGCTGGACACCAGAATTGTCGTCCCGACCCATACCGTTTTCCACCATCGTTTTGTAGAGCTCGTGAGCGAGAGACGCCTGGGGCATCGGTGAGCCGAATTCCTCCCCGGCGTCGGTCGCAATCCGGAGGTCTTTGTACTGATACTCCGCAAAGAAGCCGGGGTCGAACTCCCCTCGAATCATTGTCGGTGCGCGGTTATCGAGGGTCCAGCAGCCGGCAGCACCCCCACTGATAGCGTCGACGACAGCCTCGAGATTCGCACCGGCGTTGTCTGCGAAGACAATCGCTTCACTCACGCCCACCATCTGTGCTGCGACGACGATCTGGTTGCAGGCTTTCGTCGTTTGGCCCGTGCCGCTCGGGCCGCAGTGGGTAATCGTCTCGCCCATCACCTCGAGGACATCCATCTGTTCGTCGAGTGCTTTGCGGTCCCCACCGACCATAATCGATAGCGTCCCCTCGACGGCGCCACTCTCCCCGCCAGATATCGGGGCATCGAGGGTCGCAACACCCAACTCCTCGAGACGACCGGCGACGCGTTCGGCGACCGTAGGCGAGATCGTCGAGTGGTCGATCACGGTCATCCCCTGGCTGAGCCCCTCGAAAAGCGGGTTCGTTTCCTCACCTTCGCCGAGGACCACGTTTTCGACGTCAGGCGAGTCCGGCAGGCAAAGCAACACGACATCGCTCCGTTCTGCCACTCCAGCGGGGGAGTCGCCGCCCCTCCCACCGGACTCAACAAGTCTTGCAGTCGGTTCGTCCGATCGGTTGTATCCGACGACATCGTACCCTGCGTCCAGGAGGTTCTTGGCCATCGGTAGGCCCATGATTCCGAGTCCGATAAATCCGAGTGTCTTAGTAGACATGGCGTGTGGTACTGAGAGCAAGAGCGGTATATATCTGTCTGCGCTGCCGACCGACAATCGACGGGGAAATCACTCGTCCGAGGGAGAATCGAGGCTGCTGTGAAACTACCTGATAGTGATTGGTGTAACTGTTTACCGGTCCAACCGTACGCTGTCGTGCGGTCGATCCGGTAACAACTCCCATCAAAGTATCAATCCAGTAACTCGGGCCCTACGCCAATGATCGGCCTCGTGACACAGACGGGAGGCCTGTCCGGCAGGCCGACACCACGCCCCTGATCTGCCTGAATACGGGCATCGAACACCAGCAGCCATCTGTGAGAGCCCGTGTCAACGAAAATTTTATTATTGTTCACTTGTGCGGCTACAGCATGGATGTGCTTTTGACCGGTGCACACGGCCGAGTCGGAACGGCGATAATCGATCACCTCGCTCACAGGGAAAACTACGAGTTCACGTACTTGGACCGGGCAGACAGCAACGAGTACGAGACGATCCAGGCGGACGTGTCTGATTACGAGGCCATCCGACCCGTCTTCGAAAAAAAAGACGCGGTGTATCATCTCGCCGGTTACCCCGAAACCGACGGGACCTGGTCGGAAATCCTCGAGAACAACATTATCGGGATGTACAATACACTAGAGGCGGCGCGCGTAAACGAGGTCGAAACGTTCGTCTTCGCCTCGACGAACCACGTGGTGGGGATGTACGAACTCGACAACGCACCAGACATTTACTACCCGGAGTTCGACCTCACCGTCGATCATACTGATCCACGCCGTCCGGATTCGTATTATGGATCCTCGAAGTCCCTCGGTGAGGACCTCGGCCGGTTCTACGTCGAGAATTACGAGTATCCAAAGCGATTCTACGCCCTCCGACTGGCAAGTGTGCGCCACAGCGAGTACGATCATCCGTACGGTGACGCCGAGAGAGGGGTCGACAACGGCGAGTGGCAGCGAGGAAGCCAGGAGTACAATGAGATGGTAGCCCGAATGAAGGCCATGTGGCAGTCCAGACGCGACCACGCCCACATGGTCGAACAGTGTCTCACCGACGAGGACGTCGAATTCGACATCTTCTATGGTGTCAGCGATAACGACCGGCGCTGGTTCGATATCGATCATGCCAGAGCCGTTCTCGATTACGAACCGGAAGACAACGGTGAAGAATGGAACGCACCCCCGGAGTGACTGTTCAGCACCCCACCGTTCGTCGGCCGTTCTTCAGTAGCGTAGCGAAACCAGGCCACAACCCCTACGGTTAGGCCATCTCGTCGGAGAAGTACGGTTACGTCCGATAATCGTGCCGCCATCGAAATCTGCTTGCGGATCCAGCAGGTGTCTTCCGGGTACGATAGACGTGGTCTACTACAGAATGCCCGTTTCATACTGATTGGTGTGACTGTTTACCGGTCCGACTGTACGCTGTCGTGCGGTCGATCCGGCAATGACTTACATCAATCACTATCAGACCGGGAGCCGGTTTGTCGACAAGCCGTAATCACTGTCTAACATTCGGTGCGTCGGAATACACGAAATGACGCTCGACCGTAGGGCCGTAGCCACTTTCGCTACGTTGTGAAAAATATTTGATGTTTCTCCGAAAGATTTATTCTGGTGGTGCGATACGTTGTATTGCATGCCGGAGAGTAACAAACGAGCGGATAGCCAAGATCATGTCGCCCGTCGCAAAGTTCTTCAAACACTCGGAATAGCCGGTTCGGCGGGCGTCGCAGGTTGTAGTAGCCTACTCGGTGGGGGCGGCGACGGGGGCGGTAGCGGGGATACCGGTGACGGAGATAGCGGTGACGGAGATAGCGGTGACGGAGATAGCGGTGGCGATGGATCGAGCGGAGAACTCGGGGAGCGCCTCGGAACGCTCGAGAGCCGGTACATCACCGGTAGCGCAGAAACGCCGTTTTGGGAAGCGACGATGCCCACGTTCACGGGGTTCTTCGAGGAACTTGGGATACTCAACCACAATATCACCCCGGGAGACGGTGTGTCGCTGACCGAGGACGTGTACGGCGACGAGCGGACGATGCATCTCAACTTCATAAGCCACGGGGCTGCTCCCGACCGTTTGGACCCGCAGGGACTGCTCCGGCGCAACTCCATCGAGATGGCTGGAGATCAGCCCGGGGACAACCTGGGGAACATCGCGAACACCCAGTACACCGATCAGGTGTTCTGGCAGCAGACGGCACCGAACCCGGAAAACCGCCAGGCGCACATCAACAGGGCACTGGCCGTTATGTCCCACGAGCAGTTGATGATCCCGGTCCTGCCGTTGACGATTTCTGGCGCGTTCAACACCGACACTGTCAATCCAGGAGGCGTCGGGCAGGGCGGCGTCTCCAGAACGAACCCGATCGTTTTCGGGAAGACTTCGTCGGCCGACGGTGACAGCTACACTGCGAGCGTGCTGGCAGAGACGCTCGAAACGACCAATCACATGATCCTGACGGCGACCGAAGCACAGACCATCCACAACCGGATGTTTCGGACGCCGCTGTTCGTGTACGACGAGAACTTGGACTGGCGGCCTGCCCTCGCGGACGATTTCGAGTTGGCAGACGAGGGAAGAGAACTCACGGTCACCCTGAAAGACGACATAACGTTCTCTAACGGCGATCCGATCCAATCCAGCGACGTCAGGTTCACGATAAACTGGATCCAGGACAACAGGGACGTTTTCACCAACGTTGCGGAGTTCGGAATCGAAGGGATCGAAACGCCGGACGACACGACTGTCGTATTCAATCTCGAGTCGGCGAACCCGCCGTTTCTCACGCGCGAGTTGTCGAAGTGGGGGATCGTGAGCGAGGACGCCATCCGCGAGCAGGGCGGAGTTGACGACCCCGGATCGTGGCAGCCTGATCCGCACGTCTCGTCGGGGCCGTTCGAAATCGGGGAGTTTGAGGCCGGTTCGTTCCTGGAAGCCATCCCTGTCGACAATCACCCAGTTGTCGAGCCAGAGTCGACTGTGACGCTGCAGGGCTTTGCAGACCCGTCCACCGCGGTCCAGTCGTTCCTCGGCGGAGAGATCGATGTGCTCGTCGAGACGTCGATCGCTTCCATTGCTCGGATCGAAGACGAGATGTCCAACGCGGAAACGCAAACGATCTCCGCGTTCACACCGATGCCGCTTTTCCCACAGAACTCGTATCCACCCTGCCAGTTCCAGGAGTTCCGCGAGGCGATTGCGTCCTCGTTCGACCGCGAGTTGCTCAACGAGGTGGGGGTCCGGGGCGCGTCCGACCCGGAGGCAGTCCTGGGCAACGTCGTTCTCCCGACCAACCACCCGAATCACCCGGACAACCCCGAGGAGTGGCTCAAATTCCCGGCAGACGCTTCCGGAGACATCGACCACGCACGCTCGGTTCTCGAAGACGCGGGATGGGCCTGGGACGACAACGGCGAGTTGCACTACCCGCCGGACAAGGACCTCTCACCGCGGTGGCCACAGGGTGAGCTGCCACAACCAGAGGACTTCGACTGCCTGAACGAGAATTCGGAGTACGTCCCGCCGTGGGAACGCGGCATCACGCGTGAAGAGGCACTGGAGTTCCGTCCCGACAACTGAACGCGCACTCTTTTCTCTCGTGCGGTTACACGTCGGTCCGTCGTGGCGTCTCGCCTTGCGTACACAGCGGTCCTGACAGAGTCCGACCGTCCAGGTCATGACAAGCAGTCAAACTGTCTCGTCGCACCGGTATAATTAAGTGTAACCGCCTCTGGCATTGAATAGCATGCCAACGGGAAACCTGCTCGATCGCATTCAAATCTCAGGCAATCATTATATCTGGCAGGACCTCAGGGAAGGGTTTGCGACGATGACGGAAACGAAATCTGCGAGGATATATCTCGGATTTTTGATTTTCGTTTTGATCCTCGGGGCTATCGGTCCGCTTGTCGCTCCGTACGGTCCACAGGAGAGGGTGCGGGGTGAGGACGGTGACCTACTGCGATCTCAACCACCGTCAGTAGAACACCCGCTGGGAACGACCGAGACTGCCACCGACGTGCTCTCGCGGCTGCTCATCGGGGCGCGACCGACAGCGGTTACGGGTCTGCTGGGTGGCGTCATAATAATCTCGATCGGTGCGAGCGTGGGAATTACGGCGGGATACATGGGTGGCTGGGTCGACAACATTCTCATGCGGATGACCGACCTCGTGTACGGAATCCCGCTTCTCATCTTCGCGATGGTCCTGTTGGCGTTTTTTGGGCTGGGGTTTTTCTCTTCGATCATCGTCATCGGGATGATCCTCTGGCGAGGAAGCGCACGGGCGATACGATCCCAGGTACTCCAGATAAAAGAACGAGCGTTCATCAAGTCTGCACGAGCGACGGGGGCAAGCACCCCCCGAATCATGGTAAAAAACGTGTTACCGAACGTCGCACCCATGGCGGTGCTGTTCATGTCGATCGGAATCGGTGGCACGATCCTCATCCAGGCAGGACTGGCCTTTGTCGGGGTCGTGAACCCGTTCGTGCCCAGCTGGGGGATCATGATCCGGAACGTCCAGACAGCAGGATTAGTTGGGAGCAGTTGGTGGTGGTCGCTCCCACCGAGTTTCATGCTCGCGGCGACGGTGACCTCTACGTTCATGTTCGGACGGGAGTACGAAAAGCTGGCCACCGGTGAACAGACGTTCGCAGAAGCCGAGGAGTAACACCAATGAGTAGTCCAATACTCGAAGTAGACAACCTGACGATCGAATTTCAAGTAGACAGCGGCGACGTCACTGCGGTTTCGAACGCCTCGTTTACAATCGAGCAAGGCGAGTACAGAGGAATCGTCGGTGAGTCGGGGTGCGGAAAGAGTACGGTCGCGAAGGCGCTGCTCGGAGCGCTGGATCAGAACGGTCGCATCGTCTCCGGCAGTATACGCTACAAGGGAGAAGAGATCCACGACTACACCGAACAGGAGTTCAACGAGAAGATCCGGTGGACGGAGATTTCGATGATCCCACAGGCTTCGATGAACAGTCTCGACCCGGTCCAGCCGATCAGTCACAAAGCCCTCGAAATCGCCGACGCACACACGGATCTCTCGGACACGGAAGTGCTGGACCGGTTCGAGCAGGCGTTCGAAACTGTCGGATTACCGACTAGCCGCGTCGACGACTATCCCTTTCAGTTCTCCGGCGGGATGCGACAGCGCGCGATTATTGCACTCGCACTGTTCCTCCGTCCGACGATTGTGATAGCCGACGAACCGACGACCGCTCTCGACGTGATCATGCAGGATCAGGTGTTGAACTACCTGCAGCGGATCCGTGAGGAGACCAACTCCAGCATGATCATGATCACACACGACATCAGCGTTGTGTTTGAGACGTGTGATTCGATGACCGTCATGCACAGCGGGCAGGTCGCCGAAACCGGACTTGTTACCGATCTCTTTGACTCGGCCCGACACCCGTATCTGATGTTGTTACAGGGTGCCTTCCCGGACGTTCGCCATCCGGACCGGGAACTCGAGGTGATCGAAGGATATCCGCCTCAACTCAACGAGCAGGCGGAGTTTTGTACCTTCGCGGACAGGTGCCCCTGGGCCGTCGAGGAGTGTACGCAGTCCGCTCCTACGCTTGAATCGGTCGACGGCGAGGGGAAACAGGATGATCCGTTCGATTGTGAACACGAGGTGGCGTGTGTCAGAAAACGCGAGACACAACAGCTAAACAGGCAACGGAAGCAGGAAGCGAAAGCGCCAACCGAGGGTGAGCAACCCGCCCCTGGGGAGGGTCAGCAATGAGTGACGAACCGCTTCTACAGGTGAGGAACCTCGAGAAACACTACGAACAGAAACGCGGGCTGAAGGACATTATCCTTCGAAACGAAGAGGATCCGGTACAGGCGGTCGACGGTGTGTCGTTTTCGGTCGGGCAAAACGAGACAATCGGTGTGATCGGCGAAAGTGGCTGCGGGAAAACGACACTGCTGGAGGTACTGATGGGTCTGGAACCGATGACTGGCGGGGACATACTCTACCGGGGGCAGCGAATGTCGGAGTTCGACAAGGACGACTGGCTTCGGTACCGCCGGAACGTCCAGATCATCTTCCAAGACCCGTTCGACTCGCTGGATCCGAAACAACGGGTCCGTACGATCCTCCTGGAACCGCTTCGTATCCACGGCATCGACAACAAGAACGAACGGATACACGACATCCTCGAGCAGGTGAACCTTGGCCCTGCCGAACAGTATCTTCCGCTCTACCCGTCGCAACTGAGTGGCGGCGAGAAGCAACGCGTTGCGGTCGCACGGGCGCTGATCCTGGAACCGGAAATCATCCTGGCGGACGAACCGGTTTCGATGCTCGACGTCTCCACACAGGCGGCTGTTCTCCGACTGCTCTCGCACCTGACCGACGAGATGGGCGTATCGATGGTGTACATCTCACACGACCTTTCGACCGTTTCGTACGTCTGTGACTCGGTCAGCGTCATGTACCTCGGTCGCTTGGTCGAGCGTGCACCAACAATAGAGCTGATCGACGATCCCAAGCACCCCTACACACAGGCACTGGTCAACTCGATCCCGATTCCGGATCCGTACCACGAGCGAGAGACAATCGAATTACAGGGGTCCCCGCGCGAACCCATCGGTCTCGGCGAGGGATGCCGGTTCAGGGATCGGTGTCCCGACCGGATGGATATCTGCGACCGGACGCCTATGGACGTCGAACTCGGTGACGGCCGCCAAACCGCATGCCACCTCTACTACGACCACGAAGACACGCAGGAACGCATGACAGAACGAGAACACAGCGAGGCCGGGTATTCGGCTACTGCGGGTGATGACGCGTGAGTCGGACGCGGTTTTTCCTGGTTCGGACGCTCCAGACCGTCTTCCTGATCTGGATTGCATTCACCGGTCTGTTCTTTTTTTTCCGGTTCATGCCCGGCGATTTCACGAATCTGATGCTGGCCGAGGGCACAGACCCGGAACAGGTCGAAGCCTTCCGAGAGCAGTGGGGGCTCAACGACCCGCTCCACGTTCAGTACTGGCAGTATTTCACGAACGTGTTGTCCGGCAACGCCGGGACATCAATCCAGTTCCGGACCCCGGTGTGGGAGATGGTCAAACCTCGGATTCTCAACTCGTTCGTTCTGATTGCACCGGGAATTACTATCGCGTACATCCTCGGGAGTTTGTACGGCAGTTTCGTCGGGACCAAGCGAGGAACCAAACTGGAACAGTTCGGCATTATCCCCCTGATCATCGTCGGCTCGTTTCCGGCGTTCGTCACGTCGATTGCGCTGGTCATCGTGCTCTCAAGCTGGCTGGGTGTTTTCCCGGCATCCGGGATGATAGCCCCCGCCAAACAAGCCGAGTTCGGAGCATTACCGCAGTGGCGACGGTACCTGACGGCCGAGTTCCTCTGGCACTACATCCTCCCGTTCACTGCCGTTCTGTTCCGGTATCTGTATCTTCCGACGATGATCATGCGGACGAGTATCATTGAGGTACAAGGCCAGGGGTTCGCGTTCTTTCACCGGATCACCGGCATCTCCGAGCGCAAGCAACTCGGTCACCTGATCAGACACGCGAGTCTCCCCGTCATCTCGGTCTACCCGATCTCGATGACGCGGGCACTGGGTGGGCTAGTTCTGATCGAAGTCGTGTTCAACTGGCCGGGAATCGCTAATACGCTCGTCAATGCGGTCCTCGTTAGAGACTTGCCGATCATCCAGTTCGTGTTCTTTCTGGTTGCTGCGTACGTCATCCTCGCAAACTTCCTGGTGGACATTGTGTACGGTATCATCGACCCGCGCGTCAGCGTAGGAACAGAGGAGACCTGATCGTGCCGACTCCACCAATCACGGGAGCACCCGGAGGGGTGGACAGCGCCGGGGCGGCTCTTTGGAGCCTTGATCCCTCGATATGTCACAAGCGCTCACATAACTATAATAAGCCTCACACTGCTGTATCAACATAGTTCATGATAACCGTTGAGACGGACAATCCAGAAGAGGTAATCGATACGCTCGTTCGCTTAGGTGTCATTGAGGCACAGAACGGGGAAGGCCTGCAGTTTACCCCGACATTTGCGACGGTTCTCGAGGAGCAGGGGTCGTTTGTCGCCAGTGCGGACGAGTCCGAGGTCAGAAACCGTCTCCACTCCGAGACTGGTGACGAACTCGTAACCGAGGCAATTCTCGACGTCGGATCCGGGAGCACTCGTCTCCCGATCGAATATCTCGCACTGGCAGAATACGAGGAACTCTCGCATTTCAGTCGGTTGCAGGCTCTTACCGTGTTCGACCAGTTCTACTCCCCACCACCCCCGTCCGAGGGGTCGCCTGACGCATTCCTCCCGGTACGGGGTGACCGGTTGCCGTTCCTGTTCGAACTGTGCGATCCGGCAATCGTGTACATCTGGCTACGGGAGTGTCCACCCTGTGATCTCGTGCGGGAGGATTTCAACGAGATCTTCTCCGAGCAACCCGCAGATATCGGGTTGTTTTCTTTGTTCGGGCCCGATTGGTCCGAACTCCTCCAGGAGAAGTACGATGTCACCGGTGGTCCGACGACTCTGTTCGTCGAGGACGGCAGCATAGACTACCGAGTGTACAAGGCACCGCCCCAGGACCACCTTCTCAACGAGTGTCAACGGTACACGGACGCGCTGTAGGGAATCTCGAACCCAGGTATCACTGGCGTGACCGTTCTCGTAGTGAACAGTGCGAGTCTTTACTGCCAGGGTGACGCGAGACGCGAGTGACGCGCCGCGAAGTACGATAGCTGTGCCACGGTCACGAAAACAATCGCACTAATCACTATCAGTGCAGGTGTTCCGAAGCCACCCGGTCCCGGAGTGTTCGACCGTTCTCTCTCCACCAGTTGTAGAGAATCCGAATGTCCAGGTTCAGATTGAAATCGGAGACACCGCGTTCGAGATACCAATCGGCGTCCTCGGGGTTTGTTAGTTCTGCACGGGGGTTGACACCCATATCGAGTGCCGTTTCGATCATTGTCTCTTCGGCCTCGACGACCTCGGGACTGTTCCGCCCGCCGGGTTTACCCAGACTGACGGAGTGATCCGCGGGACCGAACTGCACCATGTCGACTCCCTCTACGCTGAGGATTTCCTCGAGATTGTCGAGACACTCCTTTTTTTCCACCATGAGGACAATTACCGCGTCGTTGCTGATTTTGACGACTTCCTCCGGGGAACTGTAGCCGCCGACGTACCCGTTTCGGCGGTCCATCCGAACGCCGTTATCGCCCTCCGGTTCCGCCCGTACTGCATTGACACACTCCCGGGCGTCTTCGGCGTCACGAATGTCGGCAAACAGTATATTGTCGAACCCAGCAGACAGCGCACGCTGTGCGAGAAAGCTACGGTTGTGTCCGTCGATTTTGATCATCGACGAGAGATCGACAAGTTCGGTCGCCCGTGAAATATTCTCCAGGTCGTGTAAATCCCACGGCGCATACTCAGCGGTAAACTCCACATAGTCGTACTGTTCGGTCTGTCCCACCACCTCAAAGACGCTGGGCCAGTAATTGAGTACTCGGGTACCGAACGTCGGGTCCTCGCTCTCGAGTATCTCTCTGAGTTTGTTGCTCACCATTTCGGGTCGATTCAGAGGACGTTCCTCTGATTGATATAACTTGTCGTGTTCTGAGCACTCCGCTGAGGCCAGCACCGTATACTAATACTGGAACAACGCTTATTATGTCTGCAAACGAGTTCGCAGTATGGAACCCAAGCGGCAGAAAAACACGATCAAGACAGCGCGAACGACCTTCCGGATTCTGGAGGAACTCAAAGACCAAAACGAGGCAACAGCCACAGAACTCGCTGGGAAGTTCACACTCTCGAAAAGTAGCATCCACAACTATCTGAACACGCTCGAAAGGGAGGGATACGTCGTCGAGGAGGACAACAGATACCGTATCAGCCTCAGGTTCCTGGAGTTTGGCGGATGGGCCCGACAGAGGGAACCCCTGTACCAGATTGCCAGAGACGAAGTCACGAAACTGGCCGAGAAAACCGGCGAACTGGCAAATCTGCTGACAGAAGAGCACGGCAAGGGGATCTACCTCTATCGGTCGCAAGGTACGCAGGCTGTGCAAACTGACTCGTACACCGGACAGCGTGTATATCTCCACAATACGGCCCTCGGAAAGGCGATTCTCTCTCAGTGCCCCGAAGAGTACGTGAACCGGATTATCGATCGACACGGCTTGCCCGCTACCACCGAGAACACGATCACCAACCGGGACGAGTTGTTCGACGAACTCAAGCGTGTCCGCAAAGAGGGGGTTGCGTTTGACGACGAGACTCGACTCGAGGGACTCCGGTGTGCCGCTGTTCCGATAATCAACAACAACGACGAAGTCGAGGGAGCGATCAGCGTTTCGGGACCGAAAAGTCGGTTTACCGACGACTACTTCCGGTCAGAACTCCCGGAAATGCTCCGGAATGCTGCGAACGTTATCGAACTCAACGTCACGTACATGTAGACGGACGGGATACGCATCAAATATTGCTTCACCAATCTACACTATTATTGTGATGCTCTGGCTCCGTTTGCGAGTTCGTCTACCGGTATATATTTACACGCAAGATCGATCCGCAGATATTGACTGATTTCAAACACTCAAGTATTACTGGAGTCATAGAAAGTATCGCTAGAGAAAAATTATGATATAAATCGAACGTCCGTGGCCGATGTAGAACAGAATTTTGTGCTATTCGGATCACAAAGCAACAATCATACAGTATTGACGAGTGAAAAAGCAATCGCCAACAAATTCTGAGTTCACAACTATTGGGCCTCGCCAGGCGTGACTGGACACGAATACACTGACCCACTAGATTGGCCGATTCGCACTCTTCGGGGAGAAACAGCAGGGTCGCTACGCTTCTCCCGATGGGTGAGCAGACCCCCGTCCTCTTACAGCCCTGTCAGGTGGATTTGTTTATTTCCGCCGGACTGCGGTACGGTTGTAATTTCCAGTTCTCCGGTCACCCTCGAGATTACAGACGTACGATTGTCATGGAAATCCGGCCGCCCACAAGATTACAAATATACGATTGTCATGGAAGACCCGAACGTGACACGACAGCCCACGACCAGCAGGGCAGGCACGCGGGATGGCTTGCGGGCTGGTTCCAGGTCGGGGAACGCATGTACTACAGCAACAAGAGAGCGCGGCCGGACTGTGAAATGAGTGACTGGAGTGGGCGTCGATCAGAGACTGCTCGACGACGCTCGTGCCGTGCTGTGACAGCAGGGACGGCGTGGAGCTGTCCCGCCCCCACTCGGCCTGTCGAGCGTACAGGTCGGGCCAGAACTCGGAGACCGACTCCCGTTCCGGGAGGTTCTCGGCGAGTGTGGCCGCCTGACGGCCGTCACGAGTTCGTCGACGCCGGCCCGCAACGACGTATCGGGTCGCTCGAGGAACCACATCGGAACGATGTGCCCCCGTGCCGAGGCCGCGTTCGGTTCCCGCCTCGAAGGCTACCTCCGTCCCGACGGGAAGCCGGGGGCACTCCTCTATGTGGACGTTCCCGGAGTGAAATCGCATCCGCAACACCGCGTCCTGGACGGACAGGCTCGTATCTGTGACACGTAGTCCCACTACCGAACAGTGCCGTCCGGCGACCGATTGAATCGTTCGGAGCCACTCCCCTCGCGCTGGCCCCGACACCTCCGCCGACCGTGCTGGCTTTGCCGAGGCGCGTACACGAATGAACGAAACACAGCCGAGATCACTTGTGTGTGCAACTGACACCGTCGGGTATACCTTCGTGAAGATATTCGCAACCCCAGGTGGCGAGAGTCCTGAAAGACGGACAGCCGACAGTATCGGCCGAACCGGTCGCGTCGAACGTCTCGGGCAGGTTGCTGTAGCTACGTACCGGTACGACCGCACGACCGTGTGCAGTCGATCCGGCGCTGGCGGACAGCAATCAGTATCACAGAGACTGTTGGGAGTCGTTACTGCCACGGTGGCACGAGACGCGAGTTACGCGCCGTGAAGCACCGACAACTGTGACACAATCACGAGAACAGTCGCACCAACCACGATCAGTCGTCACAGGGTGGCGCAGGGCAGGGCGCCGGTTCCGGGTCGCGGACGCGCTGCTGGAGTCGCCACACTTCCTCCCGGAGGGTGGTCCGCTCGACCAGTGCGAACCCCGCGACGACGACTACGAACCCGACGACCGTCCAGCCCGACACGCCGGTACCGAGCAACAGCCATCCCGACAGCGCCGCGAACACGGGCACGACGTACGCCACCAGATTCGCCCGGACCGGACCGGCGCGTTCGAGCAACTCGAAGTGGATGGCGTACGCGACCGCTGTCGACGGAATCCCGATGACGAGGAGGCTCACGACCGTTTCCGGGGCGACGTCGAGTAGCCCGGTGTGTGGTTCCCCGGCCGCGAGGCTGATGAGGTGCAGGACGGCCGCGCCGGCGGCCATCCCCCACGCCGTCAGGGGGACGCGGTCCATCCCCGGGCCGATCCGCTGGAGCAGGACACTCCCGAGCGCAACCGCGACTCCGGCGCCCAACACGAAGAGTTGCCCCACTCCGCTCGCCGTGGCGACTGCCCCCGGCGACGGCTGGACGATGATGACCACGCCGCCGAGCGCAACCCCGATGCCGAGGGCGCCGACCCACGACAGCCGGTCTCCGAGCAGCCACCAGGCGAACACGGGCGATAGCACCGGATTCAGCCCGTACATGATCGACGCCATCGCGGGCGAGATGGACGCCTGCCCCAGGAAGAGCAGGCCGTTGTTCAGCGCGACGAGGAAGACCCCCGCCACGGCGATTCCCGCCAGGTCGCTGCGTGACTGTGGCAGCCACACCGACGGGGGGCGCGTGAGTGCAACGTATCCCAGGAGCGCGAGGGCGCCGATATCGAACCGGAGGCTGGCAAACAGCACCGGCGGGAGTTCCCGGAGGCCGGTCTTGATTGCGACGAACCCGCCGCCGAAGAGGGCAGCGAGCAGGACGAACAGTCCGGCGTCGCGGTAGCGAGCAGCAATCGGAAGGCGGGGCAGTCGAGTCGGTAACGGGGGAACCGAGATCAACAACACCACCCGTAGAACGGTTTCTCTCTCATTACTCTTTATACGGGCTGGAACCGGAAGAAGGCTGCGCGAGAGGCGGTGTCACGGGTCGGAGCACCACGCCACACGAGCGAGCACTCTTGCAGTTTTGTCGCGAGTGTCTCGCCGGCCCAGCCCGCTGTACACCGACGTAGTCGTCTTTCGGTACTCCCAGCCGATTGCCGGTAACTGGTGTCGTCACTCCAGGGTGTCGAATGTCCCGAGGGAGTCGTACCGAGGGAGGAGGCTTGCTCGGTTCCGCAGACGGGTCGATTCCCCCGAGTTCGCCGAGCGGACGACGACGTGACCCGCAATCGGCGGTGAGAGCCCCGCCCTTCGGAGCGGGCTAGCGTGACGAACAGGCGTCATCTGCCGCAGTTGTGGAGGTGTCTGTGGCGTTCGCTCCACAATCTTCATACCGTAGCCGGTCACGCGAAAACACACACACATGGCTGCGACCGACCCCCACCCCGATGTACAGGCCGTCCTGGCCGAGCTCGAGGCCCAGGGCGTCCCGGAGATGAACACGCTCTCTGTAACAGGGGCCCGACAGGTCCTGGAGGAACTGTTCGCGCCGCCCGACGAACCCGAGGCCGTGGGCGCGGTGCGGAACTACACCGTCGACGGGCCCGCCGGCGGCGTCCCTGTCCGGATCTACACCCCGGAGGGGGAAGGCCCGTTCCCCGTTCTCGTCTACTTTCACGGCGGCGGGTGGGTGCTGGGCAATCTCGACACCCACGACCCGACCTGCCGGGCGCTGACGAACGCCACCGACCACGTGGTGGTCTCGGTCGACTACCGGCGCGCGCCGGAGCACCCCTTCCCGGCCCCTCTCGAGGACTGTTACGCAGCCACCCGGTGGGCTGTCGAGAATCCCGGAGCGGTGCACGGCGATCCGGACCGTATCGTCGTCGGCGGCGACAGTGCCGGCGGGAACCTCGCTGCCGCCGTCGCCCAGGTCGCGCGCGACCGCGGCGGGCCCGATATCGCGTACCAGGTGCTCATCTATCCAGCCACCGACCACGCGCTCGACACGGCGTCGTACGGGGAGAACGCCGAGGGGTACTTTCTCACCAGAGCGGACATGGAGTGGTTCTGGGACCACTACCTGGCACACGAGTTCAGCGGCCAGAACCCCTACGCCTCGCCGCTCCGGGCCCGCGCTCTCGACGGCCTCCCGCCCGCGACGGTCCTGACCTGTGGGTTCGACCCGTTGCGCGACGAGGGTGTCGCGTACGCGACGCGCCTCGAAGACGCCGGCGTGCCTGTCACACACCGGCAGTACGACGAGATGATCCACGGCTTCGCGAGCATGCTCGTCGAGCCGGACCTCGATCGGGCCCGCGAGGCGATAGCCGACATCGGACGGGACCTCCGGGAGGCCGGTGAGACCTGATCGTGATTGCTGTAACTGTGTACCGGCACGGTCCCACGCCGTCGTGGGGTCATCCGGCGGTGACTTACAACGATCACTGTGACGCGAGACCAGGGGCACTGATCTGCCGGCGACAGGTCGACAGAGGAATTTCGCCATTCCGGGGTGGCGAATCTCTCGTCTTTGGTACGGCCGACAGTGTAGGGATGTTCGAAAGTCATTACGGGATCGACCGCAAGAAGGCATGCGGTCGACCCGATAAACGCTTTCGAACATCCCTATATCAGTTGCAGCCGACGGCACAGTCACCTGTGGTCGTAGAAAGGTACCCACAAAGTACTGAATGGCAGTAGTACCGTGTTGTCTCGGAGCGTCGGGTTCGTCCGACACTCGTTCGGGCACCAAGCTGTTTTGCAAGAGTATAAACTTGTGCTCGTAATCGGGAACACTTGTGTGAAAGCAGGATACGGTGGACCCGCGGTTCCGACCCGACGGCGGGTTTCGGGGCTACCGAGCGCGTCCATTGGGACGTCTACACTACCGTCAGTGATCGCGACAGCGTTGTCGACGGGATCGGTGTACTCGGCATTCGGGACGTGCGGGGGGGTGATGTCGAGGGTGTGACCCTGCCAGGCGTGCCAGTCGGTCCGGCACACGCCACAGGCGGTCGGTTAGCTATTCGACCCACCAGGGTGCCGACACTGGCGTACGGCCGCAGTAACGGTGTGAGGGGCAGAAAGACTTTTTTTCCGAAAGGGAAAGATGATGTATGACTATCCAGTCGGAACGTGTCGACTCGATCATGTTCGATTCGTTTACGACACTTGTCGACGTTCGGTCGTCCACGAGGCGAGCGCTCGATACGTACGTCGAGGAACCCCGATCTATTGGAGAGCTCTGGAGATTCCGTGCCGTGGATTATCGGATGGTGAGCACGTTCACCGGTGAGTACAGGACGTACATCGAGACGACTCGGGACGCTCTCGAGTACGCGCTCGCCGTCCACGACGAGGAACTCCCGGCGTCGGTCCTGGAAGATCTTACTGGAGTCTTCTTCGATCTCGACGTCTACAACGACGTGCGGCCGGAACTGCAAAACCTCGCCGAGGCTGGGTACGATCTATACGTCCTATCGAACGGGAATCCCGAGGTGCTGAACGCGATGCTCGAGTCTGCCAGTATCGAGGAGTTGATCGAGGACACGATAAGTGCTGATGAAATCGAGATCTACAAACCCGATCCACGTCTGTATGACCATGCTATCGACCGGGTCGGAGGGACCAAAACAGGCGTTGCGCACGTTGCGACGCCCTGGTACGATGTCTATGGCGCAAAGCACGCCGGTATACAGACGGTCTGGGTCAATCGCGACGACAGGCCGTGGGATCGTTTCGACGGCGAACCCGATCTGACTGTGGATAGCCTCGCGGGCGTGACTGACGCGTTTGTGTCTGCCAGCCACTAGTACGCGACCCCGACGGCACGAAGCTTCTCCCCCGTGATACGCCCGGCGGGGCAGAAACCAGAGGGGAGACTGTCACCGGACAGACGGTCTGTCCGCCCGGTCACGGACGCAGAGTCCGGGCGTCCAGACACACATACTGGCCGACGGAGTCCCCGATAGACATTCGCCGGGTCGTGACGCGGCGACTGCTATCGACCGATCTGTCGGCCAGTACAGCCCCCGGGTGTCGGACCACACGCCGACCGGAGTCGGCAGACACTGATCGGAAGCGAGCGGAGTCCGAGACGTGATGCTGTCGTGTTCGCTGACCTGTCGCCGGAACTGCGTCTTAGGCTGTCGGCTATACCTGCCCAACGCTATTCGACACCCCGGGGTGCCGGCACTGCTCACGCGCGCACAACCGACAGTATCACACGAAACACTGTGATAGTGACTGCTGTAACTGTGTACCGGTCGACCGCACGACGGCGTGTGGCCGATCCGGCACTGACTTACCGCAACTACTACCAAACGGGTTGGTGTACCGTTTACCAGTATGACTGCACGCCGTCGTGTAGTCGACCTGGCACTGACCGACAGCAGTCCGTGCGAGACCCGGCGGGCAGGCTCCGACCCTCAGTTATTTGTACACGGAGGGAGAGCCAGTTCCCATGAATTGGAGCGCAACCGAACGTGCTGGCAGCCGTGGAAACGTCCAACCGAGGTCCGCTGTGAGACAAGCGAGAGCGAGGTGAGAGTCTTCCATGTGTCCGGAGATAACACAGATCGCGGTCGATTCCTTCACGTACCCCGTCGAAGGTGTCAGCAAGGACCCGGCAACGCAGAAACTCGTCTACTCCCCGGACGAGACACACGAGCGCACAGCACATGGAATTCGTATACACACCGATGTCGGAGTCACCGGGGCGTATATCGGGGGGAACGAACCCGCGGTCGCGCAGGTCGAGCCGTGTGCGTCCTACCTGCTGGGCAGAGATCCGCTCAAGCGGGAGAGACACTGGAACTCGCTGCGGCAGGTACTGCGCAAATACGACCAGATGGGGCTCGGCCTGATCGACATCGCTCTCTGGGATCTCGCCGGACGGCTCTACGGCGCACCGATCCACGAACTACTCGGCACGTACCGGGAGCGACTGCCTGCGTACGCCTCGACGTACTTTGCAGGGCGTGACCGCGGGTTCGCTACCGGGGAAGCGTTCGCGGAGTTCGCCGAGACGTGTTACGAATACGGGTACGGGGCGTTCAAAACCCACACCTGGTGTGGGGAAGACAGAGTCGACGTCGGGAGAGAGGTCGAACTCGTACGGACAGTCGGGGAACGGGTCGGGGACAGGATGCAGTTGATGCACGACCCCGTCTGTGAGTACGAGACGTTCGCGGACGCACTCCGGGTCGGACGAATGTGTGACGAGTACGACTACTTCTGGTACGAGGATCCGTACAGCGACGGAAGCCGATCACAGCACGGGCACAGAAAGCTCCGGGAGTTCATCGATACGCCCCTGCTACTCACCGAACTCGTCCGCGGGGTGGAGTCGACCATCGATTTCGTCAGCAACGACGCGACCGACTTTGCCAGAGCAGACCCGGAGTGGGACGGTGGAATTACGGGCGCGATCAAGATCGCCAGGGCCGCAGAAGCACACGGCCTCGACGTCGAATACCACCTCGCCGGCCCCGCCCAGCGTCACTGTATGGCTGCGACCCGTAACTCGAACTACTACGAACTCGGCCTGGTCCACCCGGACTCACAGGTACCTCACACCGAGTATCCAGTGTACCAGGACGGCTACACCGACCGGATAGACGCGATCGACGAGGATGGAACGGTAGGCGTACCGAGTGGTCCCGGACTCGGTGTCGAGTACGATTGGGACCACGTCGAGGCCAACCGGGTCCGGAACGTCGTGTACGAGTAGGCACCTGGAGAGACTCATACTGCTGGCTGTAACTGTTCGAAGATGTCCGCGATCCCGGGGTCGCGAAATTCGTTACAGACGTACGGCCGGCAGTGTCACCTGACAGACACGTGGTGCCGTCAGCGTCCGAAGCCACCACAGCTCGAGACTTTTGCCTGGCCCGTTCTGTCGCACGGTCGTCAGCGGGTACGTCGGTCGGTGTACCCGCCGTTGGCCACTCGTGCTGCCGGCTACGGGTCCGTGAGTAGTTTCGACCCTCGCTGAGGTCGAATATCTCCACGCAGGTATGGCCGGCAGTATCACGATCATCAGTATCGTGCGGAATGCCGTACCCGTGTCCCGGCGGGACCACAGGTAGTATGCGGTCATCCGGCACTGACCCACGGCGACACGTATCAGCACCGGCGGCGGGGAATCGCGGCAGAGTTCCGAGGCGTGACGGAGCGAGAGGCTAGAGGTAGAGTATCATGAATCCGATCCAGACAAGGATCAGCCCGAACAGGTGTGGCAACGCGGCGCGTGCGACCTTGATGTAGTCGATGTCTGCGATCCCGCTGATGATGTACAGGTTCAGGCCGTAGGGTGGGGTGATGAACCCGATGGAGTCACCCATCATGAAGATGATCCCCCAGATAACGGGTTCCCATCCGAGCGAGGCCGCAGCACCGGCCAGCATCGGGGCAGTGATCAGGAGATTCGGCGTCGAATCGAGAACCGCCCCGGCGGTCAGGACGATCAGGACGATTGCCAGTATTATCAGGACGGGGTGGCCCAGCCCGATGACGGCGTCGGAGATCGCCTCCTGAAGACCGAGGTTGGACAGCCCCTGCTGGATCAGAATCGACGTGACGACCATCGGGATGATTATGCCGATCAGAATGATCGAGGAGTAGCTCGCGCGCAGAATCTGGTCGGGCGACGTGATTTTTCTCGACGCGACTGCCGAAATCAATATGTAGACCACAGCGACGGCCGCCGATTCGGTCGGTGTAAAGATACCCAGGAAGATGCCACCCAGCAGGATGATGATGGTGCCGAGACCGACCTTTGCGTTCCACGCTGTTACTGCGATTCTCCTCGGGTTTATGCCGAACTCCGTGACGACCCCGTATCCATTCTTTCTGGCTATGTAGGAGTTGATAGCGACGAGGACAACGAGCATCGCCAGGCCCGGGGCTACCCCAGCGACGAACAGATCCACAATGGAGACGCCGAAGGTGACGCCGTAGATGATCAGCAGTATACTCGGGGGGATGATAGCGCCGAGAACGCCGCCCGCCGCGATCGTCCCGGCGGCGTAGTCCCCTCTGTACCCTTCGTCACGGAGCGTGGGAAAGAGCGCCGATCCGACGGAGGCGGTCGTTGCGGCGTTCGAGCCGGTGATCGCGGAGAAAATCCCCGCGGTACCGATCGCGGTGTTGCCCGACGAGCCGGGCACCCATCCGAACACCTCGTGTGCGAACTCGATGACGTCCTCGGCAATCCCGGCCTCGCGTATCAGGTCCCCCACGAGAATGAACAGCGGAATCGCGGTGAAGGGGAAGGTCTGTAGCTCCTCGTAGTGGGCCAGTGACATATTCACGACCGGAAAGGTCGGAACCACCAGGTGGTACGCCAACGCCCACACCCCGAAGACGAGATAGATCGGGATGCCGAGTGCGAACAGGACAACAGAGAGAAGCGTGATCAGTATCAGGAGGTCTGTCGTCGCAAGCGCGACAGACTGTAGCGGGATCATTTCTGGATGTCGGAGGTAGGAGTGATGTCTTCGTCGTTTTTGTACCTGCGCCGGATCCTGACTATCTGCTGTGTCGCTCGGACGATTATCACGGTCATACCGACCGGAACGGCGACGTAGGCTACCCAGAGAGGGATCGGCGTGCCGAGGATTGCCCGGCCCGATTCCATGCGCGCCTGGACGGAGTCGAGCGAATAAAACCCGACGACGAGTGCGAACCCGACCCAGGAGACGAAATCAACGTACCGCAGCAGGTAGTTCAGGCGGTTCGAGAGGTTGTCCCGGACCAGCGAGAATCGGAAGTGAGAGTCGAACCGGATCGCCCACCCCGCCGCCAACCACGTCATCCAGGTAAACAGCAGGAGCGTTACCGAGAGCGTGTACGAGGGCGGGTTCTCGAAGATTGACCGTTGGAAGATGGTGTATGCGATGAGAAACGTGTACAGAAACAACAGAGTAACCGTGATGTATCCTTCGAGGTTTTGCTCGATTCTCCTGCTGGCTTCGTTGACAATCGACATGTGCGTGTCAGGGAAAACGTCTACATCTCCTGGAGGTAGTCGTCCCACCACGCGTCGACAGTGAAATCGTCGGTGGCTGACGGGACCGAGTTCTCCTGGTCGGAGTCCACGAGATACTCGTGGAAGGCCACGCCGTCGACGCCGATCTGGTCGGCGCTGGAGACGATGTCCGAGTAGAGGTCCTCGTTTTGCTCGTAGACGACCTGGTCTCTCCACTGTTGCATCTGGTCGTCATCCAGATAGTTGAACTGGAGGTCGTGTTCGACCGCACACGACGCCTCCGAAGGATTGTCGACGTACATCCCGAGTCGCTCCTGGTGAATCTCGTCGTTCATCCGGACGAGGTCGCGGTAGAGTTTCTTCGACTCCTCGGCAAGGATGGTCCGGTTCTCCTCCGAGAGACTCTTGAGCCACTCCACGCTCGCCCACTTCGCGTCGTTGTGGATCATCCACTCGTTGACGATGCTCGCAGCCAGCGAGTCGGCCATATTGCCGCCGTACGCACAGATCGGCGACGGACTCGCTTCCATCCCGCCGACAGTGCCGGTGCGCAGCCCCTGGAGCGCGTCACTCCACGCGACCGATACCGGGTTCATCCCCCATTTGTCCAGTGCGATCCCTGATACCTGACTCAGGGTCCGGCGACAATCCATCCCTTCCGTGTGTTTCGGAAGCATGGGTTCGGCGTCCATGTTGCTGTACCTGTCCAGGCCGATATTGATTGCCCTGAACGCGGGAGCGTGGTACCAGACCGGGACGACGCCGAACTCCTGTGCGAAAGGCACCCAGAACTGTTCGTAGGTTTCGGGTTTGGTGAGGGTGTGGGCGACGGCGAGTTCCTCGGTGAAGGTGTAGGGCAACATCCAGATGTCGTTCATCGGGTAGAATTTGCTCGAGTTCCCGATAGAGGCACTCCCGATTTCGACGACACCGTTGACCACCTTGTCCGGACAGCTCGTCTCTGTACAGAGCTGGCCCTCCGCGACGTTGTCTATCTGGATACGACCGCCGCTCTGCTCCTCGACCCGCCGCTCGAACTCCCAGTGACCGGACGGCTGCTCGCCCTCCCATCCGCTCCCTGGTTCGACCATCACTCCGCCGATTGTGAACTGGAGTTCGCCGTCGCCGCTGCCCTCGCTGTCACCCGTCGATCCACCGTCGCCACCGTCGCCGTCGCCACCGTCGCCACCGTCACCACCGTCGCCGCCGTCGCCGCCGTCGCCGCTACAGCCAGCCAGCCCGATCAAACCGACGGCTCCCGCCAGCCCGGATTTCTTGATGACGGTACGCCTGGATTGACCTCTGTTATTGTTCGGCATACACACGTCTGTGTGTGGGACCATAGTTAAATCTTCCTCAACAATTGTTTTATATAAATTTTACAGGACGACGCGCAGCCGAGTCAGACAGACTGCTGTCGCCGTCTTCCGGGGTGATCACTTGCTGTCGGGCGATCCGGTACAGAGCCACGACAGTCTGGATCAGTCGATTCCGTGGGGATGAACCGTCGCCCGGTAGGCTTCACCGCTCTCTTGGGCGTGGTAGGCGTCCTCGGCGTCCTCGAACGTTGTCTTGAAATTGAACAACTCTCTGAAAGGAACGTCGTCGCGACGCTGGTCGATGAGCGCAATCGCCGACCCGAACTGTGTCGGCGGATACGCCAGACTGCCGAGGATGTCCAGTTCCTTCTGGACGATCCGGGTGGGGTTGATCTCGCATTCGCCGTTGTACGCGAAGTGACCGGCTTCGACAAATGTACCACCATCGTGGGGGAGTTCGACGCCCTGTTCGACGGCTGCCGGGACACCCGCAGCCTCGATGACGATGTCGGGGCCGACGTTACCGACGGTCAACTGCTTGACTGTCTGTACGAGTTCCTCTTGCCCGTTTTCGGCGAGATTCACGACGTCGGTTGCGCCGAACTCTGCGGCCAGTTCGAGGCGGCTATCGAGCGCGTCGATTGCGATGATCTGCTCCGCCCCAGCGGCGTCGGCCGAGCAGATTGCGAAGAGACCGACCGGACCTGCCCCCTGGACCGCGACGCTCTGTCCGATTCCGAACCCCTCCCGGATGTGGGGGAGTCCGGGCTGCATCGACCGCTCGAACGCGTGCATCCCGACCGACAAGGGTTCGACGAGTGCCCCGAGTTCGACGTCCATGTTATCGGGGAGTCGGTAGTAAGCTGCCTCGGGTGGCAGGACGACGTACTCGCACATCCCGCCGGCGTACTTCTTTCCGACGTTGTCGAAGCCGAACCGGTCCGGGTTCTTGCTCAACCGCGGCCGCCCTGGCATGTTGCGCGAGTACCAGTCGTCCTCGCCCCCGGGCATCGCGGGCACGACGGAGAGGTCATCTCCCTCCGCTATCCCGGCACCTCGCGAGTCTTCTGTCACGTTCTCACCGACCTGTTCGATGGTTCCCGCGAACTCGTGGCCCGGGACAACGGGGAAGTCGAGGTCCATCCCCCCGTTGTACATGTGAACGTCTGTCCCACAGATTCCGGTCAGTTCGACTCGAAGCAACACGTCGTCGGGGCCTACGTCCGGGAGTTCGATGTCCTCGATACTGACCGCTCCGGGCTCTTCCATTACGATGGCACTTGCTCTCATGGGTTGGTATCCCGTACTCTTCCGGGACGGAGTATAAACGTTGTGCCGAGCGATACCGGACAGCCGGCGACAGCGCCGGATATTACCTGGGCGACGCACACTGTATGTTAGAGCATATCGAACGCGATCCGCTACTCGCAGGTCGATCGGTCGACCGCACGGCCTGATACCGACTGTGTGGAGACGTTTTGATCGCCCTCCACGGAACAGTCGACTCATAGTGACTGTGGTAAGCCATTTCGGTATCGACCGCACGACGTCGTACGGTCGCACCGGTACACAGGTACGGCAGTCACTAGCACACTGTCGGCTATAGGCGCGTGAGCAGTGTCGACACCCCGGGGTGACGAATATCTTCACGCAGGCACAGCCGACAGTATCACCGCACGGTGGCCAGGTCCGGTCTTGCGGAGCCGGACCCTGGTTCGAACTATACGAACGACTGCGGACTCGTCTGTCGGCTACACCTCAAGGAGATTCGGCGTCCCGGATGCCGAATCTCTCCAGGTAATCATACCGGTCAGTACGACCCACTACCCGATTGACCGTCGGGGGAACGCAATCGACACGGCAATTCGTTACGGCAACCACTGTGAAACCGTACTCAAATACGCCCGGTACACGATAGCGGGAAAGTGTCGGTCCGCTCGTGTTCGAATAATGCGAACATTTATTGATGATGGTCCGGCACAACGTAGCATGGATAGTGATACGCGGTCCAGCGGTTCGAGGTCGAAAACCCTGGACGTGATTTCGGTGCTGGACGAGGGCGGGGCGACCGGGGTGACCGAGATAGCACAGCAGCTCAATATCGCCAAGAGCACGGCACACTACCACCTCGATACGCTCAGGGAGAAGGGATTCGTCGTCAGAGAGGGAACGAGGTACAAACTGAGCATGGAATTTCTGAAGCTCGGATTTCGGGTGCGTCAGCGAATCCCGCTTTTCGAGGCAGCACGGACCGAAATCGACAAACTGGGACGGAAGACGGGCGAACTGGTGATACTCTCCACCGAACAGCGCGGCCTCGGAGTCTATCTCTACAAGGCGGGCGGGTCTGAGGCACTCGACGTCGACGCGCCGATCGGTCGTACGGCCACGCTCCACAACCGCGCCCTCGGGAAGGCGATGATGGCTCACGTCCCGGAGACGAAAGTCGAACAGATACTCGACGACCGCGGCCTTCCACAGACGACCGACCAGACGATCACCAGCCGGGACGAACTGTACGAAGAGTTGGACAGTATCCGGGAGGACGGCGTCGCGTTCAATCGCGAGGAACACATCGAAGGCATCAACGGCGTCGGCGTTCCGATCCTCAATGCCGGTGGCGCCGTACTCGGGGCGGTCAGCATAGCCGGTCCTACCAGCCGAATGCGGGGAGCAACTTTCACCGAGAACTACCCGTATCTCCTCTCGAAGACCCGGAATGTGATCGAACTGGAGCTCGAACACAACTCCTGATACTGTCGGCTGTGAGCCCGTGAGCAGTACCGACTCCGCGGGATCGAGTCTCTCCACGGAGCTGTAGCCGGTCGTGGGAGGACATATCCACCGATCGTGTTCAGTATATTCGAACAATTGGGCGACCATCGCAGCGAGATCACGACCGCGTCGGAAAGAACGTTCACTTACAGTTGTATGATCGTAATCCCTCCGGGCGTGTTCGGATCTGTCCCCTTCTATCTCTGGAGCTTCACGAGGTACGTACGTTCGTCATATTTTTTTGCAGTATTATGTACTTATCCTATATTTGTCCTGGATCATCGGACTCCAGATCGATCGAATCGATCCGTGCAGACTGCTGTAATCGTTCATCGGCACGACCGCGCGCTGTCAGGCGGTCTGTCCGGCACCGTCCCGCGGCAATTTGTCTCAGTCGGATCGAGGGATCGACAGGTCGTAGTGTGTTTTCACATAATAGATATACTTTTTATCTTGTAATTTTTATTTACTGCCGGAGCCCGGAGTTAGTACTCTGTTGGTGAATCGCGACGACACAGCTCGCGAGGGTGGTCCAGTCGCTCGGGCACAGTTTCGAGCTCGCACGCGTCTGTTTTTAGTAGCGCCGCGTCGAAGGGAGCCACATGGCAACCAGGCGGCGCCAGCAGTTGATCGTCGGTCACCTGGCGTGGATGCTGGCGACCGTGTTCGGCCTGGCACTCCTCGGGACCCTCTCGCTGGAACTCTTCTTTGTCATCTCGCTGATCGGGTTCCTGGTCGTCGTCGAGCTGACGGCGCCGTTCAGTGTCACACCCCGGTGGCGCGCGCGCCTCAAGTGGCTCATCGTTCTCGGGCTCATCGGCTTTGGCTACATCGTCATCAAGCGCATTCTGGAGATTCTGCCCCAGGGAGTGTTCTGATCGTGGACCGTCCGTACCCGGTAGTGGCGCTCGTGGTCCTCGCGCTCGTGACGGGGAGTGCGTTGGTCGTCGCGGGCAGCGTCTCCGGGACGGCGTTCAGCACGTACAATCCGGCGTGGGATGGCACCTCGGAGTTGCGGTCGGAGGCCCGGGCGGCCGGCACCGAGGTGGCTGTGGTCCGCAATACCTCGGAGTACCGGAGCCTCGAAGCCCCGGGAACCGTCGTGTTCGTGCTCGCGCCGGAGGAGGCCTACACCGCCGAAGAGGCGGCCGCCGTCCGCGAGTTCGCCGCCGCGGGCGGCACGGTCGTCGTCGCCGGTGACTTCGGCCCGGCGACCGACCGGCTGCTGGCCGAGATGGGTGTCACGGTCCGCCTCGAGGGCGCGCCGGTCCGCGACGAGGACCAGTACACGCACGGTCCCGCCCTTCCTCTCGCGACGAACGTCACTACACATCCCTATACACGCGGCGTCGACCGGCTGGCGCTCAACCACGGCACCGTCCTGCGCCTCGAGAACGCGACCCAGCTCGCCGGCACGTCCTCGTTCGCGTATCTCGATCCCAACCGCAACGAGCAACTGGACGACGCAGAGACACTCCGGGCGTCCCCGGTCGTGGCCGTCGAGCGCGTCGGGGATGGCCGGGTCGTCGCGGCGAGCGATCCGGACCTGTTCATCAACGCGATGCTCGACGAGGCGGACAACAGCCAGTTCGCACGGAACGTCCTCGCGGCCCACGACCGCGCGGCCATCGACGTCTCCCACGCGGGCGGGCTGCCACCGGTCGCGTGGGTTGTCATCGCGATCCGTGGATCGCCGGTCGCACGGGTGGTCGGCGGTCTCGCGGTCGTGCTAGCCGTCGTGGGACGGCACCGTCTCGCCGGCGGCGTCCGAACAGCAGCCGACCGCCTCGGGCCGGAACGTGCCGATCCGCCGGCGGCGAGCCACGAGGAAGTGGTCGCGAGCCTCCGGGAGCGGTATCCCGACTGGGACGAGGCGCGTCTCGGGCGGCTCACACAAACTCTTATACAGAGCGACGAGAAGGTCCGGACAGATGAGTAGCCCCGAGGAACTCCACGACACCGTTGCTGCCGAGGTTTCGCGCGTACTGGTCGGCCAGGACCGGCTCGTCCGCCGGCTGACCATCGCGCTGTTGACCGACGGCCACATTCTCCTCGAGGGAGTCCCCGGGGTCGCGAAGACGACGCTTGCGAACGTTTTCGCCCGCGCGACGGGCCTCGACTACAACCGCCTCCAGATGACGCCGGACATCCTCCCTGCAGACATCACCGGCACGACGGTCTACCGCCAGAACACCGGCGAGTTCGAACTCCAGCGCGGGCCCGTGTTCGCGAATATCGTGGTCGCCGACGAGATCAACCGCGCGACGCCCAAGGCCCAGAGCGCCCTCCTGGAGGCGATGGAGGAACGCCACGTCTCTATCGAGGGCGAAACCCTCGCACTGCCGGACCCGTTCATGATCATCGCCACACAGAACCCCCTCGAGATGGACGGAACCTTCGAACTCCCCGAGGCACAGCGCGACCGCTTCCGGCTCAAGCTCACCGTCACCGTGCCCGACCGGGCCGACGAGCGGGAGATTGTCGACCGGTTCGACGACACGCCGGGACTGGGGCCGGACACCGTCGAGCAGGTTGTCGATCCCGCGGACCTCCGCACAGCCAGGGCGGCCGTCTCGGACGTGCACGTCTCCGAGGACGTCCGGGAGTACATCCTCGATCTCGTGGAGGCGACCCGGAGCCACGAGCACGTCGAGCACGGAGCGTCGCCGCGGGCGTCGCTCGCGTTCCTCCACACCGCGAAGGCGCGTGCGGCGCTCGCAGGCCGGGACTACGTCATCCCCGGCGACGTCAAGACGCTCGCGGAGCCGATTCTCGTTCACCGCCTGCTGCTGTCGACGGACGCCCGCCTGGGCGATGTCACACCCGCAGCGATCGTTGCAGACGTACGGGAGAGTGTGCCGGCACCGAGTGCCCGGACCTCCGATGACGCCCACGTCTCGGCCGATGGCCGGGGCCGTCACGAAGAGAGGTGACCGCCCTCGCGCACGGAGCGTCGGGCTGTCCACCGTGCGGGACCACTGGCTCCGGCGCGGCTCCCGCCAGCCAGGGGAGACGCTCACACCCGAAATCGCGCCTGGGGCGCGGGGATAGCACAAGGACCATCACCCGGTCGGACCCTTGTGCAGGCATGGCCAGAAGCTGGCTCGCGTCGATCGATGGATTCGGCCCGGAGTGGCGGTTCCGTGCGGCGCTGCGTCGCTGGCTCTATCCACACGTCGGCCTCGCGGTGGCTACGTTCTTCGCCGGAGTCGTCGCCGGCGGGGGTGCGATGGCAGTCACGTCGCCGCAGGCGCTCGCAGCCGCCGCCGACGCGTTTCGGGGTCCCGCTCTGTATCCGGAGACCATCACCGTCTGGTCGATATTCTCGAACAACGTCGTCGCGCTCGCGGTTGTCGCCGGTGGTGCTCTGTCCTTCGGTCTCACCTCCGCCGTGGGTCTGTTCTTCAACGGCCTGCTCGTCGGTACTGTCGTCTATCTGGGTCTGGCCAACGGTGAACTCCTCCAGGTTCTCGCTCTGGTCCTCCCGCACGGAGTTCTCGAACTCCCGGCGTTTTTCCTCGTCGGCGGTGTCGCCTACCGCGTCACGTGGCGACTGGTGTTGTACCTGCGCGGCGCGACCGGGCGCCCGATAACGCGTCAGGAGGCGATCGAAGCTGCTGGTCTCTGTGCGGGCGCACTCCTCGCTATCGCCGTGGCGGCCTGGATCGAGGCGGAACTGACAGTCGACATCGCACGGTTGTTCGTCGACATCGGGACAGGCCGGTAGCTGGTGTGCTGACGCTGTCGGCTACAAGTCCACAAAGAGACGCGACAGCGCGGTCGTACCGGGACCCAGGTGACAGTCCGTGCGAGTCCGTGCCGCCGGGCCGTTCACACAGTACCCGAGGTCGCGAGGACCGCCGAGACGAGTCCGAGCACGACCGCCGCGAGGACGACCACGCCGACGGTGGCCGCTGCTGCGCGCCGGGACAGGTTCCGGGCCGCGGCAACGGCGTGCAGCCAGAGCCACGCCGACCAGAGGGTCATCGCCAGATTGACACCCCGGTTGACCAGCCCGAGCGGGCTGTTCAGGGCGAGTTGCGAGAACTGCTGTGCCTGCTGGGGGGTCGAGAAATCGCCCTGCGAGAGGAGGAGCACAGTGACGACGCCACCGACAACGCTCGAGACCACCTCGGGCGCAAAGCCCCACCCGACGAGCGCGAACACGTCCCGGAACTCGCCGTCACCACCGAAGAGAGCCGACAGCCCGTAGAACAGCAGCGAGTACAGGAGCCAGACCACGAACGGCCCCGCGAAGCCGACGACCGTTCCGACCACCAGTCCGACGAGCACGAACGGACCAGCCGCGTCGGGAACAGTCCCGAGGACGGCCCGCATCACCGGCACCGAACTCAGTACCCCGATCACTGCGACGACGGCCACGATCAGGACAGGGTCACGGAGACCGGGATCCTCGGCTTCTCGCTGGAAGAACGATCCGGGGGAGACGAGGGCCGATCGGAGGGCAGTCAACACAGGCAGTAGTTATCGGAAACCTGGCAAAGACCTTTTGATACTCACGCGACCCACAGCACAGCGGGGCCACTTCGGGTGTACTGCTACTGTCGGCTATACTGACGTGACGATGTGCCCCACCCCGGGGTGTCGACAGGGCGTCCGTCGGTCCGGGCCGGAGGCAAGTATATCAGGCTCCAACCTAACAAAGAACAAGACCAAGCCGTGAAGCTCAAACCCGCGACGGTTGGAGGGACCGTCGACAGACTCGGATACGTCGTGGAGAGTGTCAGTCCCGACAGGAGGAACGGTCGGTCGGTTCGCGGGCCGAGTCTGTACCCCGCCACCTCGGCCGAACCGGTTGCGGCTGAACGCACCAGGGCGTGCGTCCGTCGGGACGGGGGATCCAGACGGGAACCGGGCGGCGGGCCCGGCGACGGTGACTCCCGGCAGAGAGAACGGCCGCGAGAATGCGTTCGAACACGGGGACTCCGGGGACCGTCAGTGTCACGAACTCGGGGGGTGCCGGCGGGTAACACAGTGGGCGAGCCGCTCTGCCCGGGGTCAGGTGGCTATGCACGATGAAAGGATGGCGTCGGACGCGACAGAGTTCTGGAAGCAGCGCCACGACATCACCCCGTTCACCGACACGGACGAGAGAGTGGACGGATACCGGCTCGTCCTGCTCGCTGAAGTCACCGACCCCGACGTCCTCTCGGCGTGCGAGCGAATCTGTGACGCGCTCGACCAGTTCGAGTGTTTCGACCCCTTGCCGTCCAGCGTGCTGCACATCACGGCCAAACTGTTCGACACCGAGGTCGAGCCGTCGACAACCGGAATCGAGAATCCGTCCCCGGCCGTCAACCGCGTAGACAGGGTCGTGTCGAACGTAGTATCCAGGTACGAACCGTTCGACGTCGAACTCCCCCGCCTGAACCTCTTTCCGGATGTCGTGTACGGGGAGGTAGCCGACGGCGGACGGCTGACCGGGCTGAACCGGAGAATATGCGACCACGGCGGAATAGCGACGCTCGACCGCGACGACGAGAAGTTCATACCGCACCTGACGTTTGGCTACTTCGGCAACGACAGGGACTTCGGGGCGCTCGTCGAGTTCCTCGAGGCCAACCGGGAGTTGCAACTCCCGACAGTTCCAATCGAAGAAGTCGCGCTGGTGGCCTACGAGGTCGGCGGCCACCCGCCGACGTACAATCAACTCAAGAGGTACGAACTGTAGATGGCCCCGACGGGGACAGTCCATAGAAACGGCGAGAGAGTGCTTCCGGGGCGAGTCCCGTACCGGGACGGGCGCGGACCGGCCTCGCCACGGGTGCCCGTCGCGGACGGACAGCTATCGAGGTGTGACTGGCGTCGTTCGTCGTGCGCGGTACACAGTTACAGCAATCACCGTGAGTCACGCGTAGTCACGATTGGCGCCGGGGCCCGAACTCGGCCTGCGAAAGGAACGCGGGTACTCGACGGCGGTTCAGGCGAGCGCTTGCGGATTTGCGAGTAGACGCGTCCCGCCGTGGATACAGCGGCAGAGTGCTCACCGGAAGTGGCGGTACTCGTCGCAGAAGGGACAGTCGTGTCGCCGTCTCTGTATCCGCCGGAGGTATGCTCCTCCCTCGGGTTCCAGTTCGTTGTTCAGGCAGTGGCTACACACGACGCTGTCACAGTTCTCACAGCGTGACCTGGGTATCGCGCTCAGGTCCTCTCCCCCACAGTTTTGACACCCGAACATGTCACACGCCGGATTGATACTGTTCGCTCCCGGGAATTAAATTTTCCCGGTCGCCGGACGACGTCGTCGCTGCCCGGGACGCCCTTCCGTGCTGTCGGCTGTTACGAGACGGGGTCCGGTGTGTCCCGACCCGGTACACGGGGGCTACGGGGAGTCGCACTACTCCCCCGAGCCCGTTCCGTCCTGCGCACCGATCCGGAAGGTAACGGTCGTGTCGTCGGCGTGTGCGATCCGGACCGGACTGTCCAGCCCGCGGGCGAGCCCCACGGCGACGAACGACCGGACGGGGTGGTCGAACCGGCTCACGTCACCGTAGACGTCGCCCCGGATCTCGGCAGTCACACGGCCGCCCGCGTCGCTGTCGAACGCAACCTCCCCGGCGATCTCGAACTGCTCGACGATCCCGTCCCGGATCTGACCGGTCAGGTCGGGTACCGTCCCGGCGAGGGGGCCGTCCAGCGCACGTTCGAACTCCTCGAACAGCCCGTCGCCTGCCGGGTCGAACGCGACGCCGCGCTCGTCGGGGTCGCCGGTGACGACGAAGACCGATTGCAACGCCTCGTCGTCGGGGAGCGTGTACGACTCGTGGTGGGGAACGAACAGTTTCACGCGGGCGCGGGCCGTCCCGACAGGAACGTAGACGTGCTTGTCGGCCAGCCCCAGTTCGGTCGCGACGGCCGCGAGGTTGGCCGCCAGCGTCGCGTATACACCCGCGCCGACGCCGGCGGCCACGAACCGCTCCGGGGTGAGGTAGTAGCTCAAGAGACCGCTGAACAGCCCCGTCGCGCCCAGCGCGAGCAGGACAGTCCTGGCGGTCGGGAAGACGGCGGCCCCGGCCGTCGCCGCCAGCCCGATCACGACGAACCCGGCCGCAACCCGCCGGTTCTGGGAGCGTTTTGCCCGGACGTACGACTCGCGGAGCCGCCGGTTCTCCTCTCTGAGCAACTCGACTTCCGCGAGCAGGTCCGCCCTGTCCCGGCCGTGGCCGGACTCCTCGTTCCCGGTCCCGGTCCCCTCGTCGGCGCCCTCGCCGGCCGTCGTGTCCGTGCCAGTCGCTCCATCCGGGGACTCGTCGCCGGGCAAATCCGGGTTGGCGTCACTCATCGATCGTGTACCGGACCACTGCGTATCGGTGAGTGCCGTACAGGCACAGGGCGACCGCGCCGAAGACGACGAGCGCGGCGACCCACGGGCGCGGGGCGAGTACCGCGGCGGCGACGGCGAGTCCAACGATGGCTCCGCCGAGCAGGCCCGCAACGCCGAGGCGCCGACGGGACACGTGCCGGTCGATGGCCGGCGCCAGCACCCCCAGGAGCGGCAGTTCGCCGAGGAGGATCGTCCCGGGCGCAGGAGTCTCCGGGAGGACGACGGCTAGCGCGACCTGTGCGAGCGCGAAGACGGCAACCGACGGCAGGAAAACTGCGGTCGACCCGACAGCGAGTGCGAGCGCCGCCCCGGGCAGGCCGCCGAACAGCCAGAAGACGACGGCCGCACCGGACAGAACGACCCCCTCCCAGGCTCCGGGATCCCGTTCCCAGCCGGGCGTCGCGAGCGTCGCGTGGAGAGTGTCGGTCACACTTCCACCCCACGGGTGTCGGCCCGGCCGGCGTCGAGAATCGCGCTCAACCGGTCGGCCGGGCCGACCTCGAGCGCGGCGACGCCGGCCAGCGTATCGAGTTCGTGGCGGAACGACTCGAAGGCGACGTAGCGGTCGTACGCCGCCTCGAGGTCGGTCAGGGCGCCCTCCTCGAACAGGACTGTCGGCGTCAGGTACACCGAGATGGTCGTGTTCAGCCGGCGGGCCAGCCTGACCGTCTCGCGGAGTTCCGCCCTGTCGGTGTCGTCCGTGACGAGGACCGCCCACGCAGTCTGCCGGCGGCCGGCACCGAACGTGGTCACCGCGTCGAACAGCGGCCGCGCCTGCACCCGCCGGACGTACTGCGTCTGGTCCGCGAGATACGGCCGCAGAATCGCCGCGAACGCCGACTCGGCGTCGGTATCCGCGAGACGCCCTGCGCGGCGGCGGGCAACGGCAGGGGAGAACGTGCCCGTGCCCGGGCCGGCAGTGGCGTCGGCCGGGGTCGTGGGGGCCAGCGAGAGCAGCGCGCGACGGATGGCGTTCGCGTGGTCGTGGGTGGTGTCCGGTTCGAACGTGGCGGTGAGACCCTCGTCGCCCACAGTGTAACACCCGATGGGCTCGTCGGGACTCCGTGCGCCGGCGAGAATCGCGAGCGCCACCTGGCGGGCGTAATCGAGTTTACGCTCGCCCTCGGGGCCCACACCCATCGACCGACGGTGGTCGACGAACAGCTTCGTCTCGCGGTCCGTCTCGACTTCGAACTCCCTGACGTGGGTGTCGGCCAGCCGGGCGGTCGCCTTCCAGTCGATCTGCCTGATCGCGTCGCCGGGGACGTACTCCCGGACCTCGGCCGGCCGCACGCCGCTGCCGGTCTGGTCCGTCCGGTGGTCCCCGAAGCCTGCCGCGACAGTGTCGCCGGCCCTCCCGACGTGGATCTCACGCGGCGCCCGGGGTTCGACCACGACCGTCGGGCTCTCGCCGTGTGCGATTGTCTGCGTGAACAGCCCGAACCGGTCGAGAAACGTCACCTCCGGGGTGTCGAACGCGAACTCGCCGGCGACCGGCCAGCGGAGGGCAGCAGTACGGCGTTCCCCCGTCGCGGCCTCGACAGTCAGAGGCTCGATCGTCCCCTCGACCCCGACCGGAAGGGTCGCCGTCACCCGGAGCGAGACCCCCCGTGTCGTGTCTGACGAGACCGACAGCGTCGCCCCGGTCGTCTCCTCGGCAGTCACCCGCTCGGTCTCGGGCCGGAGGGCGACGTCCAACCCGGGCAGAGTCCGGTCGATGGCCGACAGAAACGACACCTGCGCGACAACCAGCCAGGCGCCGATTGCGCCGGCCCCCACCAGCAGGCTGGGCGCGCCGGTAACCAGCCCCCACCCGGCGAGGACGAGCCCGAGGCCCGCGACCGTCCGGAACCGTCGGGTGACTCGCATTGCCCGTATCTCTGCCGGCGAGGGTTTGAAATTTCTGGTTCCAGGGGCCGCGGCCGGCGTGGGGCGGAGAGAGGGATTTTTATCCGTGCTCGGCGAGAGTCACAGTGTGACTCGCTCCGTCGCGACGGCCGCCGGACTCGCCGCGGTCCTCGGCACAGTCATCGTGCTCGCCACGGTCGGCGCGGCGGGCGTCGCAACGACGGAGGCGCTCGCCCAGTCCACGAACGAGACGAATATCACGGTACACGAGGACCCCGAGACTGTCGGAGAACGGGGTGATCTCGACCGTGTCGGGGGGTGGCTCAACACGCGGCTCGCCGACCGGCTCCGCGAGAACTCGCTGCGGCTCTCCGAAGACCAGTACGAGGCCGCAGACCGGCTCCTCGGCGACGACTTCCAGCGACGGCTGGGTCAGTACGCCCACGTGGCCGGGGAGACCGGCGGCGTCTCCGAGGAGACCCCGCAGGCCTTCGAGCGTGCACGGAACCGCCAGCGCAACCTGACCTCGACCGCGAGAGAGTTCGACGACACCTACGAGGACTACCAGGAGGCCCGCGACCGGAGGGACACGGCCGCAACCCGGCGACACGCACGCCAGTTGACCCGGCTCGCGCAGGAGGCGGGCCAGCAGGGTACCGGCGCACGACGGGCGCTCGGGACGATCGAAAACGAGACCGGCACCGACACCTCCAACATCCGGCGCCGGGTGCGCAACGTCACGCGCGAACTCGAGGAGACGGCCGAAGAGGTCCGGGTCGAGACGTTCGTCGACACCCGGCTGTCGGTCCGGACGAACCGGAGTGTCGCGTCGTTCACCTCGCCGGCCGAACTCCGGGGCCGGTTGCGCCTGGCCAACGGCACGGCCGTCACGAACCGGACGATCCGCCTCCGGATCGGCCCATCGACCCACCGGACCACGACCGCACCGGACGGGACGTTCCGGGTGACCTACCGGCCGGTGTTGATCGCGGCGAACGCGACGACCGTGCCGGTGCGGTACGTGCCCCGGTCGACCGCACAGTACAACGGCTCCGGGACGCGCCTGTCACTGCGCGTCCGGCAGGTCGAACCCGCGCTCAGGACGACCGTCGCTCCAGACCGGGTGGGCTACCGCGACGCGTTCTCTGCCGACGCCGTGCTGGTGGCGAACGGCACCGCCGTTCCGGATGTCCCGGTTGTGACGACGCTCGCGGGCCAGCCAGTCGGGGAGGCCACGACCGACGACCGCGGCCGGGCAGTGACCGGCACCAGCCTCGACGCGACGGTCCCACCCGGAGACGTGACGGTCCGAACGACCCTCGGGGTGTCGGGCCGGGCGATCGCGCCGGTGACCGCGACGACGACGCTTGCGGTTCGCGAGACGTCGACCGCGCTGACCGTGGACGCCAGCCCTGACGGCAATACCGTCGTCGTTACCGGGCGGTTGACGGCCGGCGACGACGGCGCGAAGCCGGTCCCGTCACAGGACATCGTCGTCGACCTCGGCGGGACTGCAAGGACCGTCCGGACAGATTCCGAGGGCCGCTACCGTGCGACGGTCACCCGGTCGGCTCTCTCCGGGGTGGCCGCGGACGAGTCGGCAGGTGTCCGCGCCCGGTTCGACGGCGCGGGCACGAACCTGGAGTCGGCCGCCGCCAACGCGTCGGTCGTGCTGCCAGCGGGTAGCGACGGTGGCGCCAGCGGCGACGGCCCCATTGTCGAGCTGGTTGAGGCCGCACAGGAGTCGGTCCCCCTCGTCGAGCGGATTGAGGCCGCGCAGGAGTCGGTCCCCCTGGCGGTCTGGGTCGGCC